>JBDHCH010000178.1:0-8281 GCA_039592115.1 Gemmatimonadota bacterium | reverse complement strand
GCAGAGATACAGGGCGGAACGGACACGTCCGGCTACGCTCTGTCCCTTTCCCGGGAATCGACGGACGGGATCTTGGAATTCAACAACGAATTCGAAAACACCGCGGCCTCAGGGAAGGTTTTCGCCAGCCCTGATCAACGCACCAGGCTCGAGCTGGCAGGTCGTTATTCGGACAGGACCTTCCACTTCCCCACCGACAACGCCGGGAACGTCGTCGACCAGAACGCCTTCACTTTTGGCGAGGAATGGGGCATCCATGCCGAGGCGGGACGGATGGTCTCCGACCGCGTCGAAATCCTGGCGTCACTGAGGACATACCACTGGGACGGAGGAACTGACGATCGGTCCGATGGACCCGCCGATACGCTGGGATATTATGGTTTCGCCGGCCAAGACGCCTTCCAGCGTAACGCCGGTGACTTCAGGATGAACCTGACTCCTTGGTCCGGATCCGTCCTTTCTTTCGGGTTCGAGTTGGAACAAGAGCAACAGGATTCCAGGTCCGAATCCTTCAGTCAATGGGGGCCGTCTGAAGGAGAGGACTCCTACGAAAGATGGAACCGAGGATATTACGCCCATTTCGGGTCGGAGGGGGCTGGGCTGGCCTGGAACATCGGGATCCGCCAAGACGACAACGAACAGTACGGGGGCTTTTTCACCTACCAGGCGGGACTTTCCTATACGGTTTCGTCCGAGAGGATGGTGTTTAGGGCCAATATGGGGAAAGGGCTGAAGGAGCCGACTTTTCTTGAAACCTCATCTACGGGATTCAGTGTTGGAAACCCGGATCTCGAACCCGAGAGGTCCTTGGTGTGGGAGGTTGGCGTAAACAAGAGATTGGGTGAGAGCGGTTCGACGGCATCCGTCACCTGGTTTCATCAGTCCTTGAAGGATCTGATCCAGTACACTTTCTCAGTGCCAAACCCTGGCGATCCGAATTTTTTCAACGTAGCCGAAGCCCAGGCCCGAGGTATCGAGGCGGTGGTCAGTGCCCCAGTTGGTGCCCTGACCCTCTCGGGGAGCTACACCTATCTGGATACCCAGGTGTTGGACTCAGGATTCGATGAAGGGGAGGGAGCCGTCTTCGTGGAGGGGGAACGCCTGATCAGACGGCCTCAACACCAAGGGGCTGTTGCCATCGCCTACCGCCTTCCCCGGGGGACGCTCAGCGGAGGCCTCCGATGGACCGGCGCCCGTTCGGATCGGGATTTCTCCGCTTGGCCCGCCTCTGTGGTGGAGCTTCCGGCCTACTCCCTCTTGGGTATGGGTTTGGATTTGAACCTGCTTCGGCCCAACGGCGGGCGCCCGGGCCTGGACCTCACCTTTCGGGGCGAAAACCTGCTGGACGAGACCTACGAGGGAGTGTTCGGATTTCGAGGGCCGGGACGAGCCTTCCTGGTCGGGGCTCGAATGGAATTCGGTAGGTGAAGCCAGAGGCCATCTCCTCAACCTTCTTCCAGGATTCCCGATCCTGAGAGGTTGGAACCTGGCGTTTGCGCATCGCTCGGGGCTGTTCTCAACTCTGATCGACGCGCAAACGCCGGGAGAACTAGGACACAGTCTCAAGCCGCCCCGACGGCTCCGGCAGGCGTTGTTGCATGGCTCGGAGCTGAGCGCAGATCCCCCCCTCCCCCCGGGCCAGTCTCACTCCCCTTTGACACTGTCAGGCATTCCGAGGCCGGTCATCGTGTTGAGGATCTTGCAGGCGAGCCTGACCTCGGCTCGCTGGCTCCCGAGAGATCGGCTTCTCATCCTCTGACCGAAGATGGTCTTGTACCGGAACACGGCGTTCTCCACCAGGCTCCGCCTGCCATATCCTGAGCTGGCGTACCATTCCCTCCGCCCGAGCTTTCGCATCGACCGGACGTTCCGGTTTCTTTCCCGCTGCCCAGGTGACCGGATCGAAGACGGTTGAGTACCCCGGCCCGGTGGGATGAGCACCTTCACCCGATTTCCGTTTCCCTTCCTTTGGGCAGCCTCGTATACCCCTACCGCATCGTAGGCTCCGTCCGCTGTAAGGGAGGCCACCTCGCCGTCGATCTGGTCCGGGAGCTCAGGCACTCGCACGCAGTCAGCGGTGCGTCGGTTTGTCACCTCCGACGCCAGGACCTCGCCGGTGTCTGCGTCGACCGCCACGTGAAGCTTCCGCCAAACCCTTCTCTTCGGTGGCTTTCGCAGGTGGCCAACGTGGATCCGCAACCCCGTGCTGTCGATGAGCAGGTGGATCGGTTTGTCCGCGGCCGGCTCTCTGGACTGGAAGTGACCGAGCCGTTTGAGCCGTCTGGAGAGAGTCGTGTGATCGGGGATGGGGAGCCCAAGCCCAAGGAGCTCAGCCAGCGACCGGAGGAACCCCTCGGTCTGGCGGAGAGGGAGGTGGAAGACCATGCGGACAGTCAGTGCAGCCTCGATGGCCAGGTCCGAATAGGTGCGTTGGCCGCCGGGCCTCCCTGTGGCCGGAGCCCGCCAGGCCTCCAGCGCAGTTTCGGAGAGCCAGACTGTGAGAGCGCCCCGCCTCTGGAGCCCAGCCTCGTATTCATTCCAGTTCCGCACCCGATACTGCGACTTGGCGTACTTGTACTGAGTGCGCTTCGGATACCGCATCGAGGATGACTCCGGGTTGAGGGTGCGAGGCCCTCAAGATGCATTCGGTGCCGGAGCCATGCACCAACGCCGCGGATCGATTTGAGGTTTGGAGGTGGGTCATTCCTTGGTTCGGCTTCTGGGCCAGCGTCTCCCGAGTCAGGTTCCGGCCCATCCGTTGGTGTGGGGTCCGGCGTGGTTTCCTTTGGAAGGGCCCACGGCCTTCCCGCCCGGGCGTCACTGGTACCCCCGGCGGTAGCTCGGTATTGTTGAAAGTATGCACCCGAAAGACCCATCCGGCCCTGGACGATTCGCCACGACTCACTGGAGCCTGGTATGCGAGGCCAAGCCCGGCGAGGCGAATCGAGCCCACGCGCGCGAAGCGCTCGAGGAGCTCTGCCGGGCCTACTGGTATCCCCTCTATGCTTTCGTGCGGAACCGCGGCCACACGGCGGCCGACGCCCAGGACCTCACACAAACCTTCTTCGCACAGTTAATCGAATCGGGAGGGTTCGCCTCTGCGGATCGCGAGCGGGGCCGGTTCCGCTCCTACTTGTTGGGTGCGATGAAGCACTTCCTTGCCAACCAATGGCATCGTGCCCAAACGCAGAAGCGAGGGGGCCTGGTGCAATTCATCGAATGGGATGCCCTCGATGCGGAAGCCCGGTTTGCTGGCGCATCGGACCCGCTGGAAAGTCCCGAACTCATCTTCGATCGGGAGTGGGCACTGGAGATCATCGCTGGAGCGCTGGATGCCCTGCGCGAGGAGATGGAGAAGACCGGAAAAGGCGAACGGTTCGAAGCGCTCAAAGGCACCCTTACCGGGGATGAGGTGGAGTCTCGGGAGGCAATCGCCGCGCGACTGGGTATGAGCGAAGGTGCGGTCAAGGTGGCTGTACACAGATTGCGCAAACGCTTCCGGGACCTCCTTCGTGGCACCATCGCCGAGACGGTGGGAAACGAAGCTGACCTCGACGACGAATTGCAGCATTTGGTGGCGGTGCTGAGACGGCGATGAGAACATCCGGGCGTCTCGGCTGGTACCGTGCACGAAAGTGTTTCTGAAACCGTCTCGGAACCGGATTCATGAACGGAACCCCAAAAGACACCTGCGGGCGCTGCGGAGCGGATGTGCCCCGGGCCTCGACCGAACAGCTATGCCCGGCTTGCCTCCTGTCGGTCGCCCTGGAACCTCCGGAAAGCCAGGCCGGGATCCCCACGCCTGATTGGGTCGAGTCACGACTACCCCAGGGTGAGCTGGACCTCCCGGTTGAATTCGGCGACTACATGTTGCTCGGATTCTTGGGACGAGGCGGCATGGGCACCGTCTATGAGGCTGAGCACCTCCCCACGGGGCGCCGTGTTGCCCTGAAGATGCTCGGGGAACAGCTCGATTCGCCGAACGTCCGGAAGCGGTTTCTGCGGGAGGGCCGCCTGGCTGCCGGTGTCAACCATCCGAACAGCCTCTACATCTTCGGAAGCGAGGAAATCGAGGGCCTCCCGGTGATCACAATGGAGATCGCCGGGAGCGGCACGCTCGAGGACAGACTCAGGGACCGCGGCCCGCTTCCCATTGCAGAGGCGGTCGACGCGGTGCTGGATGTCATCTCCGGCCTCGAATCCGCATTCGCCGGCGGGGTACTGCACCGCGACATCAAGCCGTCCAACTGTTTCGTCTGCCCGGACGGATCGGTGAAGGTGGGTGATTTTGGCCTGTCTGTCTCCACGCTGGCCACGACCGACACCTTCGTCACGGTCCACGAGAAGATCATGGGCACCCCGGCCTTCGCGTCCCCCGAGCAGTTGCTCGGTGACACGCTGGACTTGCGAGGGGATATCTACTCGGTCGGGGCCACACTATTCACGCTACTCACCGGCCGAGCGCCCTTCGAGGGAGACAACGCTGTCCAGGTCGTCGCAAACGTCGTAAACAAGGAACCAACTCCCCTGTCGGAGTTGCGTCGGGACGTGCCACCTGCCCTCGAGAGGGTGGTGGCCCGCTGCCTCTCGAAAAAACGTGACGGGCGCTACGCAGACTACGCGGAGCTACGCAACGCACTATTGCCTTTCAGCTCCAGCGAACCCGATCCGGCGCCCCTCACCATTCGCGCCCAATCCGGCTGGGTCGACTACCTGATCGCCTTCTTGATTCCCTATGTGATACTGATCCTCTCCATCGGAAATGAAGGGTTTCATTTGGGACCCTTTGTGGAGCGCACGCTCTATTCGGCGAGGTACTACATCACATTCCTCGCCTTCGGATTCCTCTACTTCAGCCTCGCCGAGGGAATCTGGGGTGCCGGCCCCGGCAAGCGGCTGAAAGGGCTTCGGGTTGTACGCACAGACGGACGGCCACCCGGCGTGGGACGAGCTCTGATCCGGATCATGATCCCCATTCTTTGTATAGAGGGCGTGCGGATCCCCGTATTGATGGCAGCCCTTTCCGGCACGCCGATCGACCAGATGTCCGGGTCCCAGGTTGCTCTCTTTTTTGGCGCCAGCTTCATCTGCCCCTGGATCCCGGTATTGCTGACGCTGAGAGCACGCCCCGAGAACGGCTATGCCACCTTTTGGGATATCGCCTCTGGAACCAGGGTGGTGACGAAGCCCAAGGGCACCGTCCGGCCGGGGGTGGCGTCGGCGACTCGACCGGAGATCCCCGTCGAGCATCTGAGGTCGCTTGGGCCGTACGGTGTGAAAGAGGAAGTGGTCCCTGGGAAGTGGCTCCTCGCCACCGATCCCCTGCTTCGACGGGAGGTCTGGTTGTTACGACGGGAGTCCGTTGAGTTACCTGTAGCCCGACGAGAGGTCGCTCGGCCGGGCCGCCTGCGCTGGTTGCAGAAGGTGGAGACGGAGGAAGCCACATGGGATGCCCTCGAGGCGATCCAGGGGACGCCGTTTTCCGAACTGGTGGAAGACGGGAAGACTGTGCCTTGGTCGACGATGCGTCATTGGCTTCACGACGTTGCGTCGGAGCTGTGGGCCGCGGTGGGGGATCAGACGTTGCCTGCCGAATTGAGCCTTGGCCATGTCTGGATCACCTCGCAGGGGCAAGCGGTCCTCCTCGATGAACCCTGGCCCGGGGTAGAGAACGCTTCCGGCCTGATTGCCGTCGGGGATTTGTCCGGCCAACAGCGGTTCTTGAACGCCATCGCCGCCAGCGTCGAACCGACCAGCCTCCCCCTTCACGCCCGGCCCTGGCTGCAGAATCTCGAGTCGGGAAAGATGGAGAAGCTGAGTTTCCTCACCGGTGTCCTGCGTGGGCTTCTGGGCAGACCGTCGGAGGTCGGCAAGGGGATTCGAGCCGGGTCGCTCCTCATGATGCCCTTCTTCGTCTGGGCCGTGGTCTTCGTCGGGACCTTCACGGGGGAAGGCAGGATTCCCGAGGCTCTGGGCGATTCGGTAGCCTGGTTCATGATGAACTCGATGATTCTGGTGCTTATCGGCAGCGCCCTGGTCCAACTCTTCCTGTTACCGTTTCGCACCTCGGTCGGTTTCCAGGTCTTCAGATTGGCTCTGGTCGACGCCGAGGGAAAGCCCGCCCGAAGATCCACCCTGCTGGTCCGCTGGGCGACCGTCTGGGCTCCTCTTTTTGTGTCGTTGGGGATCGTGGCTCTGATGAGCCCGGCCACGAGTACAACCTTCTTCGCCTTCTTGGTGCTGTTCCTGTTCTGGTTCGCCGCGGTGTTCCATGCCGTCGTTCACCCCAACCGCGGGTTACCCGATCGACTGGCGAAAACCTGGGTGGTGCGCCACTGAGCCACACCGTCGAAGAACCCGCTCTGTAACCTCCCGCCGTTTTTCCTTCAGTAAGAAGTGAGGACTCCAGGATCGGAAGCCGATCCGAGTGAGACTGTGGATGCCTGGCAGAGCACGGAAGGGGCTTTTTTCCGGCTCGAGTCGAACCAGGCCGTACATAACAAGAGCGGAAGGAAGAACCGATGAAGACATCAAAGGCAGCACTCTTCGGCGCTACGCTCCTCCTGGTGGTCGGTTGTGGGGATGGGGAGAGGCAAGCTCCAGTCGTCGACCTCCACACTGCAGCGGCCATAGGGGACCTCCAGGCCGTCCAGTACCATATCGACGCCGGCACGGATCTGAATACGAGAGAGCCGGGGCGAGGATCAACCCCCCTCATCACGGCAACGGCGTTCGGCAGGACGGCGGTGGCGGTGGCTTTGATCGAGGCCGGGGCCGATGTGAACATCCGGAACGATGAAGGTTCCACGGCACTCATGACGGCCGCCTTCTTCTGCCACACCGAGGTCGTAGAGGCGCTGCTGGACAATGGCGCCGACAAGAACATCAGGAATGGCGCCGGCCGCACAGCCTTCGAATCCGTTTCCCTTCCCTTCGAGGAGGTCAAGCCCATCTACGACGGACTCGGGGCAGCCCTCGGACCGGTTGGACTCGAGTTGGACTACGAGAGGATCGTTTCGACGCGCCCCAGAATCGCTGAAATACTTCGATAGGAAAGGGCTCTGGGCATGTCACCTCCGGCGAATGGGCGGCGGGTGGAATTCGACTACCTGCGAGCTTGTGTGGTCGTGATCGTGCTCTGGCATCATGCGATCCTCGCCTACCACCCATTCGCCTACCTCAGTCCCGAAGACCCTACGGCGACCTTCAGTCCCGTCGTCGACAGTCAGCGATGGGGAGGGTTCGAACTGATAGCCAGCTTCAACGATACCTTCTTCATGTCCCTGATGTTCTTCATATCCGGCCTCTTCGTCTGGAAAAGTCTCACTCGCAAAGGAGCCGGGAAGTACCTGCGTGACCGCCTGACCAGACTCGGGGTGCCATTCGTCCTCGGCCTTCCCCTCCTCATCCCATTGGCCTACTACCCAGCCCAGCTGGAGGTGAACCTGGTATTCCTGGGGGATTCCGGCTTCACTGACCTCTGGCTCGGCATGCTCCGTCGCGGCTTCCATAGTCCGGGGCCGCTATGGTTCCTGTGGCTGTTGTTGGCATTCGATCTCCTGGTGGTCGCGTACTACCGAGTCGAAGCTCCGTTAGGGCGTGTCCTCAGCGGTCGCGCAACCGTGGCGGTTGAAAACCCGATGGTATTCTTTGGAACTCTGCTGGGCGTCTCGACCCTAGTCTCCCTGCCCGTGGCCCTCCATTTCGGACCGTTGGAGTGGATCGGGATCGGGCCATTTGTCGCGCAGGCCAGCCGGATCCCGGTCTATCTGGTGTACTTTCTCGTGGGAACCGCGGTGGGTGCGTACGGATTCGACCGCGGCGTGTTGAGAATCGACGGTCCTCTCGCCAAGAACTGGTGGGCCTGGGTGGCCGCGGGCTTGATTTCGTTCGTCATATCGGTCGGGCTGGTCAGAACAGCTACGGTTCCGCCCCTCTTGAACTGGCTCGCATACACAGCCCCCTGTGCGGCCCTCTCGATCGGCTCAACCGCGATCTTCCTCCGTTTCGCGAAACGACGTTTGCGGCCGCTCGACAGCCTCGCCGGCAACTCGTACGGCATTTACGTCGTCCACTACACCTTCGTGACCTGGCTGCAATACTGGTTCCTGGGCACCGACCTCTCGGCAGGTGCCAAGGCGACATTCGTGTTCGGAGGAACATTGATCCTGAGTTGGGGGCTGATCGCCATCGTCCGGCGTATGCCGGCGGTGGCCAGGATCATCTAGGAGCCTGTCCCCAGGGAAGGTCTGCACAAGTGAACTGCAGCGTCCGGAGGGTA
>JBDHCH010000177.1:0-10560 GCA_039592115.1 Gemmatimonadota bacterium | reverse complement strand
GGTCAGCTCCCGTTCCACAGCCGCGAGCCGGGACTCCAACTCGACTACCCGGCCATCCAGCGTGGCCACGTCCTCGGCGACGGCCTCGTCACCCTGGCTCATCTCACCCCTGATCTCGTTCCTCAGGCTGGCGAGGCGAGCATCGAGCTCCTCGGGTTTCACGTGTGCGCACCCGGTGACTGCAACTGCGACCACCAAAAGCGTGCTGATCCGATAGGTGATCGACTTCCAGCGAAGTGATTCCATGATAGGTCTCGTTTCCTGAATGACATGAAGATGACAAAAAGGCATACCACTCCACCCACCCGAGACTGCACGGACGGTGCCTGGCGGAGGATGAGCTCGGCGAAAACGCGGGAAGTGGCTTATTTGCAGGGGAATCGGGGTGAGGGCGCCGGACGATCCCGAAGCCCTGGACCAGTGGGCCGTTGATGGGAAAGGGCGAGGGGCGAGCCAGAACGAACAAAGGGGTGCCCCGTTTCGCTACAATCCTACCGCTACTTTCATTCCTGTTCAGGGCGATGCTGGGTCGGCCGATCGTGCCTTGGTTGCGCCCGGCCGGAAAGGCATGACATCTTCCCGCGCAGTTCCTACCCCTGCAACCGATTCTGAGAAGACGACAACGATGACGGTAAACGACCTCGCGTTCGAGATGGCTCTCAAGGGGCTGACCCGTGTGGTGGGGAACACTCCACTTCTGGCGGTGCAGTGTACTTTCCGTGGGAAACCCCGGACCGTCTATGCGAAAGCCGAACAGTCGAACCTCACCGGTAGTATCAAGGACCGCATGGCTCTTCATGTTCTCCGCCGGGCGTATCAATCCGAAGAGATCCAGCCGGGATACACCATCGCCGAGGCGACCTCCGGAAACACCGGGATCGCGTTTTCCGCGATTGGGAAAGCCCTGGGGCATCGGGTGACGATCTTCATGCCCGACTGGATGAGCCAGGAGAGGAAGGACCTGATCCGTAGCTACGGAGCGTCGGTCGTGCTGGTCAGCGCTGAGGAGGGGGGCTTCCTGGGGAGCATCGCCAAGGCCGACGCCATGGCCGAGGAGGAGGAGAGGGTCTTTCTTCCTCATCAGTTCTCCAACCACGCCAACGTGGAAGCCCATGAGCTAACGACTGGGCCGGAGATCTGGCACCAGCTGGAAGCCAGAGGCCTGGAACCCGATGCGTTCGTGGCCGGGGTGGGTACCGGGGGAACGGCCATGGGGGTAGGGAGATACCTCCGAGCCAAGAAGAGCACCGTTCTTGTCCATCCCCTGGAGCCCAGCGAATCTCCCACCATGTCTACCGGATGCAAGGTGGGAAGCCATCGGATTCAGGGAAGCCATCGGATTCAGGGAATCTCGGACGAGTTCATCCCGGAGATCGTCGATCTGGACTTCCTGGATTCGGTCATCAGGGTGTCGGACGGCGACTCGATCCTCATGGCCCGGGCCCTGGCTTCTCAGCTAGGACTCGGGGTCGGAATCTCCTCCGGTGCGAACCTTCTTGGGGCGTTGATGGTGGCTGAGGAGCTGGGGGACGACGCGATCGTCACGACGGTGTTCTCCGATGACAACAAGAAGTATCTGAGCACCGACCTCTTTGGGGACGAGCCGATTCCTTCGGCGGAACTGCCAGACCTGTAGCGATCTGGAGGTCTGTGATCACTGGGCGAAGGGTGACTCCGGCCTTCAGCTGAATGCTTGAATGCAGCGACCCGCACGCCGATGACAAAAGGGTGGAACCCCCGGTTCGGCGAGTGTTCAGCCACCGAACCGAGGGTCCCCCTTCAGACGCGCCCCGCCGAGGCAAGGCTCGAGTCCGCTACTCCATGTCAGGAAGGTTGGCCAACGCCTCCTGGACCAACTCTTCAGGATAGGCGTAGTCCGTCAGCTCCCCGCTGAAGTACTTCTCGTACGAGGCCATGTCGAAGTGCCCGTGGCCACTGGCGTTGAATGCGATGACCTTCGCCTCCCCGCTCTCCTTACAGCGGATCGCCTCATCGTAGGCTTCCTTCACCGCGTGGGATGTCTCGGGGGCCATCAAGTGCCCTTCGGCCCTGGCAAAGCTCAGGTTCGCCTCGAAACAGGCCGTCTGATGGTGTGCCTTCGCCTCCATGAGCCCCAGCTCATAGAGATGGCTCACGCTGGGTGCCATCCCGTGGTACCGAAGGCCTCCGGCGTGAAGTGGGGGTGGAATGAAGTCATGCCCCAGGGTGTGCATCCGGATCAGAGGGGTGGTACATGCCGTGTCCCCGAAGTCGTACCGATAGAGTCCCCTGGTGAGTGTGGGGCAGGCCTGTGGCTCCACGCCAACCACCTTCGTGTCTTTCCCTTCCACGATCTTGTCCCTGAGAAACGGGAATGCGAAACCGGCGAAGTTCGATCCGCCACCGACGCATCCGATGACCACGTCGGGGTAATCCCCAGCCATCTCGAACTGCTTCAGGCTTTCCAGCCCGATGACCGACTGGTGGAGCATGACATGGTTCAGAACGCTCCCCAGGGAGTACTTGGTGTCCTCTCGGGTGGCGGCATCTTCTACCGCTTCGCTGATGGCGATCCCGAGGGACCCCGGGGTATCCGGGTCCTTAGCGAGGATGGCTCGCCCCGCGTTGGTATCCGGTGAGGGGCTGGGCACACACTCCCCTCCCCAGGACTCCATCATCAGGCGGCGGTAGGGCTTCTGGTCGTAGGAGACCCTCACCATGTACACCTTGCATTCGATGTCGAAGAAATTGCATGCCAGGGAGAGTGCGCTCCCCCACTGACCGGCACCGGTCTCGGTTGTGATCCGAGTTACCCCCTCTTCCTTGTTGTAGTAGGCCTGGGGAATGGACGTGTTGGGCTTGTGGCTTCCGGCTGGGCTCACGCCCTCCCACTTGTAGTAGATCTTGGCCGGGGTATCCAATGCCTTTTCCCATCCCCGGGCTCGAACCAGCGGACTCGGACGCCAGATCTTGTAGATGTCCTGGACCTCGTCGGGAATCTCGATCCACCTCTCCTGGCTTACCTCCTGGGCGATGAGGGCCATGGGAAAAAGCGGGGCCAGATCTTCAGGTCCGATGGGTTGCTTGGTCCCCGGGTGAATGACGGGGGGCATGGGTTGGGGGAGATCCGCTTGGATGTTGTACCAATGCGAGGGCATCTCCCCTTCATTCAGGAAAATCTTCACGGAACTCATAGGCTCTCCTTCTCCTCCTTTGGGAAACTGCGTTCCACGCCTCGATGCGTCATTCGTCGAAAAAGAAGGTGGGCTCGCGGTAGAACCGGATGGCTTTCTCGGCCACCTTCTCTTTGATGGTCTGTTGGAGCCAGGTCTCCTTTTCCTCCAGGGATAAGCCGGCCCGGAGGATCTCGAGCTGGAGGTTGAAGCGGAGCGCCCGTTTGGGAAGGAGTACTCGAGTAACTCCACTGGGCACCCTCAGATCCTGGTCTGTGACGACCTGGAGGTCCTCCAGGGTGAACCTTCGAAAGGAGATGAGGGCGGTGAAATTCCTGTAGTGCCTCACCAGGTGTTCCATTCCCGAATAGCTGACCCGGTCGAAGCTGGAAAACCTGTGGTAAATTCGCGTGATCTCGTGGAGCTGCCGGACCCGCTCCAGCAAAGCTTCACTTCCCACCAGGGTGATGCTCTCGTGTTTCGGGAATCGGAGCCGGGCCAGGACCGAGGGGTGGGCGATGTGAGGTTCTTCTCCCTCCATCAGCGTCACGCCCGGAACGGCTGCGGCATGAGAGAGAAGGTCGGCTCCTGGAACATGCTCGATAGCGTGGTGCCAGGCCTCTAGCTGAAGGCCGGACTCCAAGAGATCGAGCTCCTGAACCAAAACATGGGAATAATGAAGCTTTTGGAGAGCGGTGACCCGGTTGGCGCCGTCCAGCACAATGTGCCGATGCCCCGGAGACCGACCCACCACGGGCGGGTTTTTCAGGATTCCATCCGCGCTGAAGCGGTCAACCAATCTGGTGACCCGCTCCATGTCCGGGTCTTCGTGGAGAACGATCTCCTCCAGGGAGACGATGTGGAGCTCCGGAAGCTCTCCAACCTTCAGGGCCCCGGTATCCTCCGGGGGGATGGCGCCGTTTCTCGGATCCATGTTTCCTTTCCTTCTTTGGCCGCAAGGGCGGCTCAGGACACTAGCTGTTCCAGGCTCCATCACCTACCGACCTCGGCTTGGGCTTTCCGTCCAGACAAGCGAAAACCCGCGGCGGACCTCGCAGCGGGTGGTATCGAGCGGGGACTCTTTTTTCCGTCCTAAGCCGGATCGTCCGCACTCCCCCCGCCGTTCCGAATGGAACGCCACCACCAACGGCCTCGGTGGAAAGAGTACATTTGGCCTCCGTCCCCTTTCTCCTCTTTGCGATCGGCGCCGGGCCGTCGCTCAGGATGCAGGCTCTCAGATAGGGTTTCCCGTCCGTCCAGTCAAGACCACGCCCGTTCGATTCAATCCCAAAACTGCCTGTGACGGTTTGGAGCGAGTAGCCCGTCTCTTGTCATAGTAGCCCGTCTCTCCTTGACAGGGCCCCGGGGCCCTTCGATCCTCCCCCTCTTGGTTTCTCTCGTCAACTCAACGGAGCCGCTGATCATGACCGTATCCCAAACGCTCTCCAGGCTTGCTCGGTTCCTCCTCTTCTTCGCCGTGTTTTCCCTCTGGACTCCTCTTCAGGCACAACAAACGAGGCAGGTGGTGCAGAAGGATTCGGCACGGATGGAGCTCCTCTACGTCAGCGATAAGTGGGAGGACCATCCGATCCCGAACTACCAGGCTGCGATCGATGGGAAGGCCCGTACCGATAGCATCTATGCTGCTGTTACCGAAGGGGTAGTGGATTATCAGAAGATCACCTACCGAAGCCGGATAGGGGATATGGATATCCCGGCCTACGTCTACCAACCCCTCGAGAAGCGTGGAGAAAAGGGGCACCCGGCCATGGTTTGGGTGCACGGAGGGGTGCACGGGAACTGGGGCGTGAGCATGTGGCCCTTCGTGAGAGAGGCGGTGGAGCGGGGGTACGTGATCATCGCCCCGGAATACCGAGGAAGCACCGGTTACGGGGCCGAACACCACCGGGCCATCGACTACGGCGGTTTCGAGGTGGACGACTGTATCTCCGCCTACGACTGGCTGGTGGACAATCTCCCGCACGTGGATCCGGAGCGTGTGGGGATGATGGGGTGGAGTCACGGGGGTTTCATCACCATCCACTCTATCACTCGAGAAGGCCACCCGTTTAAGGCAGGTGCGGCCCTTGTCCCGGTGACGAATCTGGTGTTCCGCCTCTCCTATAAAGGTCCTTACTACCAGCGGAACTTCGCCACCCAGCAGCGGATCCAGGGGCTCCCCTTCGAAGAGCGAGAGAAGTACCTGGACCGATCCCCGTACTATCAGGTGGATGACCTGAAGACGCCGTTGTTGGTCCACGTGGCCACAAACGACCAGGACGTGGATTTCGTAGAAGGCTCGCCGTTGATCTACAAGCTCCGGGACATGCATCCTCTCCTCACGGAGACCCGGATCTATGTGGATCCTGAACCCTGGGGCCGGAGTGTGGGCCACTCGTTCAGCCGCCGTGTCGATCGGGAAACGCTGGAACGGGTGGATTCCCCGTCGCAGATCGACTCCTGGAATCGGGTGTGGACCTTCTTCGATTGGAATCTCAGGCCCTATCAGACCGAGCCGACTCCCAGGGCCCACTCCGCACGGTAACCCGGCTGAACGGCCTGAGAGAATCCTCCTCTGTTGAGTGGTTCCTGATGAGGGGGCGGGGACGTAGTAACGGCCCCACCCCCTCCGTCAACTCAACATCTTCCTCGCGCCAGCCCATCCCGAGACCCGCTGCTGCCAGGACTCTCGACAACCGCACTTGCAGGAAACCGTTGCTTTTCCGCCGGGAGAGGCGGAAATATTCCCTAGCATCACAGTTCAGCGGTGGGATCGAGGACCAGTGTCCGAAGAAGGGCCGATCTTTTCCCCTCACCAGCTTGATGAACGGTGCCCATCGAAATCACGACGCTCGGACGGTTCGGGGTCTCAGTGGACGGCAAGGAGTGGCCGGATTTCCTCGCCAGCAAGAGCCGGTGCGCGATCCTGATCTACCTCGGAATCGAACGGGAGGCATCCCGAGACACCGTAGCCGAGCTCTTCTGGCCGGATCGGGATTTCGAGAGATCCCGCCACGCCCTGAGCCAGGCCCTTCACGAGATCAAGAAGAAGTGTGAGGCGGAGTGCATCTCCGCTCATGGGGAGATTCTCAAGATCAACCCGGACGTTCTCTCGGTGGATGCCTGGGCATTCCAATCCGCCGTCGAGGGAGGCCGCCACGGGGAAGCCCTTCCCATGTACCATGGGCCCTTTCTGAATGGGGTCCATCTGAGTAGTCACGCCGGGTTCGAGGAGTGGTCTGACAAGATCCGCCGCCGAATCGAACGACGGCACCGAGAGGCGCGTGGCCGCAGAATCGAGGAGCTTATCAAAGCCGGGGACCTGCCCGGGGCCACCGCAGTGGCACAGGGGTGGGTCGAGATTCATCCCCTCGAAGACGACGCCCAACACCGGTTCATCCGGCTCCTCGCGAGCACCGGCCGCTTATCGGAGGCCTCTCGGCAGTATGAGGACTTCCGGAGGCTCCTCCAAGAGAACGGTATCGAACCGCTTGACGACACCCTGAAGCTGGAAGGGGAGATCCGGGCGCCTTTGGCAGCTCCGGGAGTCTCTGTGCCTCCGGCTGCTGCGGCGGGGGCGGAGTTTTCGGTCGACCCTCAGGGATGGTTGAGCGGGGAGGCAGAAACCGGCTCCGACGACGTCCGCCCTGGCCCAGGCCCATCCTCATGGATACTCAGACTCGCGAACGCGATTCGGTCCCGGTGGGTGTTTCGGGCTGCCCTCGGATACACGGCCTTGATTGCCCTGGGCCTGGAGGCCCTTGAGCGATTGGAGGGATTCCAGGGCGTTACACCGGACCTCCTGGCCGAGGCGACGGTGGCGTTTTTCAGCCTGATCCCGCTTGTCTCGGCGGTAGGGTGGACCTTGGACCCGGGAATTGGGGTTGGCCGTCTTTCCGGTGAGGGGTCTGGGGGGAAGGGTGCGGGGCGCCTCCGGAGGATTGTGGCTTGGAGGGGAACGAGCCTTCTTTTCGGTGGGTTCCTTTCGGTTTGTTTGATGGTTCTGTTCTGGCCGGAAGAGGGCAACGCCAGATCTGCTGAGATCCTGCCCAAAGAGAACCACGTGGCGATCCTCTACTTCGGGGCTCCCACCGGCGACGAGGACCTGAGGCGGTTTGGCCACCAACTCACGCGGGTTCTGATCAGTGAGTTCACAAGGTTCGCGGAGATTTCTCCGCTGACGGTGGCTTCACCCGGCGCGGTGGAGGAATCTCGGGAGCGGACCCGCCCCGGGCATGAGATCGCACGCTCCCTCCGGGCTGAGTTTCTTGTCGATGGCCAGGTGGATCGGCAGGGAGACTCGGTGGTGGTGGGGGTCTCACTGGAGGATCCTTGGGAAGGGGAGAGTCTTTGGTCAGAGCCAATCAAGGTCATGGCAACGGGCCAATGGGAGTTCACGCTCTTTCAGCAGGTAGCGGAGAGGATCGCGCACGAGCTTCGCCCCGAGGTCGGGGAGGTCATCCGGCAACGGGGTATAGAACTGGGAACGAGCCCTGAGGCCTTCAAGGCCCTTGGGGTTGCTGAGGAACAGTTCCGGACGGCTCGAAGCCTTCTTTATGAGACCGATGCGGAGGGGGTTCTCAGGGAACTGGATTTGGCAGAGAACCTGTTCGAGGCTGCAGGGAGCCTGGATGAGGATTGGCCGGAACCCTTCATCTGCATCGGGAAGGTGGCTGAGCAGAGGTTCTTGGCGGCGAACCTTGAGAATCCCCAGGATCGGGACGCTGCTGCTCGGGACCTCCAACGGGGGTTGGACAGCGTGGAACGAGCGCTCGCCCTCGATCCCGGGAACCCCAGGGCACTGGAGCAGAAGGGGGTCCTTCTCTACTGGCAGGGGAGAAGCCATACCGATCCCTTCGAAGCCCAAGAGATTCATGAGGAAGCACAAAGAGCCCTCCGGGAGGCCGCGCAGTCCGATCCCACCCTGGCCCATGCCAGAGGGATGTTGAGCCAGCTGTACCTTGACCGGGGTGAGTTCGAGCTGGCGAGGATCAGCGCCAGGAGGGCCCTTGATGCCGACGCCTTCCTGGCGAACGCCCCGGTGCTCACGAACACAATCGCGATGGCATCATTGAACCTGGGTGAGGACGAACAAGCCATCCAGGATTGTCGGGTACTTCATGGGTTGATCGGAGCGTATCCGGGCCTGGAATGCGAACTGGAGGTACTTGCCTGGGGTGACAACCCAGAGGTGAGCGTTGACCGAGCATGGCTGTTGGCGGACTCGGTCCTTGTCCATGGTAGCTCTGACCGCCAGGAGCACCTGCCCCCGAGGGTTCTCTTTAAGATGGTAGGAGTGCTGGCGAAGGCCGGCCTGGCGGATAGTGCCCGAGCCGTGATGAATCGAGCCCAAGAAGGTGCTCCCATGGGCTTTGTTTTCTGGGAAGAAGCAGCGGCTTACGTGCAAATGGGGGACCATGCCGCAGCCCTGGATGTCCTTGGACGTTTTCTCGAGGCGGAACCGATCAGGTTCTCCGGGATCGCGGAAAAACGGGTGTTCGATCCGCTCGAGAGGGAGGAGAGGTTCCAGAACTTCCTCTCCCAACTGCCACCAGTTCAGCCTGTAACGGATCCGTCAGGGTAATCGAGAAACATCATCTGGAGCCGGGGAAAGGGTGGGCCCCAGGAGGCCCACCCTCTGGGAACTTCTCTCCTTGGAAGCAATGCTGCTCCAGCATCTTCGAGCATCACTCTGGAGGATCGCAGATTAGTCTACAGTCTGAGAGTTTAATACAGCCATCGATTTCCGTGGGGTTATGGCCTTCCACCACGTAGAGCTGTTGGACGATAGGGACTCTGATCGTGACGGAGGCAGTGTCTGGTGCGCCGGGGAGGACCGGAGACCATACGTCGTTTGACACTTCCTCCATAAGGACAGTTTCATGGCGAAGGAAGTAGAGTAGGTCCTGACCCCTCTCAAAGGTGACTAAATGATCCGCAAACGACGGGAATACCGTCCCCAACCGGCTCCAGATGTCATCCCCCGGCGCTGCATCGCTCGGGGCGAAGAGATAGGCGCTCACGGCGTGGACGTTTAATACGGCCTCCCATATTACTCCATCCCCATCAGAGACCTGGATTCTGGGGTAATGGGGGTTGTACTTGAGGGGAGCGGCCACCTGAGTGTGTTGAATCCATGCCACCGATCCCAGCAGCGCCACGGCCAGGAGGGCGAAGATGGTTTTTCGACGGTACACCATGAGACATCCTCCTTCAGGGGGGCGAAATAACTGAGGCGTGATAGCCCAGTCCTGCCATTTCTTCCACGAAACCAAGAAGCACACACCCAGGGATGAGAGCGTTCCCGGACACCGGACCCAACAAGGTGATCTCGTTCCTCCGGGCCGATCCTTTTGTGTGAAGACTGTGGGACTATTCATACACGTTACTTCTTAACGCCGCCAGACTTTTCTCGGAGGCGGAGAACGGGTTCCGGGCACGGGTTGATTCGGGACCCGACCTGGTCCGGCGCAGGGGTCTTTCCTCGACCGGCGCCTGTGGCGCGGACAACCCGGTCATTCCACGACACGTCCAACTCTTGACCGCGGGCAGAGCACACCTTCGGTTCAGAGGGCGACCCGAGGGAGGCCCAGGAATCCGATTCCAAGAGAAGATCCGAATGACTATGCGGCGCGTCCGGCCTAACCCGTCCTTCTGCCTCCCGATCCTCAC
Source organism: Gemmatimonadota bacterium (assembly GCA_039592115.1). Classification (GTDB taxonomy): domain Bacteria; phylum Gemmatimonadota; class Gemmatimonadetes; order Longimicrobiales; family Gaopeijiaceae; genus JBDHCH01. The sequence goes on along the minus strand of JBDHCH010000177.1, from coordinate 736 downwards.
CCTCTTCCTTCCCGCCATTGGCCTTGGCTCAGGAGCCTGAACCCGATGTGCGGCCGGAGGCCCCGAGGTTCTCCGTAGCCCCATCATCCGGTCGAATCCAGGTGGACGGGATCCTCGATGAACCGGCCTGGTCCGAAGCCACGCCGGTTCCTCTTCCATTCGAGTGGTTTCCCGGGGACGACGTTCCGGCCCCGGTGGAGACAGAGGTACGCGTCCTCTACGATGATGAGAACCTCTATCTCGGGTTTCTGGCCCGGGACCCGGAACCAGGCGCGATCCGAGCCAACCTGGCGGATCGGGACACACCGGTTCAGGACGATCATGTCGGGTTCATGATCGATCCCTTCAACGATGAACGCCGAGGATTCCAGTTCCGCATCAACCCCCTGGGCGTCCAGATGGATGCCATCTTCAGCGAGAACGAGGGATTCGAGGACTTCTCGTGGGATGCGATCTGGGATTCGGGAGGGCGGATCACAGAGGAAGGGTACGTGGTGGAAGTCGCCATCCCATTCAAGAGCCTCCGATTTCCCCGAACCGACGAGCCCCAGACCTGGGGATTCATGGCATTCCGCTCCTATCCCAGGGAGGTCCGGCACCGCATGCGGAGCCACCCGACGGATCGGAACCGGGCGTGCATCCTGTGCCAGATGAACAAGATGACGGGGATCCAGGGAGTGGCGCCTGGGCGGAACGTGGAGGTGACGCCGACGCTTGCCGCGGTCAGAACGGACAC
>JBDHCH010000176.1:0-8406 GCA_039592115.1 Gemmatimonadota bacterium | reverse complement strand
GTGGTCCCCAAACCACCCCGGCGCTCGCGGCTTCCGCTCTGGATCGGGGGTGCGGTAGTCCTGGCCGCTGTCGGGACCGGTGCGGTGATGTCGTTCTGGCCTGGAGAGGGGGCGGGGCCGGAGGTTCCGACAGTCCAAGCGACGCCCGTAGCCGCTATCGAGTTCCCCAACCTGACGGAATCCCTTCTGGTCGGAGAGACGAGACGAGTCCAGGCGACGATCACGGATGCAGATGGGGTGGTCCGCTCCGAGGAAGCGGTAGAGTGGTCCTCCAGCGATCCTGCTGTCGCCACGGTCTCGGGGGTGGATGAGGAAGTGATCGTCACCGGCGTGGCAGCGGGAAGTGCCACCATCCTGGGCAGGATCGGGGAAATCGAAGAGAGCTTCAGCGCCGAAGTCTCTGCACCCGCAGCCGGAGAGCTGACCGTCTCAGCCCCGGCCAGACAGGTCCTCGTGAACGGGCGGTTGGCCCTCTCGGCAGTTCTCACCGATGAGTCGGGCACCGAGGTCCCGGGTGCAGAGATCACCTGGAGGTCCAGCAATCCAGGTGTTCTGGCAGTCGATCCGGGGAGTGGCGTGGCCACGGGCAGGAGTCTGGGTCGGGCACAGGTAACCGCCTCCGCAGGGGACCAGACGGGAAGTGTGAGCATCAATGTCGTGGGGACCGTTGAGGCAGTGACGATCAATCCACCTGCAGGTCCCCTCCAGGCCGGCGGGACCACGGTGGTGAGAACGACGGTCACGGCCCGACCGGCCGGTTACATGGGTGCAGAAGGCCTCCGCTGGAGTTCGTCCAATCCATCGGTCGCCACAGTGTCCCTGTCAGGAGCAGACTCGGTTGTTCTGACGCTCCTCGGGCCCGGAGAGACCGTTCTGACGGCCCGCACCGGCACTGTGCAGGGGGCCATCACCCTTCGTGTCACGGCCCAAGCACCGTCCGTCTCCCTGGGCGTCTCGAGGTCTTCCCTGGAATTCCAGGCCTTCGAAGGTGGGGATCCACCTCCGACCCAGACCGTGGATATCTCCGTGACCGGGGAGGTGACTCCCTCGGTCGGTGCGATCCAATACGGAGCGGGCGGAGCTGGTTGGCTGACGGCCGGCATTGGGCAGAGAACCACGGCGGGAGGGGTTCTTTCCCTTCAGGCAAGTCCGTCCGGCCTCTCAGAGGGTGAGTACACCGCCAACGTTCCGGTTTCGGCAGCGACTGAGAGCAGAGTCGTGGAGGTGCGGCTCACGGTTTCAGCCGATCCCTCTGCCGGACCGGTAGAGCCTACAGAAGCCGCTGCCAGGGAGATCGGAACCCTAGTGTCCGAATACGCGTCGGCCATCAACTCAAAGAACACCGGCCGGGTTCGAGAGATCTACCCCTCCATGCCCCAGCAGGCCTTCGACGATCTTCTGGCTCTGCGAGAGTCTGATACCTATCTCCTCCAGCTCGTCCCCGGAAGCCTGAGGATGGGCCAAGAGCCGGGGACGTTGGAGGGAGACGTCATGTCCAGTGTATTGGGGGGCGGGAATAGGGGTGAGGCCGTCCGGATGATCTATGCGTTTGGACGGGGTCAGCAGGGTTGGTTCATCGCCTCACTGAGGCCGGGGGAATAGGGGCGGACCGGAGGGCGGCGAGATCCTCATTCAGCACCTCGCCGATGGCGCTCGGGCTTTCGCCTCACTAAACAGGACCGGAGCGGCCACCCGAAAGGTGGCCGCTCCGGTCGTTTTACCGTCGCCTGCGGACAGATGAGGTCCCCCCCTCCTGATCCTTATGAGACGACCAGGATAATCCGGAGTATGACCGGCGTCACCTCCTCCAGACCTACGCTCTCAGAGCTGATGACCAGACGTCCCTCGTACCGTCCCGAGGAAAGGTCGGCAGGGGCCAGGACGACGAAGAGCTCGGCTGGCATATCCACGGCAGCCGTGGTTCGGTCGAGGAAGGCCCCGGTGATCCAGCCTGTAGGCTGGTTAGCCGGATAGGAAGGCACCCCCACTCTCAAGCCTGTGAGATCCAGCCTGGTCGCGGCGCCGTTTCTTACCTCCACCCTGACGCCTACCTGGGCCGAATCCTGGGCCACGGGTCCCACAACGATCGAGTCCCCCTCAAGAACGGCTCCGTCTTTCCAGAGCTCGATGGTGGGGGTGTCGAAGGACTGATCCAGCTTCCTGGCCGTGAATGTCACCCGGAGGGAAACGGTATCCCCCCAGACACTCTGGACAGGCACCAGCGCCACGGACGCGCCCTCCTCCAGCCCGGCGGCAGTCCCCTCCAACCCTAGCAGGAAGGCCTCAATGGTGTCTGCCGGCGCCGGATCCGTGGTCAACCACCCCGGCTGCCCCTGGGGATACTCGATCTCACCCAGAGTGATGGTGCCAAGGGAAAGGTCATCGCCGGCCCCGGAGTTGAAGATGAACACTTGTGATCGGAGGGTGTCCGTGCTCCCTACCAGGTCGCTGAAGGTCACCGTTTCGGTAGAGAGGCTCAGGATCGGTGGGAGGAGCTCCAAGATGACATGGAGGGGTTTGTCCCCCCCGTTGACACTGGCCACGGTCACGATGGCTTCATGCACCCCGGCGGGGAGGCCATCTACGATCGGCTCGAGTATGATGTTCCGCCCCGAGATCGACTCGGCGAGCCATCCCTGGGGCCCCGAGCCGTACTCGATGGCCCCGATGCTGAGGTCGCCAATCTCACCGCCTCCGGAGTTGAAGCCGACGATGGTTTGGGACGGTGGTGGGTCGCCCCCGTAGGTCCCGGAGAAGGTCATGGAATCCTGGGAGAGGGCCAGTTGTGGGGCTGTGGACCCCGGGGCGACCGTGAAGGAAACCAGGACTGTGTCGGTGCCACCCAGGGTGCTCGCCACAGGGACCCTGGCTTCATAGGCGGCGGTGCGGGATTCGAGCCCCGTCGTGGTTGCGGTGAGCTCGACGGAGTCCGGCGCAGCCATGATTGCCTCCAGCCAGCCTGTGGCGCCATCTCCGTACACGATTGGATTCAGGGTGATGGTTCCCAGGCTCTCATAGGATCCACCGCCCGTGTTGGCCACCGTGACCTTTGCCGGCGCGGGACCCGGGCCACCCACCGTGTCCCCGAAGCTCACGGTTCTCGGCACCAGGGTGAGTCGGGCGGTGCCCACAACACAGGTGACATCGATCTGGTCGGATCCACCGTCACTCGAGACAGAGAGCGACGCGGTGAACGTCCCCTCGATAAGGCCCGAGGTCTTTGCCTGGAGGGTGATGGTTCCGCCGCTCTCCGTGGCAGTGAGCCATCCCAGCGCGCCGGACCCATAGCTGACCGATCCGAGAGTGATGGGTCCCAGGGATCCGCCTCCGACGTTCGACACCGTCACGAATTGGGGCTCGGGGTTGCCACCACCCAAGAGCGCGTCGAACCGAACCTCGGTGGCAGAGAGAACCATGTCAGGCGGATCCGACTCCCGGACCACGGAGAAATTGACCTCGATGGTTTCACTTCCCCCGTACTGGCTCGACACCGGCACGGTGGCCGAGTAGCTCCCAGCGACCACCGGAGCCCGACTGACGGAGAACGTAAGCGTGCCGCCGGCCACAGGATCACCATCGGAGGGAGCAGTCAACCAGGCTCCACCGCCCGAGATGGTTCCCACAGTGATGTTCCCGAGATTGCCGTCGTTTCCAGCCCCAGTATTGGAGAAAGTGACCGGCTGACTCGCCGGCGCCCCGGCACCTTCCAGGCCGGTGAAAGAGAGCCCGAGAGTCGACGCCGTAAGCACGGGCTCTGCCACGGTCACGCTGACCTCGATGTCTTCGGGGCCCACGCCCGGCGCGTCACTGGTGATCTGGACCGTGGCCACGTGCGTCTGAGCAGCGAGGGATCCAGTGACGGGAACCAGGGTGATGGCCGAATTGGTGTTGGATGACGTGTCCAACCAGCCGGCCACGCCAGTGTGATAGTCGATGGATCCGATGCTGATGTTCCCCAGGCCCGCGGCCGTTCCTCCCCCGCTATTGGAGATGGTGACGACCTTGGCGGACGGAGAGCTGCCCCCGAAGACCGCGTTGAACCCCACAGTATTGGCCGAGAGGGCAAGAACCGGATCTTCCGATACAGCGCTGATGGAGAATGCTACCGTAAGAGAGGCATCTCCCCCGTTCGTGCTGGACAGGGGAACGGTGGCCTCATGGACGCCCGCGGACAGACTGCCGGTCTCGGGTTGGAGGTTGATCACCCCGGCACCGGGAGTGGCAGTCAGCCAATCGGTCCCAGGCGGTGCATAGGTGATGGTCCCCACGCCAACGGGTTCAATGTCGCTATTGGTTCCGGCTCCGGAGTTGAAATAACCGACGTTTTCGGATGTCGGGTCTCCTCCTCCCTGCTCTGCGGCGAAACTTGCGTGCTCACTGCCGAGGGAAAGAACCGGCGCCTCCACCGTGATGCTCACGGCAAGGTTCTTGGTTCCCCCATTATTGCTTTCGACTGGCACGGTTGCAGCGTGCGTTCCGGCAGTCAGGGTTCCTGTGACGGGAATCAACGTCACGTCCGAATTGGAGTTGGTGGACGTGTCCAACCACCCCCCATCCCCGGTGTGATAGTCGATCACCCCGAGTCCGATGGCGCCGAGAGAACCGGACCCCGAATTACTCAGGGTCACGACCCGTTGGGCCGGGTTTCCGCCACCGAAGACGGCGGAGAACTCCACCGAGGAAGTGCCCAGCTCCAGGCTGGTCGCCGCAGTCCCGTCATGGACGGTGAGGTTGGCCGTAACGGTGACCGGGGCACCCGCCCAGGTGATGTCGAAATCGGCCGAATGACTCCCGATGGCCGTGGGTCCACTGACCACGTCCACTTCCAGGGTGATCTCGTCCACAGCGAGGGTTGCCGTCAACCAGCCGGAGTCGCCCGTATAGGTGGGCGCGGTCAATCCGGACACGGCCAGGGCCGAGAAATCCCCTCCCCCGCTATTCGAGAGAGTAATCTCCTGGTTCGCAGGGTTGGAGCCATCCTCAGCGAAGAAATCCACCGAAGAGGAGGAAACCTCCAATACTGGGCTGGCCGGTTGCGGCGCCACTGAAAGGGTCACATCGATAGTGGCGTTGCCGCCCTGGGTGCTGGTGACCTGGGCGGACCCCGAGTACACGCCGGCGGAAAGGCCGGTGGGATCAGCCGAGAGCGTTACCTGGTCCGTGGCCCCGTTCAGCACCGCGCCAACCCAGGCCGGTGCAACCGTTCCAAGGGCGACGTTCCCGAGGCCACCGAAATCCCCGGCTCCGGTATTGCTGATGTTGATAGTGACGGAAGCTGGAGAGGAGGTGCCATCTCCCTCCTCGGCGCTGAAGCTGGCCGTCTCCGAAGAGAGCGTGAGGACCGGATCGGCGACGAACACATCGACCGTCACCGTCTCCGAACCGCCGTTGGCACTCGTGACATCCACGGTCGCACGGTGTTGACCGTCGGGGAGGGATCCGCTGCTGGCCTCCAGCCGGACGGAGGTGGAGCCCTGGAGGGTGGCCGTAAGCCACCCCGGCGTACCGATGGTGTAGCTCGGAGCCTCCACGCCAAGTCCGCTCAAGGTCCCACCCCCGCCGTTGGAGATGAATACGGCTTCGTCCGGCGGATCGGCTCCGCCGCCCACGGCGTCCATCCGTACGTAGTCGGGTGAGAGGACCAGGTCGGCCGCATCGGTGGTCCTGGAAACCGTGAGGGTAACGGCGATGTTTTCCGTCCCACCATGATCACTCTCGACCGGGACCGTGCCCTCGTACGTTCCGGCACCGAGGCCTGCCGTGTTGACCGATATGGTCAGGGTCCCGCTGGAAGCCCCGGAAGAATACGAGGCGGACAGCCAACCGCCTGGGGCATCTTGCGTTACGGCGCCGACGGACACGTTCCCGAGGCTTGGATAGGTTCCCGACCCCGTGTTGGTGAAGGTGATGGTCTGGCTGGGATTGGAGGCCACCCCCTCCACCGCGCTGAAGCTGGCAGAGCCAGCAGAGGCGGTAAGGATGGGCTCCCCGATGGTGAAGGTTACGGCGATCTCCTCAGTCCCCCCGTAGACGCTGGAAACGGTGACGGTACCGCGGTGCTCGCCATCCCCCAGTGTCCCGGTGGTGGCCGTCAAGGTCACGGTGCTGTCCGCAACCGACGCGGCAAGCCATCCCGCCGGGGCCGTATGGTAGTCAATCCCACCGATGGTGATGGTTCCGAGCACGCCCCCTCCCGAGTTGGAGGCCTGGACCTCCTGCGGAGCGGGCGAGGCTCCTCCCGCGACGGCGCTGAACCCCACGCTGTTGGCGGAGAGAGACATGTTGGGAGGATCAAGTCCCCGAGAGACCCCCAAGGTGACCTTGAGGGTATCGGTTCCACCATTGACGCTGACAATGGGAAGCTGGGTCGAATAGGTTCCCGCCGAGAGACTGGTGGCCCCCGCGGTCGGGGAGAGGACTACCTCCTGTTCCTGAATCCGGGCCTCCATCCAATCCACCGACGGGTTGAATGCCCCAAGGGTGATCTGTCCCAACGCCTCGAAGGTCCCACTTCCGGTGTTGGTGAGCCCCACGGACTGGGGAGCTGGAGGGTCAGAATCCCCTTCAACCATCCCGAAGGCGATGGTTCGGCTGCTCGGGGTGAGGATGGGCGCCTCCACGGCGAGGGAAACCTGTACCTCGGTGTCCCCCCCCTGTTGGCTGGTGAGGGTGATGGCAGCTCCATAGTCTCCCGCATCCAACCCTGAGGTCAGCGCGGCCACGTCGAGGCGGTTGTCGGTCAAGGTTACGTCGAGCCACCCATCCGCTCCCTCCCCGTAATCCACCCCGCCAACGGCCAAAGCCCCCAGGGTCCCGAACTCGCCCCGCCCTGCGTTCCGCAACAGAACGGTCTGCGGCGGCGGATCCGGGGCTCCCCGGAAGACGGTGAACGAAAGGGCGGAAGTGCTGACGGCCAGTACCGGCTGGCCGAGGTTCAACTGGATACTCACCGAGTCAGGTTTGGGCCGATCCCCCTGAGGCAGGGAGTCGAAGACCAGGAAGGCCTCATAAAGTCCTCCGCCCAGGTCTCCCGGATCGGCGTGAATGAGATACTCGTGGACGCTGGCAGTGCTCCCGACCTTCTCATACGTCAACCAATCGGTATCCTGGGTCTTGAAGTTGAGGGTCGGATCCGGGATGTACAGTTCTCCATTCCCGCCATTCCGTATCGTGAGTTTCTGCGGGGTCAAGGGCGGGTCGCCAGGAACGGCTGCGAAGGCCAGAGGAGTCACGGAGAACTCGAAGACCGCCCCACGGAGGGTCCGAGCCACGACCTTCACACGCTTGAGATCGGGACTTCCTCCGGCTTTCAGGACCACTTCGGCCACATCGGCCGCTGGCTGCTCATCCTCTGCGTAGACGGGCTCCAGGATGAGGAGTGCCTGGTCGGTCCCCACCTCCTCCAGGGTCGCCTTCAACCACCCCGTTCGGGCGGTAGTCACGTAATCCACCCCCCCAACGATCTCTACCCCACCCAGCGGACCCTGCCCATTGTTGGAAATTCGCACGGTGTCCGCCGCCACCAGGCGTCCCCTGGCGAATCGGAATAGCTGGACCGTCTGGCGGTCCACCGCCAAAACCGGGGGCAACACGTCGTCGGGAGCGACCACCCGGTCGCCGAGGCAGGAGACCGAGAACGCCGTGGAGAGAAGGGTCAATCCGGTGAGAAGACGCTGCGCATTCATCTAGAAACCCCCCTGCAGGCCGACAGTCCAAAGGACATCACTCCTGAGGCCACCTTCGTTCAATGGTATGATCGCATTCCCGACGATGGCGAAGTTCCCGAGGCGGAGTTTGATGCCGAGGGCCCCGTCGTACTGGTAATCATTCAGTGTCGGCAAGTTGGACGTTGGCACGGCGGTCAGAACTCCTTGGCCGTCCTGGATCGACACCTCCCTCCGCTCCAGGGGGTTATCACCCAGAGGGAACTGGGCCAGGAGCTCCGAAGCAAACGTCACCCGATCGGAGGTTCGATGGTCAAAGCCCAGCGTGGCCAGCAGAGCGTTCCGCTCCCCGTCCCCGCTGCGGAATACACCTCCGAGGTTCGCATGGGGCGTGAGCCCCGCTCCTGCGTCGAGAGAGAAGACGCCCATCCCCTGGACCCACCAACCAGCTGAGCCAAGGAAGTCTTCTTCCTTTCCCGTGGGCAAACGGACGTCGGTGAGGACAGCCATTCCGAATCGCTGATTCGTTCCCGTCAGGCGAAGTTTCCCCCTTACGGAGGTGTCTCCCAACCCCGTGGCCTTTTGCTGCGGAAGGACGGCCCGTTCTCGGAGTTGAGGATCTTCTGTCGGACCACCGAAGGAGAACCCCGCCGCCGGGTCCTCACCCTCTCCTATGACAATCTCCGCATCGCTGAAGCCACTCAAAGTCGCCTGGACTATTGGAACGAGGACACTGATATCG
>JBDHCH010000175.1:0-13811 GCA_039592115.1 Gemmatimonadota bacterium | reverse complement strand
CACTCCTACGAGGGAGTATCCCCATGAGACACGCTGGTCGCACCATTCGAGCCCTGGCTCTGGTCACGCCACTGGCTCTGACGCCGATCCCGTTATTCCAGCACTCTGCTACGGCGCAGGAGAGCGCGTTCGTAACTGATCATCTCTTCCAGCTCCTGAACGGCGAGATCTCGGGAGACGCGGCCTTCGAGACCATTCGCTTCATGACCCAATTCCATCGGCCGGGAAACAGCGCCGGGTTCACAGCGTCGGCGGATTATCTGTACGAGAAGGCGATGGAGTTCGGTCTGGAGGACGTGGTTCGGCTCACCCAGCCCATGACCTCACCGGCATGGAGCGCCACGGAGGGGGAAATCTGGATCACGAGCCCTGTCCTCATGAAGCTGGCGGACCTTACCGACGTCCACCTGATGCTGGCCGACAACAGCCGCTCCGTCGACCTGGAAACCGAGTTGATCTATGTAGGCGAAGGGACCTCCGCCGACGACTACCTGGGCATGGATGTCCAGGGGAAGGTGGTCTTTGCGACGGGTAGCCCGTCCGAGGTGGCTCGGCAGGCCATTTCCCGGTTGGGAGCGGTGGGCCTGGTCACCACCGCTGTGCGGAACACGAGCCAGCCGTGGGACAACCCGGACCAGATCCCCTGGCAGCGGATGCCCCAAACCCCTCCGGACGGTGCTGGAGCCGACAGCTGGTTCGGCTTCGTGATCTCGGCCCGCCAGGGGGACGAGCTCCGGAGGTTCCTGGAGGGCCGGGCACTGCCCTCCGAAGTGGCGTTCACCGGTGCGGATCCCTCGGGCCCGGTTCGGGTGAAGGTGCTCATCGAAACGGCAGTGTTCCTGGAGGGCCGGGCACTGCCCTCCGAAGTGGCGTTCACCGGTGCGGATCCCTCGGGCCCGGTTCGGGTGAAGGTGCTCATCGAAACGGCAGTGGACTCTTCAGACATGGAGACGGAGTTCATCGAGGCTCGGATCAACGGGACAGATCCGTCGCTGCCCGGGATCGTGCTGGTCTGCCACATCCAGGAGGAGAAGTTCTCGGCCAACGACAATGCGTCGGGATGTGCCAATGTCCTGGAGATCGGTCGTTCCATCCAGCACCTCATGGACACGGGAATGATCGAGCGTCCCCGGCGCACCATCCGCTTCTGGTTCCCTGACGAGATCGGCGGACCGTACTGGTATTTCGAGACTCATCCCGAGGCCCGGAGCGATTTCATCGCCGCCGTCAACCAGGACATGGCGGGGGCCCTCCAGACCGCCGGCAGCCGTGTGCAGCACATCATCCGGAGTCCCCACCACGCCGCGTCCTACGTGGCCGACGTGGTCCAGAGCGTCGCCGAGATGGTGATCCATGGGAACTCCGGGTACCTATCGGCGATGCAGGCCGGTGGGGCTGCGCCCTTCCCGAAGCCTATCTATTCCCGCCTCGGCACCCGGGACGGATATAGGGCAGAGATCGTGCCCAGCTTCAACAACTCCGACCAGATGGTGTTCAACGATGGGATCATCGGCATTCCGGCGGTGGGTTTCATCAACTGGCCGGATCCTTACATCCATTCGTCGGGGGACGATCTCTGGCAGATCGATCAAACCCAGATGAAACGGAACTCGTTCATCATCGCCGCCAGCGCCCTGTTCATGGCGAACGCCACGCCGGAAGACGTGCCCACCCTGGTCGCCGAAGTCCAGGGAATGGGTGCGACGCGCATGGGAACCGACCTGGCCACCGCCATGGCCCACCTGGCCGCCGCGGCTCCGTCTGAGCGGACCGAGGCTTTCAAAACGGCCGGATTCATCCTGGAGGCGGGAAGCACCCGGGAGCAGAGAGCGCTGGGGAGCATCGTGGACTTCGTGGGGACGGACGAAGTGGCCCAACGGGCCGTTAGAAGCGCGGTGAGCCACGTACCCAACCTGACGGAGGCCCAACAAGAGACCCTGGCCGGCTTCTACAGGAGTCTGACCGGTGAGAGCCCTCCGCGCCCCACCCTCACCCAGATGGAGCAGCGGGCAGCGGGTAAGATCCCAGTCAATCTGGACCATGTAGCCCGATACCTGGAGGCCAGGCCCCGGCCTCAGACCGGGCTTCACTCACTGATGACCTTCTCCGTCTGGGGCCATGTGGACGGAGAGACCTCCTACCTGGATATCTACAAACAGGTCATGGCAGAGGCGATGGTCCACGGCGCCTGGTACTACGGCACCGTGAGCCTGGAGCAGGTGGTCGAGACGCTGGATGCGGGGGTGGAAGCGGGGATTCTGAGCCTCCGGTAACCAAGATGGCGGTCCGGCTCCCGGTTCGGGAGCCGGACCGCCACCGGAGCTATCCGGGAGGGTCCTGACTAGGCATCCCCTTCAGGGGGTGAGGGCCAACTTGAGCGCCTGGTGATTCATTGCCGTCGCCTTCTTGATTCCTCCGACGCACCACTCGTTCTGGCTCCCCTGAAGCCTCAGCATGAGGATCGAATAGAACTGGTTGGCGGAGGTGACCAGGGCCAGGATGCTGAACGTTGGTCGTTTCTTGAACTTGGCCAGTTTTGCCCCGATCTCATCGAAACCCCACTCGTTGGCCGGATTGAATCCGATGGTGTTTTGCGGCATGGCCGCCGCGAAGGCGGCCTTCACCTTCTTGTTCACGGCGACGGAGCTCTCCACCGTGCCCACGTGACCGACATAGCGGCGCTGATCGGTCCACACGGTGATCAAGCAGCCGCTCATGGGGCCCGTCAGCACGTCGCCACCCGTGCTCAACTTGGTGGTGTGTCCGTGGGCATAGACCAGCCAGCTGTAGGGGATGCTCATGCGCATACTGAGTCCCACGGTACTCACATGCGGAGCGGACAGATCGTACAGCTCGCCATCCAGGCCGTCGTAGACCATGGTACTCGGCGCCCGGGGCGGGTTGGGGATGATGGAGCCATCCTTGGTCTTGCCGGGGTCCGCCCCGGGGCAAGTCCACTTGAATCTGGCACCGAGCACGAAGTATTTCTCGATCATTTCCTGGGCCCCTGTCGTTCGGATTGGGTGGCGCACGGGTTGTGACGAACCACATCCAACCTATCGCTCGAGATCCAGGAAGGAAAAGCGCCCTAACAGTCTGAGAAGATCGGCTTCCCGGGGGCGCGTAGAAGGGGGAGGTGGGAAAGGCGACCGGGTCTCAGCTGGCGGGTTGCCATCAACGGGCCTCTCTCTCTAGAGTAACGACGCCGGGTTTCGAGAACCGTTTCGGCGGAGGTGCCGCATGGCTGATCCACTCCACGAGGATCGCTTCACCGAAGGAGAATTTGCCCTCATCCTGCGCCGCGCTACCGAGTTGGACGCGAGCTCCCAGATCGAGCCGTCTCCGGGCGTGCCGCCGGTTCACCACCCTGAGGGGCTGACTCTTCGGGAGATTCAGGACATCGCCGCGGACGTCGGGGTGGACCCGGCCCGGGTGGTCCAAGCCGTGGACTCTCTGGCCGCGGAGAAGGTCAGCGAGGCAGCCAGGATATTTGGTGGTCCCCTCCGAATTCATGCCCGCAGAACTCTCCTTCGAGAGATGACACCGTTGGAGATGGGGCGCCTCCTGGACGTCGTCCGGGAGGGCCTCGGCTCCCAGGGGGAGGCCCATGAGGTATTGGGAGGAGTGGAGTGGAGAGGGACCAGGAGCGGGGATCCCGTCCTGGTCAGGATCGTCCCGGAGCGGGGAAGGACGGTGGTCCGCATGACGGTTCGGCGGGGGACCTCGGCCTTCGTCGGACATTGGCTCCCCTTCCTGGGGGTCGGTGGGGCCACCGGGATCCTCGTCGGCGCCCTTCAGCCCCTGGATCCCGGAGCCGTGGCGGGGATCCTCGCCGGCGCCGCGGCCGTGACCTACGGCCTGGGCCGCACCATCTGGACCGCCGGGACACGTCAGTGGCGACGCCTCCTCGACCGGGTGGCCGACGAGATCGTCCGCGCGGGGGAAAGACCCTGAGAAACCGCCCAAAGCACGGGATCCACCCCGGGGCCTGGTGCGCCCGCCTCTGAGCCCCGGGGAAGCTGGGCCACTGTTTGATTCCCGTCGAGGCCACTCCTAGCTTTCCGATCCACGCTCGATCGACATCACCTGATCGTGTCGGGCGCGTCCACCCCCTCCCCCAAAAAAAGCCATGGGCCTCTACTCTTCGAGAACCGCACTCATCGACACCGAGAACGCCTTCAAGGTCGGTCCGTACATCGCCCGACTTGAAGAGGCGGGACACCGAGTCATCAAGACCAACCTCGGCGAGCCGGACTTCCCCCTTCCGAGCCACATCGCGGCGGAGGTCAAACGGCAGATCGACAACGACCTCACCCATTACGTGGACCCCCAGGGCATCCTCCCGCTGCGGGAAGCCGTGGCCAACTACATGGCCCCCCGGAGGGGGCTGGAGATCACGCCGGACCGCGTAGTGGTGTTCCCAGGGGCCAAGCCCCCCATAGGCTTCTGCCAGCAGACCTACTGCGACCCCGGCGACGAAGTCATCTACCCCAGCCCCGGGTTTCCCATCTACGAGTCCTTCATCGGTTACGTGGGCGCCAAGCCGGTGCCTCTTCACCTCGAAGAGGAGAGGGGGTTCGCGTTTTCCGGCGATGAGCTGGGCAGGCTGATCACCGACAGAACGAAATTGATCTTCATCTGCTTCCCGTCGAACCCCACGGGGGGCGTGGCCTCGCAGGAGGAGCTGGGAAGCATCGCAACCGTCATCAGGGAGAAGGCCCCCACCGACTGCCGCATATACTCCGACGAGGTGTACGAGAACATCCTCTTCGATGGAAGTGAGCACCTCTCCCCGGCAGCGTTCCCGGGAATGGCCGAACGGACCATCATCGTTTCCGGGGCTTCCAAATCCTATTCCTGGACCGGGGGACGAATCGGGTGGGCGGTGTTCCCTACCGCGGAGGAAGCACAGGTCTTCAAGAACCTGAACATCAACTACTTCTCCTGCACGGCGGCCTATAACCAGATGGGCGCCAAGCTGGCCATCGAGTCTCCGGAGAGCCTGCCGGAGATCCAGAAGATGGTCGCGGCTTTTCAGGAACGGAGGGACCTGGTTGTCGGAGGGTTGAACAGCCTCCAGGGCGTCACCTGCCAGAACCCGAAAGGTGCGTTCTACGTCTTCCCGAATGTCGGTGGGGTGTGTGAGGAGCTGGGGGCCGTGGAGGCCTTCGAACGTCTCCCGGACCACATGAAGGCCAAGACGAGCCCATCAACCCTCCTCCAGATGTTCCTCCTCTTCCGATATCACGTCGCCACCATGGACCGCCGGTCCTTCGGGCGGATCGGTGCCGAAGGTAAGCACTTCCTTCGAATCTCCATCGCCACAGGGCTCGACGATCTGAAGGAAGGAGTGGACCGTATCGGCGCGGCCTCCCGGGACAGGGAAGGGTTCGCCGCGTTCATGGCTTCGGGGGAGCCGCTGTACTGACCGAAGATGGTCAGCCGCGGAGTCGCAGGGCCGGGGTTTCCCTACCCGGTCAGCCCCCCTCTCCGGACACATACCGAGCGATGTCGGCATGGGTGGCGAACCAGACGCCATCATGCGACTTCATGAACCGGACCAGCTCATCCAGCATCATGATGCGGCTCCGGTGGCCGATGTATTTGGGGTGCATTGTGAGGAGGAACATGGTGCCTTCCTGGTAGGCCTTCTCGAACTCCGCCGACCAGATCTCCAATACGTCCCCGGGCTTGATGTGGGGTCTGACGCTCCCGAACCGCGAAAAGCCGAAATAGGGATAGTCGTCCAGCATCCACTCCACGGGCAGTTCGACCACGCCTGTCGGCTCGCCGTTCTCCAACAACTCGTACGGCCGGTCGTCGGCCATGAGGCTGCTGTCGTACAACAGCCCCATCTCCCGAATGAGCTTGAGGGTGGATCGGCTGAAGTCCCAGGAGGGCGTCCGGATTCCTACCGGCGCCTCGCCCATGACCTCGGTAAGGGTTTGGTAGGCTCTCCCCATCAGCTCCCGCTCGGTGCCTTCGGACAGCATTGAGTTCCGCTCGTGGATCCACCCATGGAGGCCGATCTCGTGCATTCCCTTGGCCACCACGGCTTCCACTTCGGCCGGGTGGAGTATTGCTGTGACCGCAGGTATGAAGAACGAGGCAGGGACACCGTGCTCATCGAGAAGGTGGAGAATCCTCGGCATGGCTACCCGGGCGGCGTACTCTCCCTGGGAATGTCCGCCCGGGGAGTCCTCCCCATCCCTCAGGGCGTTGGTCTCGGAATCGAAATCGAACGACAGCGCCACCGCCACACGGGCACCGCCTGGCCAGGCGTCGGGAGTGAGATCACGACCGGCCCGCACCAGATCGATTTCTCCACGAATGTCCTCCACCGTTCGATCCCAGGGCTGAATCTCCGGCTCATCCTGCTCGGTGCAGGAAACGGGGAGCAGGGCCAGGCTGAGGAGAACACTGGTGACGATTCGTCCTTTAATCATTCTTTCCGCCTTCCTCGAAACGGTCCATTTCTCAATATGTGAACCTACGGAGCCCGCACCTGACCTGTCACCTTCGGACCGGATCCGTCCAACCACGGCGTCGGGCCATTGCGAACCCGCTCCCGACGGGCGATCTATCAGTCCCATGATGACCAACGCGCGTGGGACCTGGCTGGCATGGGGTATCCTGGCCGGAGCCGTCATCTCCGGAGTCGATCACCTCGGGGCCCAAATCCCGTCGAAAGCGGCTTCGGCCGAAATACGGTTCTGGGATTGGACGAGCCTCGACTTCCCGGCCGAGGAGTACGCGGCGCGCCGGGAACGTCTTCTCGACGCCTTGGCATCCGATGGCGGCGGGGTCCTCATCGTCCCGGGGGATCATGGTATCAGTCACGGCGTAACCTTCCGGCAGCTCGACAACTTCCATTACCTCACGGGGCTCGAGGTCCCAGCCTCTCTCCTGGCTCTCGATGCCGACCGGCGGGATGTGCTGCTCTTCACTCCCCCACGCGACGCCCGCTTCGAAAACCCGGGACGGCCCAACGACTTCCCGGGGCGACCACTTGGGGATGACCCGGCGTTGGCCACCGTCTCAGGGCTGACCCAGATCGTCGACGTCAGTGAGTTCGAAGCCTACCTGGACGCGTGGACAAGCGAGGAGCGCCTGCTTCGAGTGAACGGAGGCCATCCCGGTACCCTCAGCACCCTGGAATCAGAGGCGCTACCGGTCTGGAGCCCGCAGGATCTTCTGCTGCTCCACCTTCGGAGAACGAGACCGGAGGCCCGTATCCGGAACGCCTTCGATGCGGTTGCTCGGGTCCGATCCGTTCTGAGCCCCGCCGAGGTCGAGCGGATGCGCCAGGTTGCGGACCTCACTGTGCGCTCCATCCGGGAGACCGCCGGTTGGGTAACGGCAGGCGTGGATGAGCGAACGCTGGAAGGACATTTCCAACTGGCCTGCAAGCGAGGCGGTTCTCAGCGTGTGGCTTTTCACCCCATCATCAAATCGGGGCCCAACTCCCTCAGACCCTGGCGGGTCCTCACGGCCCACTACGACCGGCGAAACAGGAAGATGACGAACGGAGATCTGGTCATCTTCGATGTCGGCTGCGAGTTGGACCACTACGTGAGTGACGTGGGTCGGACCTTCCCGGTGTCCGGCCGCTTCAGCCCGGAACAACGGCAGGCCCTGGAGCTGAGCACATCAGTATCCGACGCCATCATCGCAGCGGTGCGGCCCGGAATCACGCTCCGCCATCTACAGGAGGTGGCCGAAAGCAACATCCCGGGCGATCAGAAGAAATACATGCAAACCGGACTCTACTTCGGACACCACATCGGGCTCTCCACGAGCCCCCCCGTACTCTCGAATGAGCCCCTGGCGCCGGGGATGATCTTCACGGTAGAGCCCTGGTACTACAACCATGACAACAAGATCTCGGTCTTCATCGAGGACGTGCTGCTGGTCACCGAAACGGGGGTGGAGGTGCTGACTCACGGGTTGCCCCGTCTGCCGGAGGAGCTCGAGAGGATGGTCGGGAGGCGATAGCCTGGTTGTGGGCGCCGGAGAGGTTGATCACCGTGGGTCCGACACGGCAGGCTGAGAGGTTCCGAGCCGACCCCCCCCCGAGATTGGAATCCCGATCCCTTCAGCCTAGCTTGCGGGGATGAAAACGACCCACGCCGGCCGCCTCGCCCTGGTGCTGATCCTCACCCTCTACTCGGCGTGGCTGCTGTCGTACTGGGAGCCGGCTTGTGTGGCACCCGACACCGTGGGCCTATGCCAACAGGCCCAGCATTTCGCCGAGTCGGGGCTGGAACCCTACCATCCGGAATCCCCGGCCCAGATGGTCGCCTCCCATTGGGTCCAGACCGACGACGCCACCTACCGAGGGCGGTTTCCTCCCGGTTATCCTGCGCTCCTGAGCGTGGCGTACCGGTTGGTCGGGCCGGAATGGTCCCTTCTGACGGCCCCGCTCCTCGGTGCAGTGGCCGTGGGGGTTCTTTTCTTCCTCGGGCTCAGCATGGAGGTCCGACCAACTCACCCCTCTTCGCCGTCAACAGCCGACGGCCCGGCTCCTGGGGTGGTGGAGACCCCCGATCCCGGGCCCGGTGGACGCGTCGGAAGCGATTCCGGCGAAGAGCCAACCCCCCGGGACATATGGCCCGGTGTGTTGGGGGCTGCCCTCCTGGCCACGAACCCCCTTCAGAACCGTCTCGTACTCCACGGCGATACGCACGTGCCTGCAGTGGCGTGCATCCTCGCCGGACTCTGGCTCCTCCTGAGATGGGACCGGCATCCGTCGAACGGGCGAGCGTTCGCCGTTGGGCTGGCCTGGGGGCTTCTTCCCTCACTTCGCTACGGGGAGGCGGTCTTCAGTCTCGCCGCCGGAGCCTTCATGGCCGCGCGCGGTCTGCAACAGGAGACCCGGACCCGGAGAACTCTCTGGGCCGCGGTGGTTGGAGCCGGGATCCCTCTCGCCCTCCTGGGCGGTTACAGTACCCTGGCTTACGGGAGCCCCTGGCGAACGGGATACGCGTTCACGAACGAGCAGGCCGCTTTCAGCCTCTCCTCGATTCCGGGCCATCTCTCCTTCTACCTCTCGAGCCTCGCGGCCCAGCCGACCGTTGGAGCCGTCGTGGCCTTGGGTACGGGTTCTCCTGTATACGTCCTACTACTGGGGTGTGAGCGAACACGCTTCGCTGGCCCTCCGCTTTTTCCTCCCGGCCATGGCCTGCCTGTTCGTGGCCATTACCTGGCTTATGACCCAGGCTCAGGGGCGGTCCAAGTGGACTCTGCGGGCGATCGTCACCGGGTTGATCATTCTAGGAGCGATCCGGTCCCATTCCGGGATGCGAGAGGAAGGCCAAGCGATGAGGGGCGGGGCTGCTCTGGTTACCGCGGCGCGGCAGGCGGTTCCGGAAGGCAGCGTGATGATCTGCCCCCGCGGTCTCGGAGAAACGCTTACCTACGGAGGTCGCTGGCGCATCGTACCCCAGTGGCTGTTTCCAGGGGATCCCGAGCGCGGGCGGATCATCGTTCCATGGGAAGTCACACCGGACCAGGCCAGGGAGTATGCCGGTCGACCCGCCCCCATGCAGACGACTCGTGGGGCTGCCTTGCGGAGCCACTACAGGGGCCTCGACGATCTCGACCTGGTCAGGGCCGTCCTGACGGATATCCGGGAATGGGACCCCCCGGCGGATGTGTACTGGATCGGAGACCCGAGAGTGGTGACGAGCGTGGACAGCCTCCTGACGAACCGGACGTTCAGGGCATTGGGGCATCTTGCCTTCCCCGGCTGGAGCGAAGAGGAGGCGACCGCCGGAGGCCCGATCCGAATCCCGGCACGAATCCCCATCTTCATCCTGGAACCAGGACCTTCTCCTGAGGAGCCACCCACCTGACGTCCTCGCTACCCGGCTGAGAACCCGCGGCAGCCTTGCCCCGCAAGAGAGGGGAGTTCCATCTTCAAGAATCTCTTCAGCGGCCCGAGGGTTCGGATCGTCTCCTGGCCCACGGAAGAATGCTCGTCCGAAGGAAGACGGGAGGGGACCTGCAGCTCCCCGGGCCGTAGAGGCGTATCCCCGGGACAAGACAGGAGCGGAGAAGATGACCCACAGGAAACAAGGCTCCAGCATCTGTTCCATCGGTGTGCTGGTCGTGTCGTCGGTCCTGACGCTGGCGGGATCCGGTTGCGCCCAGGAAGCGGATAGGGCCTACATCAACGGAAACATCTACACCGTCGATGACGACTTCAGCACCGTCTCGGCCATCGCCGTAAAGGACGGCAAGTTCCTCTACGTGGGCGATGCGGCGGGAGTCGAAGCCCATATCGGACCCCGCACCTTCGTGGTGGACCTGGAAGGCAAGACCATCATTCCCGGCTTGCACGACGCCCACGTCCACATTCGGTACGGAGAGAGAGAGCTCTATCCACAAACGCCCGACATCAGAGCTTCCCTGGGTGAGTGGGCCTCGGTGGAGAGGGGCTGGATGTCGGATGTCTGGGATCCACCGGTGTTCCGTAAGGAGCTCATCGATGCCGTGGCGCCCGACAACCCTGTGTTCATCAGCCGTTACACCCATGGCAGTGGCGCGAACAGCAAAGCGCTGGAGCTCGCTGGCATCACCCGGGACACCCCTGATCCCGAGGGTGGCCACATCAAGAAGGACGAGAACGGGGAGCCCACGGGCGAATTCGTAGAGAGAGCCCCCCCACAGCTCACCCGGCTCATTCCGCCGCTTCCCCCGTTGACCGACTATGAGCGGAGCCGGAACCTGGTAGAAGGAACCGAATTGGCCGTAGCCAGCGGGCTCACGACCATCCATGGCGCCAGCATGACGGGCTATGAAGAGATCCAACGACGGATCAAGCTCTACGAGGTCGGCCTCCTCCGGATACGGATCAACGAGATGGTGCATGAGAGCGCGGCCAAGAGACTGGGCCAGCCGTTGAACCATGAGGACAAATACTTCGTTCGATCCGTCAAAGCCTTCGCAGATGGAGCCCTGGGATCGAGAGGTGCGCTGTTCTTGGAGGAGTACAGCGACTATCCGGGGTACTATGGAGAAGCCGTACTGGATGAGGATCAGCTCGCACGATCGGCCACCGAGTTGCTGCCCATGGGCTTCAACCTGAGGGTCCACTGCATCGGAGACGGCGCGAACCACGCCGCCATCAATGCCTTCGAGAGGGCCCTGAACGCCACGGGGATCGATGGGAAGGACGCCCGGTTCGCTCTCGAGCACGCGCAGATATTCACGCCGGATGACATTCCCAGATTGCTAGAGCTGGGGATCGTCGCTTCGATGCAGCCGCTGCACGCCACTGAGGACATGAACTTCGCCGAGGCTCGGATGGGGCCCGAGCGTCTGAGATACGCCTACATCTGGAGTGATCTACTGGATCTCGGTGTGCCGTTGGCCACGGGCACGGACTACTCCGTGTCTCCCTACAATCCGTTCTACACGTTGCACGCCGCGGTCACCCGGCAGGATCGGGAAAACAACCCGCCCGGCCGCTGGATTCCGGAGCAGGCTCTTACCAGAGAGGAGGCCTTGCGGGCTGCGACCATGGGCGGCGCCTACGCCATGCATGCTGAGGAGGTCCTCGGCTCCATCGAAGTGGGGAAATTGGCTGACTTCTTGGTCATCCCCGTGGACTACATGGCGATCCCGGCAGAAGACATCTGGAAGATCGAGCCGGATATGACTGTGATCGGCGGTGAAGTGGTATTCGCCAAGCCGGCGAAGGGGGGGAGCTGAGCGCTACCCTCCCCGACCGGGAAGGAAGCGGGGAGCCCCCCCCATGGCCGACGCCAACCCCTGCAAATCCACTGTGACACTGACGGCTCGTGGCCGAGAGCCGGTTCAAGCGGTGACGGTGGTTCCGGACAGAAGACGGAGGGTACAGTGAACACCCCGATTCTCAGCACGATCCTGGCCGTTTTTCTCGTTGTTCCCTGGGCAGCAGCCGGCGCCCAGAACATTGACGAGCCACAACTAGATCTCGGATGGGAGATGTCCAGGTCGGGCGACATCGAACGGGTCCTCCCGCTGCGTGAGCGTGCCCGAGTCTACAACGAGATCCTCGAATGGCGCCTGGACAACATCCTCCCGGAAATCCTGCGGGAGGAGGGGATCGATATGTGGATCGTCATCAACTTCGAGTACGACGAGGATCCGATCTACATGACGCTCGTACCGGAGCCCGTCATGAGCGCGAGGCGCCTGTCGATCCTGGTATTCCACGATAGCGAGGACGGCTTCAAGAAGCTGACGGCGAACTGGCACGGGTCCGGGTCCGCAGGGCAGATGTACGAAAGCATCTTCACCGACCGGTCGAAGGGCGCGAACCACCAGTTTGCAGTGTTGGCCGCCTACATCAGAGCGCACGATCCCGAGAAGATCGCCATCAACTACGCGCCCCACTACGCGTACGTCGACGAGTTCGCGCATGGAAACGGACTTTCCGCCTTTCACAAGGATCTGCTGGAGCAGGCTCTCGACAGCGAGTACTTGGACCGAATCGTACCCGGTGAAACGATCTCCATGAGATGGTACGAGACCCGGAGTCCTCGAGAGTTGAGTCTGTACAGACACCTGGCGGGCATCGGCCACGACCTTATCGGAGAGTTCTTTTCGAACGAGGTGATCGTCCCTGACGTGACGACTTCGGGGGATGTGGAATGGTGGATTCGTCAGCGCATCAACGACCTCGGCCTCGACACCTGGTTCCATCCTTCCATCGACATCCGACGGTCGCCGGAGGACACGGAGCGGTATGGCAGGGGTGATGATGTGATCCGCCGCGGAGATTTGCTGCACTGTGACGTCGGCATCACCTACCTGGGCCTCAACACCGACATGCAGCACAACGCCTACGTGCTCCGCATAGGCGAGACCCAGGCGCCAGCGGGCTTGAGGGGCGTGCTGCAGAAGGGGAACCGGCTTCAGGAGATCCACCTCGAGGAGATGAGGGCGGGCCCGACCGGCAACGAAATCCTGAACTCCATTCTGGAGCGGGGCCGGGCAGAGGGACTCAGGCCAAGGGTGTACACTCACCCAATCGGTCCATACGGCCACGGCTCCGGGACCATGATCGGGATGCCCGAAAAGCAGGAGTTCGTGCCCGGAACCGGTGAGCACCCCCTCCAAGTGAACACGGTCTACGCCATGGAGTTCTCTGTCTCCGGGGATTTGGCAGAGTGGGGGGGTGTCGAAGTGTCCATGGGCCTGGAGGAACAGGCGGTGTTCACGGCTGCAGGGGCCCGTTTCGTGGACGGCTATCCGAGGTCGCTTTACCTGATCCGGTAGGAGCCATCCATGCTGATGCGAAGCCGTTCGTTCACGGTGACCGCCGGGGGCGACCGGTCCATGTCGCTGGAACGTTCCTGGGCTTGGGCTGCATGCGCCGTCGCCGGGGCGGCGCTCGTGGGCTCCGTCGTCTTCGGATGCGGGGAGGACGGACCGACGGAACCGCAGGCCGCCTCTCTCCCTGAACTGTTCGGGGAACAACTGTTCAGAGCAGACGGGAGCCCGGTAGGCGTGGGGATCCTCAACAACACCCCCCTCATCGGGATCTACTTCGCGGATCCGGGGTGTCCGGCCTGCGCGGGGTTCACCCCAATGTTGGTCAGTGCCTACGACCAGTTGAGGGAGGAGGGGCGCCCCTTCGAGATCGTCCTCGTCACCCTGGGGATCACCGACGCCTCCATGTTCGACTTCATGGCGGATTCCGGGATGTCGTGGCTGGCGGTTTCTCCGCAAAGCAGCAGGCCCGTTGCCCTTTCCCAGCGCTACAACATCCGCTGGATACCCACTCTGGTCATCATCGATGGTGCCGGTGGCACCATCTCGCT
>JBDHCH010000174.1:0-14608 GCA_039592115.1 Gemmatimonadota bacterium | reverse complement strand
GCCGAAGAAAAGGCAGCCGCCTTGGAGAGATTCAGGCCGTTCCTAAATGGTGGCGGAAGGATCGATGATTCTCGGATTCCACCCAACAAGCCTCTGTTTCAGAGTGTTCTCGTAGATGACGAAGCACACCTCTGGGTTCGTCAATATGTCGAGGATCGGGAGACTGGATCGCTCTTCGACATCTTTGATCCAAACGGACGCTACCTGGGTGAGCTCAAGATTCCGTATGACCTGGAGGCGAGACCACGTCCTTTGGTTCGCCAAAACAGCCTATATGGGGTCATTCTCGATGACCTGGACGTGCCTTACATCGTTCGGGTTCAGATCCAGAAACCCGGTCACCCGAGATAGCCCTCCCCCCCGTCCGTTGATCCAGGAGCATTCTCGTATTTAGCTACCCTCCGGGCTGACCCGAGAACCGTCCTGAGGGGCAGCAATCTCTACAAGATCTATTAGACTGGGCTCGGGTTCGTCTCAGGCGGGCACATCACTCGGCCCACAACGGTGCCTGGGACCAAGATGGGGACTACCACCTCACCATGTTCGGTGGCGGCGTGATGGTCCGGACGCCGATCGCTGAGTTCCGGGGGAAGTATTCGGACGCCACTGCAGACAAACCGAGTCCAGGCGGTCAGGGTGAGACGAACGGGGACTTCTTTCGCACATGACGGCTCTTTCAGGAAATAATCCGGCCAACCATACGAATTGGGGCCCGGGATTATCTCGATCCCGGAAGTCGGTTGGGCCGGGATCCCGGAAGGGGGGACCCGGATCTCATCGAGTTCGCCCGGAGCTTCGCCTGCTACCCGACTCCGAGGGTGGCTCTCAAGGCCGAGTACATCATCTTCGGAGAGGACGCCCGAAATGAAGAGGTGGACAACAGCCTGTTCGGACTTCAGGCCGCCCTTCGGTTCGGAAGACCCGCGGACTCTCCGTCCCGGCGTCGGTTGCCCCAGCCAGGTTCAGGAGTAGTTTCGGCACCATGGGAATACGGACACTCCGAACCTCTTAAAGCGTGGACCGAACCAACCGCGGGATCCGATCTGCTCAGGCCGGCATTCTCACCAACGCCGCACTTGCGGTCGTCAAAATACTGACCGGCCTCCTCGGCCACTCCTACGCCCTCATCGCCGACGGTGTGGAATCGGCCACCGACGTCTTTTCTTCTCTCGTTCTCTGGCGGGGCCTGAGCGTTGCTGCCCGGTCTCCCGACAGGGAGTACCCATTTGGCTACGGAAAGGCCGAAAGCCTATCTGCCGCCGTCATTTCCCTCCTGCTGATCGGTGCAGCTATTGGGATCGCCCTGCAGGCCGTCCGAGAGATCATCACGCCGCACCATGCTCCGGCTCCTTACACACTGCTAGTCCTCGTCTTGGTCGTCGCTGTGAAGGAGGCGCTTTTCCGGAAGGTGTTCGTTGTGGGGGAAGAGGTGGATAGCCCTGCGGTAAAAGCCGATGCATGGCACCACCGGTCCGATGCAATCACCTCGGCGGCAGCCATGGTGGGAATCGGCGTCGCTTTAATCGGAGGACCTGGCTGGGAGCCAGCGGACGATGTGGCCGCGCTCTTCGCGTCGGCCATGATCTTGGTGAACGGGACCCGCCTCCTGCGCCCGGCCATCCAAGACCTGATGGATCGGGCCCCGGATCAAGTCCTCCTGGAGGACGTGGTCCGCGTGGCCAAAACCGTTGAGGGGGTGCTGGCGACCGAAAAGGTCCTCGCCCGTCGGTTAGGCGGACAGTACCGCGTAGTCCTCCACGTTGAGGCCGAACCCAAGCTTTCCCTGAAGGAAGCCCACGAACTGGGCGGCCGAGTGCGAAGCCGGGTCGTGAGGGAGGTGCCGTCCGTCATGGACGTGCTGGTCCACATGGAGCCGCACGAACACTGAAGGCCTATCAGCACCCTCTCCGGCACCAATCGGCTCGAGGTAGCCCGCCATCCCCAGGAACATCCCCCCGATGTAGGGGATGAGCCATATCCCCCAGACAGCCAGGCTGAGTCGGTGGAACCGGCGCCGTGCCTGTTCACTCCCCCTGCGAACGACACGAGTCGCCCAAATCGCGTGCCCCAGCATAAGCCAAAGGGCGATCTGGCCCGTGATGGTATGGGAACTGGCCCAGTCGAATCCGGGCCGGATCATCTCCATGGCAAGGGTTCCGGATGTATCGAAGAAGAACCCGGTCCAGAATGCCACCAAGTGCCAACCCTTCAGATACCTGGAGACATGCTCTGCCCATACCCCCAGCGAATAGAAGATCAACGCGAGGGTGATGAGGACCGAAGCAGCGGCCGTGATTCCCGACATCTTTCAAGGCTCCTCGAGTAGCCCGCTCTGAGCCAGCGGTGGCTAGCTGGGGTTCGGCCACGGGGGTGTGCTGAGCGCCGCCCGCGGTTCCACCGAGGGCCCCTAAGAAGAATGCCGCCGTCAGCGCAACCGAGCGAGTTTTGAAGCTCCTGAATCCTTTTCCCCAAGGATCGGAACTTAAAAGTATGAAGTATTTATCAGGAACGTTCCCGTCGCCCACTGGGGGACGACAATCGAGAGAGGCGGATGGCGATGACAGGAGAAACCTTTCCAAGAAACGAGCATCCGGTGGAGCGGACCATCAGGGTAGTCCTGGGGCTGGGGATTCTATCCCTCACCCTGGTGGGACCCAAAACCCCGTGGGGTTTCCTGGGTTTGGTGCCGTTGGCCACGGGACTCATCGGTAGCTGCCCTCTCTACACACTGTTGGGAATCTCCACGTGCCGGGTGAAGGGACGCTGACTCCGTCCGACGGAGAGTTGTTGCGCCGAACGGCGGCTGGGGACCATCGCGCCTTCAGCGTGTTCGTGGACCGGCATCAAGGTGCGGTCTATAGATACCTGTCGGCCCGTACCGGGTCGGCAGCGGACTGTGAGGACGCCCTCCAGGAGACGTTCGTTGCGGCGTTCAGGGGATGTGAATCCTACCGGGGGGAAGGTTCGGCCCGCTCCTGGCTCTTCGGGATCGCCCGGAACCTCTCCAAACGGATCTATCGAAAGCGTGTCGGGGAGCCGGATGAGATGGTGCCCCTTGAGGAGCTCGGCCTCCAGGCTGGATGGGGCTGCCCACCGTGGACGAACTCATTCGTCGAGAGCCTCGAGAGGCGTGACACCCTGGAAAAAGCTTTGGGGCGTCTTTCTGCCGACGAGCGAGAGATCCTGGTGCTGAGGGAATTGGAAGGGCTTTCGGGAGACGAAACTGCGGCTGTTTTGGAACTCAGTTTGCCGGCCATGAAGAGCCGGTTGCACCGGGCGAGACTCAGGCTGGCAGCGGTACTGGTGGGAGGGAACCATGGCTGATCTCAACCGAGTCGTCGCCGGGATCCGGTGCATCGAGGTTTTGGAGCTCCTGTCGGACTACCTGGACGGGGATGTCTCCCAGGAGTCCAAGGAGCGCATCGAGGCACACCTGAGGGGTTGTGATCAGTGTGAGCGGTTCGGAGGTCAAATGTCCTCCATTGTGAAGTCCCTGCGGCAGCAGCTGAAAGAACCCGAGCCCTTGGACGAGGGCGTGGCCGAGCGCCTCCAGGATCGGCTCAGTAGGGAGCTCGGGATTATCTAACGCCGGGGCCTGGGTCCCGGATTCCAGATAGACAAATGGGAATGTGCCCGACCGACCTATTCGGCACGTCGGGTGGGGGATCGTGGTTCTTCAAAGAGCACGGAGTCCCGCTCCCCCCGAGATCCTTGAAAGGTAAAAAAGAGGAGGAGTCAGATGCGTTTACTGAGAATGTGGAAGCGTGCTCTCGGAATCACGATGGGCCTCGGCGGAGCCTTTTGGGCTGCGGGTTGCGATGACACTACCGGACCAGACGAGGACATTCGCTTCACCTTTTCGGTCGTGGTCCCACAGGATAGCCCCCTGGCAACAGCAGCCGATCTGGGTCCATCGCTTTCCTCCCTTTCCCAGACCGACGGCACGCACACACTGATCCTCGACCGGGTGGAGATGGTGATCCGGGAGGCGGAACTGAAACGCATCTCCGACGACGACTGTGACGACTTGTCCGGCGCTGATCACGATGCCTGCGAGGCGTTCGAGGTCGGTCCAATTCTCCTGGACCTCCCACTCGACGGTTCGGTGGCTCAGGTGGTCGCTTCCGAGGTCCCCCCGGACACCTACGACGAGCTGGAATTCGACGTCCACAAACCCGATGACGATACGCCGTCCGACCTCCAGTTCCTCCAGCAACACCCCGGATTCAAGGGTGTGAGCATTCGGGTGGAGGGAAGGTTCGACGGCGAGAGCTTCGTCTTCCTCCAGGACCTGAACGAGGAGCGAGAGCTGGATCTCATTCCGCCCTTGGTTGTTGAGGAAGGGTTTGGAACCATAAACCTGACCCTGGAACTGGATGTGAGTTCCTGGTTCCGTACCCCTGGGTTCCTCCTGTTGGATCCCAGGACCGCCAACAAGGGCGAGGTCAATGAGGATCTCGTCGAAGAGAACATCAAGACTTCCATTCGTGCCTTTCCGGACTTGGACCGTGACGGGATCGAGGGGTGAGGGGTCCTGACGCTTCTGTGGAGCTCGTGGACGCCCTTCGGCAGTTCCTCAACGGCCTTCGGCCGCTGGGGGCAGACCGGATGCGCTCCATCGAACCCTCCGCGATCCACCCTCTGCCGGCCCTGACCGGAATCCTGCTCGCAATAGGAATGGCCTCGAGTTTGGCGGGCCAGGAGTATCACGTAGACCTGGAAATGGAGAACTGGGTCCGTTTCGTCTCCGACGCCCCACTGGAGGACTTCGAAGGGGTCACCAATCAGATCGACGGGTTCCTTTTCCTCGCCGGGGAAGGGCTCGCCGGGGAAACCGACCTGACTTCAAGCGAGTTCTTCTTCGAGGTGGATCTCGCGAGCCTGGACACCGGCATCGGGCTCCGGAACCGCCACATGCGGGACAATTACCTCGAGACCGACGAGTTCCCATACGCCTCGTTTGGCGGTCGGGTCTCGAGGTTGGAGGAGGAAAGCTCTGGGCGTTTCAGGGCGGAGGCCCGGGGGACGTTCACGGTGCACGGCGTCGAGCGGAGCCGGGAAATCGAATGCGCCGCGGAGAGCATCGGTCAGGGCTTAAGGATCCGCTGTGCATTTCAGGTCACCCTCTCCGATTACGGCATTCCCATACCCAAGCTGATGTTCATGAAGATCAATGAGGTCATGGAAGTGGACCTCGACTTCTTCCTTTCACCCGCCGGCGGGGGGGGAGGGCCGGGAGGAAATGGCGCTGAAGCTGGGAGTCCGGCACCTCTCCAACTCTGCTCGCATCAGAACCAGCCAGTCCCTGGCTGGCAGCGAGTTTCCTTTCGAGCCGGATGAACGGCGGCTCGGCCTTGCCATCACCCGGCTGCTTCGCGTCTGACCCAGGTCCCTTCTCGTCTCTCTCATCGGAGGAGCTCCATGAATCGTTTCCTTTCCCTTTCTCTGGCCGTAGCTGCAGCGCTCACGCTCAGTGCCTGTGGTGACAGTGGCACGGGGCCAGACGCCGACAACGGCGGAAACAACGGGGATCCGCGGACAATCGTCGCGGATCCGTCCTTCGCCACCGTCATCCAGGAGATCTTCAATCGGCGAGGTTGTGCTTCGGGCTCCTGCCATGGCTCTGCCCAATCCGCAGGCATGAGTCTTACCTCCGGCACCTCCTATGCGAACTTGGTGAACGTCACAGCCACGCAATCTGCGGCCGCTCGGGTTATCCCGGGGAATGCCAACGGTAGCTATCTGATCGTCAAGGTGGAGGGCCGCCAGACGGTGGGAAACAGGATGCCTCCGAGTGGGTCCGCACTGGACAACATCGACCTGACGAACCTCAAGAACTGGATCGATCAGGGCGCGAAGAACAACTAGGTGGGGTCGAGGGGCGACTCCCTCCGGCAAGGAGGGGGTGTGCCGGTTTCTGAGCCCGCATCGGGGGGGCTGGGTTTTTCCGCGAGCTTGACTCGCCCGGCTCACTCGTCTTCGATCTCGGGTACCTCCAGGTCGAAGCCTGGATATACTTGACCGGTGTCCTCATTCCCGTCCACGAACGTGAGGTTCTGGAGGTACATCAATTCTCTCGATGGACGTGGGTAGAGATGGTCGACCTCAGAAGAGGCCATGGCGAATCCCGCCACTCTCTCCCGCGGGGAACAGTTGGCCTCTTTCGCGTCATCCGTGCACTCCATCTCCGCCATCATGCCATTGTCTTCATGCAGTAGGATGTGACAGTGGTTCACCCATTTCCCCGTAGAGTCCAGGAACCGTGTGCGGAACACTACCCGCCCGCCCGCACGTGGAAGGGGCACCGTGTCCATCCAACGAGGTCCCGGGAGAATGTTGTGGAGCACATCGTTCTCGTCTGGGACGTCGATTCGCATGACCCATATCGGATTGACGTGGATGTGGAACGGATGGTCGCTGCCTTTGGAGGTGATTCTGGACTCTGGATCTTCCCAGATGCGTCGTTGACCGTAAATCGCCCCTCCCCGACCCAGGAAACCAACCCCACCACGCGTTCTTGACCCAGCCCATCCACCTGATCCGCATCTCCGCCGTAGGCGCGCCGGTTTCTACAATCCTCGACTTGCCGATCCTTACACCCCATCGACCTTTCTGGACTCTCCTG
The DNA here is from genome assembly GCA_039592115.1 of Gemmatimonadota bacterium. Lineage (GTDB taxonomy): Bacteria > Gemmatimonadota > Gemmatimonadetes > Longimicrobiales > Gaopeijiaceae > JBDHCH01. The sequence goes on along the minus strand of JBDHCH010000174.1, from coordinate 7,983 downwards.
CCCGTCTCGTCCAGATCCCCGCGGGCAACCTCCGGACCCCACGGGGCCCTTTTAATGCTTCTCCTTACTCCCGGCGTACCTTCGGCTGCAACCTGCCGCGCCGTGCCGGTATCCAAAGGAGTAGACCCCAGCCGCGGCGGCTGCACTCGTCCCCTGCCATGGCGCACCCAAAGGGGGTCGCATCATGGCCAGGTTGTGTGATATCTCCTCCGCATACCATTCCCTTCGGAGGCATCCGGGATTCACGCTCCTGGCCCTCCTCACCATCGCCCTGGGGATCGGGGCCACCACTGCGGTCTTCAGCGTGGCGGAAGCCATTCTCCTCCGACCCCTTCCCTACCACGAGCCTGACCGCCTGGTGGACGTATCCCAACAGACCAAGGGCACGCGGAGGCTGACGGTCAATCCCCTGGACGTCGTGGATCTTCAAAGGGAGACGGAGATCTTCCAGGATGTGGCCGGTCGGAGTATGGCCGCCTCTGACCTGACCCTGACAGGAGACGGGAATCAGGTATTCCACACCTCCATGCTCCTGGTGACCCACAACTATTTCGATGTCCTGGGCGTGGATGCGACCCTGGGGCGAACCTTCGTTTGGGAGGATGGTCAGTTCGCGTCCCAGGCCGACAGCGCCGGGGCCCAACCTCCCAGCCCCGCCATGGTCGTGACCCACGGCTTCTGGGAAAGGGTCCTGGGGGGAGATCCCGATTTCCGCGACCGGGCCCTGAGGGTCGGCGAGATTCGGCTCCAGGTGGTGGGAGTCCTCCCTCCGGACTTCCGGCTCCTCCACGAGCGGCTTCACCGGTGGGTCAGCGGGACCGGGGCCGAAGCGTTCATTGTGTATGACGACGTGTTCTTCCGGAGGCCCAGGCCGAGGGGGGGGGCCGGCAGCCGCGGGATTCTGGCTCTGGGTCGGTTGAACCCGGGGATCACCTACGAGCAAGCCCAGGCCGGCATGAACCTCCTGGCCGCCCGACTCCGGGCCGAGCACCCCGCCCACGAGAACGAGGAACTCCGGGTCGAGATCTACCCTCTCCACCAGGACATCACTTCCATGTCCCGGACCAGTGTATATGTGGTCGCGGGTGGGGTGATCTTCCTTCTCCTCCTGGTTTGCGCCAACGTGGCCAACCTCCAGCTCGTCCGGGCTCGAATCCGGGCCGGGGAAGATGCCGTTCGGGCAGCCCTGGGGTGTGGTAGGGGGCGTCTCTTCGGGCAGAAGCTCTGGGAAAGCCTCTTCCTGGCCCTTGGTGGAGGGGCCCTGGGAATGGGAATGGCCTGGGGAGGGATCCATGTAGTGCAGGCCCTGGCGCCCCAGACCGTGCCCCTCCTGGATCGGTTGGAGATGAACGAGTATGCCCTCTTCTTCGGTCTCGGGGTGGCGCTGATCTCGACAATCCTCTCCGGGCTCCTCCCCGCCCTCCAAGCCGCCCGCCTGGATCCGGCCAATGCGTTGAACCGGGAGAGCCGCGGAACCAGCGCCCGAGGGCGGCGTCGCCTCATGAACTATCTGGTGATCAGCGAGCTGGCCTTCACCATGGTCCTGATCTCCGGAGCCGCTGTCATGGTGCGGACCCTCTGGGGGATGAGCCAGGCCGACCTGGGTTACGATCCCCAGGGGGTCATCACCTTCGGGCTGGACGTGATAGGGGAGGAATACCGTGCGGCCCTCTACCGGCAGCTGGACGGGGAACTGGGAGCCCTCCCCGGTGTGGTGGCTGTGGCCCGCACCACCATGGTCCCCCTGGGGGAGGCTGTGGGAAACACCAACTGGGGGTGGAGCCGGGAGATCCTGGATCAGCAGATCGAGCGTGCCGAGGTCATCCTCTCCACCCCGGGGTACCTCCAGGCCATGGGAACTCGCCTCCTGGCCGGGCGGTTCTTCCAGGAAAGAGAAGCCGCCGACTCCGTCGTACCGGTCATCGTGGACGCCGAGGCCGCCCAGATCGCCTGGCCCGAAGACGACCCGCTGGGGAAGCACGTCTTCTTCTGGCGGAGTGCCCAGGAAGGGGTCGTGGTGGGGGTCGTGGAGAAGATGATGACCCGGGATTTCGGCATCTCCAGCTTCGAGGCCCTACACGTCCCGGAGACAGTCTTCGGGGTCGGAGCAGCGGATTCCTACGTCCTCCGGACCCCGGCGGTTGCCGGGGTTCCGGCCAGTTCCATCCGGCAGGCCGTCCAGCGGGTAGACCCACTCCTGGATCCCTATAAGTTCCGGGACCTGTCCGACCGGGTGAGCCTCTCCATGGGGCCCACCCGGTTTGTCCTCTTCCTCATGGGGGCTTTCGGTCTCATCGCTCTCGCAGTGGCGGCGATCGGGCTTTTCGGCGTCATCGCTTTCACGGTGCGAGCCCGGACCGCCGAGCTGGGAATCCGGATGGCTCTGGGAGCGGAGAAGTCGAAGGTCCTGTCCATGGTCCTGAGCCAGGCCGGGCTCCTGACGCTCCTCGGCGTGGCTGGAGGAACCGTCGCGGCCCTCCTCCTGGCGCGGTTCATGACGTCGGTGGCCTACGGCGTTTCGCCCACCGAACCGGTGACCCTGGGGATCATGGCCCTGGCCCTGGGAGGGATTTCCATCCTGGCCTGCCTGGCCCCGGCCCGCTGGGCTTGCCGGGTGGACCCGGTTCAGGCGTTGAGAGGGGAGTGACCACTGCCGCTCGATGACGGACTCGGCCCAGATCCCCACCGGGGTGTGAAGGCCGGGGCTTTCGCCGAGATGCGGCCGGACCCAATCTCGGTCCCGGGGATTGATGACCCCGAACCCATGGAAGGCCAAGGATCGGGGGGGAGGAGGGGAGGGCAGGAGAGAGAATTCTTTGCCTTGCTCCCGCTGGCGGAGGGGCCAATATTCGGTCATTCTTCAACCTATTCAAGCGACGGCCTTCCGGTCTCTGTCCGGACGGTTCGGGCAGCCCAGGGTTGGCCAAAGCTGAGAGGATGGCCCTCGGCATGGCGACGCCCACGAGACGGCCCTGGCAGCTCATCAATTTCTTCCTCCCCCTTCCCTTGATCGTCCTTTCTCTCTTTCTCTCAGGGTGCAGAGAGAGGGTTCCAGACTTTACCCCCGAAGAGCTCGTGGAGGCGGAGATGCAGGTCAGGGAGGCCTTCCGTCTCCAGGACTACGAGTACGGGGCGGAGCTGGGGCAGCGGTGGTCCCGGTGGGCCCCCGACGCCGTGGAGCTGAAGGCCTGGACCGTAGCAAACCTGGCCAAGGCCGGGCGGGACTTCCCGGCTGAGGAGATGGCTCGGACCCTGGCCGCCGAGCACCCGGACTCCCCCTGGAGCTCTTTCGCCACCGCTGCCGCCGTTACCTGGGCCCAGGATGAGGCTCACGGGGAGGAGGCGGTGGAGGCCAGCGAGAGGACCATGACAGGGCTGCCGGACCTCATCGAAGCGGTCCTCCTCCGAGGAGATGCCCTCTATCAATTCCGGGGCCCTGAAGAGGCAAAGGCATTCGCGGAGAACCTCTCGGCGGAGTTGAAGGCCCATCCCGAGGTTCGGGCGACCCTGGCGTCGGCCATGTGGCCGGCCTCTGGCGAGGCATCCGACCCTATCGTGGACGAGATGCTCACCATCCTCGACGGGGTCCTCCTGGAGGACCCCGATCACCTGACGGCGAATCTGGAAGAAGCTGTTGTCCTCTTTGTGCTCCGACTCGACCCTGAAGGGGCTTTCTCCCACTTTGAACGGGCCGCCGCCGTTACTCCGAGCCCCATGGTCCATTCCCGATTCTGGTCCTCCGTCTTCCGGGACTCGGGGCTCGAGGAAGCAGAGCAATACGCCCGGGTCGCCGCAGATGTTCGGGACGTCGTGGCAGCCCAGGGGGAATCCCCGGCCCGCTGGGCGGCCCTGGCGGGACGCCTCCGCCGGTCGGGGCTCCTGGAGCTGGCGGAGGAAGTCGAGGCCCGGATCCTGGAGGAACACCCCCGGGACCCGGCTGTGGAGACGGTCCTGGCCAGCCGGTTCCAGGAGTTGGCCCGGCAACTCTGGGCCGCCGAGACGCCGGCCGAGGAGAGAAACGCCGAGGTCCGAGCCCAGTTGAAGACTATGCTTCAGGATTTTGTCGCTCGGCGAGAACACCACGATCCCGGGCTCCTCCTGGAAGCCCGCTGGGACCTCTTCCTCCTCCACCATGAGGACTCGGAAACCGATCCTGAGACGCTGAGAAGGGTGGCCGAGGAGGTCCTGGAGCAGATGGAGATCTGGCCCGGGCACCAGGCCTCCGCCTATTTCGGCACCCTCGCCAGGACCCTTGCCGAGAGGATCGGCGCCCCGGAGGAGGCACGGCGCGCCATGGACCTCTGGGAGGTGAACCTACGTGACCACGGAGGCCTCCTGGTAGACCAGGCCGAAGGGGGCAAGGAACCCAGTCCCAGAGTCCAGGCCGAGGAATCCCTCTTCTACACGGCCCTGGCCTCCGTCCTCCTTCAGGAAGGAGCATTGGACGAAGCGGAAGCGGAATTGGCCCGATCCGGGGAGCTGGATCCGGAGAACTGGTATGCGGACATGGCCCTGCCCCTCTCCCACCTCTACTCGGGTCGGGTTATGGAGGCCAGGGCTTCGACGGCCGCCACCGAGGGGGAACGGGAGCGATACCTGAGGTCCGCCGACGAGTTCTATCTGGAAGGAATCCGGGCAGCGTACTGGGCCGACCCCACCCTGGGCCGTCCCTGGACCAACCCCAACGAACTGGCCCTGGCCGCCCTTTATGAAATGCGCCACGGAGGGCGGGAGGGGTTCGAGGAGTATCTTCTGGCAGCATCCGCGGAGGACCTGGAAGAGCGGAAAGCGGAGATCCTGGCCGGGCGCATCCAAAACCCTGAACCCATGGCGCCGTTCGTTCTGGAAACCCTGGATGGAGAGGAGGTACGCTCGGAGTCCCTTTTGGGAAGGGTTCTGGTCATCAACTTCTGGGGCACATGGTGAAGCAGCTGCGTCCGGGAGCTCCCGGAGATTCAGCGGTTCGCTGAAACGTTCGCAGGATCCGACGAGGTGACCGTTCTCACCATCAACGCCAACGATCCCACCCGGGACCACGTCAAGCGGTGGCTGGAGACGAGAGGATACGACTTCCCTGTGCTCTGGAGCGGCGGATACCACCAGGACGCCGGCGTGACCGGGTTCCCCACCACCTGGGTGGTGGACCGGCAGGGGCGGCTCGTGTTCGACGTGATGGGAATCCCTGTCCACTTCGGCCAGGAGTACGGGTGGAGGGTAGAAGCTCTCCTGGAGGAGTGAGACGGGGGAACCAGAAGAAGCGTAAGAACCAATTCCTTGCAGGTGGAGGGGCGCCGGGCTGGCTTGGAGTGGTCCAGCGGCGCCCCTCTTTGTCGCTCCCCCAGATCCTTAGACTCAAGGCCGGGGGGGTGCTCGCCAGGAGCCGCAGCGGAGTTTCACCGAATGGGTAGTGCCTGGCAGAGCGGACATGAGATGAAGGGGGTGGACCCGGTCATGGTGGAGACCCGGGGGCAGGCAGTACCGACCGGAGCCTGGTTGGGTCACCCCGAGCGCTGCGGAACCCGCAGCACGCCATTGTCGAAGTCGATTTCGACGGTCCCCAAAGCCTTGAAGAAGGGCTGACCCAGAATGGCCGCATCCTCTTGAATCCCCAGGGCATCCAGGACGGGAATGGGGCCCGTGATGAACCCGGTCCCCGCAAAGTCCAGATCGCCCACGCTGAACGACGGGACGTGAGCTGCCCGGAAGGGGATCCGATTCCGGTCCAACCCCATGAGGGAGTCCACGGATTCCTCCGAGATGCTCATACCCTCCCGACGGGCCAGAGCTTCCGGGATGATCGACTGCCGCGCCCCGCTGTCCAAGAGAAAGAGGACGGGCACCTCCCCCAAAAAACCCTCAACGAAGAGAAGTCCGCGAACTTCCTGAAAGGGGATCTCCAGGACATCTTCTAGGCGCTCACCCCCAAAGCGGAGACTGGCAGGGCCATCCGGGCGGCTGAAGTCCCCCACCACCCGGCCCGCCCTCCGGAGGACATCGAGACCCACAATCCCTCGGATAGCCTACTCGAACCCATGGAACATCCGCCGTGGATCCAACACCCTTGGCCGATCCCCCAGCGGCCTGAGCAGTCCCGGCAAGTTCTCGGACTCCCTGAGCCGAGTGCTCCACCGCCACCATGGGCTGGGTCGGGATCTCTGGGTCCAGAAAGTCCCGTGCCACGAGAGAACGGGAGGCACCCAGGTCCAGTATGAAAGCCCCCTCCCGGTCCCCGGGCAATGCAACGGGAATCCCGGCGTAAGGCCCCAAGGCCTCCAGGGCCACCGTCCCCACCAGGTCTCCCGAGCCTTGGGTGGCAGGTTCGTTGACCTGGGTGGTGACCGCCACGTCCCCCTCTTCCAGGGGGACCTTGCCCTGGAACATGTTCAATACCGGCCCCCTGGCCCGGATCACCTCACCGTCCAGGACTTCGAACACCGCCTCCCCGCCATCCTGCCCCACGAGGTTCACGCGAAGGTCGAAGCGGGTGAGGTTCTCGACCTCTCCTTCCATCACCTCTTCAGCGGCTCCACCTCCCCGAGGGGATCTGAACACCCGAACCTTCCCATCCCCGCAGCGGAGAAGCAGGAGGTCGTCTTCCGAGCCCCTGACGATGTCGCCCGACATTCCCTGCCCCACGGGGATGATGGGGGTGAGAACCCGCTCCTCTCCCTGAGGTAGGAGCGCGAGGGAACCTCCGTCCTTCACGGACTCGAGGCTGAGACTGAAGCCCTGGGGCCCACGGCGGACCACCGGGACCTCGCATGCCTGGGATGCCAAGGGGGCGGGAATGAGGGGAAGAAGCATGACGCTGAGGAGGAGGATTCGGGGTTCCATGATGTCTCCTGACTGGCCCTTTCGTGGAGCGGGGGCCGTTTGCTGTAGAACAATCACCAGTTATGTTATAGTTCATCTGCCCCATGTTTGATAGGGACTATAATATGGATGCATTTGCCCTGGATTTGGATGCCTCACGGTCGGTGCCCCTATACCGACAACTGGCAGAGGGCCTCCGTTACCGGATCTCCAGCGGCCTGCTGCGGCCGGGTACCCGGTTGCCCACTCTGAGGGCGGGGTCCGAGCTCTGGGGTGTGAACCTTCACACGGTCCGCAAGGCGTACCTGGCCCTCCAGCATGCGAACATGGTAGAGGTGAGGCGCCCGACAGGGACCTTCGTCGCGCCTCAGAGTGAAGCTCCCCCGCACGATGACGCTCATAGGTTCGTTCTGGATGCCATGGAGGAGGCCCGGCGACGCTTCGGACTGGACGCCCAGGCCTTTGCAGCCATGGCCGATGCCCTGGCCCTGCCCCGGGCAACCCCGGTCCTCCATGTGGTCGAATGCTCCCTCGCCCTGGCGGGCTCCCTGGCTGAGCAACTCCGACAGCGTTGGCTTCGGGAAACCCGCTCCCACCACCTGGACGACCTGCAGGGGATCGGGGAGGGGCCTGTATTGGCGACATACTTCCACTTCAACGAGGTGCGTTCGGCTCTCTCCCACCGGATCGCCGACCTCCACTTCACCTCGATCGCGCAGGACCCGGAGAGTCTCAAGCCGGTCCTGGAACGTGCTCGAGAGACGAAAGTGGCGGAGGTGGTCCTCTGCGAACGGGACGAAGTCATGGGCCCGGCCGTTGCCGCAGATTTACGGCGGCTTCTTCCGGGAGAGGGGCCGGAAGTCAGGCTGGAGGTCCCGGCTTCCCCGCGGTCCCTCCTCAAGGGGGCCGAAGGGGGGCCCATCCTCTTTTCACCGGGATCGTGGGAGCTCCTGACGGACGCGGAGCGAGCCAGAGCGGATGCATTCCCCCTCACCTACCACGTCCCGCCAGCCGAGTTGGTGGCTTTGGGACGGGCGTTGGGCCTGGAATAGGGAGTCTGGATGGAGGCAGAGGCCGCGCTCTCTTTCGGACGGCAGACACTCCGGCCGCCACAGGCCAGACCAGGAAGAGGAGAATGAACGGGAGACCAAGCAACCAGGAGGTGTATTC
>JBDHCH010000173.1:0-9671 GCA_039592115.1 Gemmatimonadota bacterium | reverse complement strand
GGTCTCTCCAGCGTCGTCCGAACGATAGAAGGCGGTGTTCAGAACGTAGACCCGGTCCTCATCTTCGGGGTCGGCGTAGATCCGCGTGTAGTAGAAGGCCCTCTGTCGGAGCTTCCGCTCGTCGTTGGTCCGTTCCCACGTCTCTCCGCCGTCGTCCGAGCGGAAGACCCCACCCTCCTCGTTTTCGACAATGGCGAAGACTCGATCCGGGTCCACCGGAGACACGGCCACACCGATCTTCCCGATCAGGCCCTCCTGGGGAAGCCCCGGGTTCCGCGTGATCTCGGTCCAGCTCTCACCACCGTCCGTGCTCCGGAACGTCCAGCTCTCACCACCGTCCGTGCTCCGGAACAGGCCACTTCCAGGCCCCCCGGAAGACATCCCCCAGGATTTCCTCCAGGCCTCCCAGGTCGCAGCGTAGATCAGATCGGGATTCGATGGATGGACGGAAATGTCTACCACGCCGGATCGTTCGTCCCGATAGAGGACCCTTTCCCAGCTCTCTCCGCCATCTGTGGTCTTGTAGACCCCACGCTCCGGGTTGGGAGCGGAGTGAACGCCGAACGCTCCCACCCAGACCGTGTTGCAGTCGCTTGGGTGAACGCGGATGCGAGAGATGTTCTGTGTCTCCGCGAGACCGAGATGGGTCCAGGTGCTCCCGGCGTCCGTGCTCTTATAGACCCCATCGCCCTGCTGGATATTCCCGCGGATCTGTGTCTCCCCGGTCCCGATATAGACGACATCGGGATCCGCTTCGCAGACCGATACCGCGCCGACAGAGGAGCTGGTGATCTTCCCGTCCGTCACGGGCCGCCACGTGGTCCCACCGTCCTCCGTCTTCCACAACCCACCTCCGGTTGCGCCGAAATAGTATTCCATGGGTCGGGCGTCGCTCCCGGCGACGCCGATAGATCGGCCTCCTCGATCCGGGCCCACATTCTGCCACCGCATCCCGTCGAAGAAATCCTCCGAGGGGAGGATCTGTGCACTCGAAGCTGCCGGGGAAAGGAGAAGCAGGAGGAGCCCCCAGCCGAAGATCTGTCGAGGGGTCCTGAGGCGTGTGGCGACGGAGTCGAACATGTCCGTTTCCCTCTATCTGAGTAGGAAGGGAATAAGACGCAAAGGGCGCCCGGGCCCTTTACATCGTGGTTCCGGTCTATGGAATCAGGTCAGGAGAGGCGCGCGATGGCCTCGATCTCGACACTCACGTTCTTTGGAAGGGTCCGCACAGCGACCGCTGCACGGGCCGGACGGTGGTCTCCGAAATGCTTCGCATAAACGTCGTTCATTCCGGCGAAGTCACCCATGTCCTCCAGGAACACCGTGGTTTTCACGACGCTGGAGAGAGAGGCCCCTGCCGCAGATAGCACCGCCGCCAAGTTTTCCAGAACCTGGTCGGTTTGGGCAGCGATGTCTCCCTCGATCAACACCCCGGTCGCTGGATTGATGGGGATCTGACCTGAACAGAAAACCCATCCGTCCACTGCCACTGCCTGGGAGTATGGTCCGATGGCTCCCGGAGCCCGGTCGGTTTCCACGAACTGCAGGTCACTCATTTCTCATCCTCGTCGGAAAGGGCTGCTTGCTGCCGAAGAATCTCCTCGGGTGTCACAGTCGCGACTCCGGCCTTGGCGACTTCGACCGCCGCGGCATGATTCGCCAGGATCGCTGCCTCCAGGGGCGTGGCGCTTGCGGCCATGCACGCAGCCATGACTGCGGTCACCGTATCACCCGCTCCGGAGACATCGTATACGTCCCGTGCTACGGTCGGCACCCTGAGGTACCCCTCTTCCCGGCTCTGAAGAGCCATGCCCCGCTCGCCCAGGGTGAGGAGGAGATTCTCGACGGCCAGACGAGCCCTGACGGACTCCATCCACTCGGAGTCCTCCGCCATGAGTCGATCGCCGAGTGCATCCTCCAGCTCTCTGGCATTGGGCTTGAAGACCGTGGCGCCGGAGTAGTCGAAGAACCGGAGGCGTTTGGGATCCACGACCAGCGGGATGCCGCGGGACAGGCTGGCTTCGATGGCCTGCCGAATAAAGGGAGTAAGCAGGACCCCTTTGTTGTAATCCTCCAGGGCGACGCCATCGGCATCAGGAAGAAGATCGGAGAACGTCTCCAGGAGGGCTTTCATCCCGTCGTCGGAAATGTCCGAGGCATCCTCACGGTCGACGCGCGTGACGTGCTGGTGCCTGGCCATGACCCGGGTCTTCACCGTCGTGGGACGTCCGGGAATCGGGACGACACCGTCCGTGCCGACGCCCATCTCACTCAGCGTCTGCAGGAGGAGCTCACCTTCCCCATCATCTCCGACGGCCCCGACCACATCGCAGCGGGCTCCCAGGGCCACCACGTTGGCGGCAACGTTTCCCGCACCTCCCAGAGCCAGGGACTCGCCCTCCACCCGCACCACCGGGACCGGAGCCTCTGGAGAGATCCTATCCACGGATCCGATGATGTATCGGTCAAGCATCAGGTCACCCGCCACAAGAATGCGCACCTCGGTGGCGGCGTCCAAAATCGCTCGTGCTCGGGAGAACTGGAGACGGTTCAACGCGGAAGAGGCGGAAAAAGACAACGGTGGCCCGGATCAAATAAGCCGAAAGGGGCGATACGAGCCGAAAACGTAGACGGGGCGGGTGCGGGTGTAAAGCGCTCGCCGGTCCGGGGCCGTCAACCCCGGTGGATCTTCAGAACGATCTGGCCCTGGTGGAGACGGATCTGGAGCGTTCGGGCCCTACCTTCCTCGTCGACCTCCACCTTGATTTCCTGTGGGGCTGGAATCGAGTGGGTGAGGTGGCCCTCGACAGTCCCCGATCGGCCCAGCATGATGTTAACGCGGTCCGCCTTCGGATCGTAGTCTACACCCCAGAGGGGGAAGTTCTTCCCGCTCTGTTGAGCCCCCAGCTCAGGGTCATCCAACTCCAAGGTCGTGCGTCGCCCCGCGTTTTCCCGGGAGAATTCCCGAAGCTCACCCACCCAGGGGTGGGCTTCACGTCCGGGAGGTTCTTCCTGCTGGATCACCTCCTGGGTCATCTCTGAAGGAGGAATGACGAGGACTGGTGTGTGGGCACCGCGGATCAAACGGGTGGAGACGCTCCCCATGAGGAGCCTGCCAACGAAGGAGTGTCCATGGCTTCCCGCGACGAGGAGGTCCACTTCCCTCTCGTCGGTGAAACCCAGGAGCTCATGGGCGGGCTCTCCCTCGAGTACGTGAAGGTGGATCCGGCATTCGCCCTCCTCAGGAAGACCCCCGGCCAGGTCTCCGAGCCGTTCCTTCAACTCCTGTTCGTAGTCCTCCCGCCACTCCTCCGACATGGTAGGAAGGAACTCCATTCCAGACATGACGTGGACCATGTGGGTGTCACACGGCGTCTTCATCAGAACCATCGCAGCTCGTGCAGCCTTTTGACTGAAATGGCTGAAGTCGACGCCCAGGGCCGCCGATCTGGGGAGGTCCCGTGACTCCTCCGGAACGGCAAGAACGGGAATGTGGGAAAGACGAATGACCTGCAGTGCCGTTTCGGTCCCGAACACCCGATCAACCGGGCGATGCCTGCCGAGCCCGATCAGTATGGTGTCAGCTTTCAGGTCCTCTGCCCGTTTTACTATGCGGGGACCGGGGAGGCCGGCCTCAACGCAGATCGGCCATGTGTCTCGGGACCCGGTGGCTTCCTCCAGTTGGTTTTCGATCTCATGTCGGAGGGCGGCCTGCCGGGACTCGTAGAGCTCCATTTCCGGGAGAGCAACGAGGAACCCCGCATCAAATACGGGAACCGGCTCCACGACACCGAGGACCTCGACCGCTATGGACTTCTCCGTTTCCAGCCGCCCGGCCAGGCGAAGGGCCCCCAGGGCCGCCGGCGTTCCGTCGGTGGCAACCAGGATTCTACGGCCCATAGGGAGACCTCCTTCGTTTTCCTCGAGGCGGGCCAGCCCCCCGCCTCTGGCCACAATATGCCGGGCAACCCGGGGGCAGTGCCAGGGGCGTGTGTCAGGTCGTGTGTCAGGTCGTGAGAACGTGACACCTGACGGTCCTCTGGGCGGGCGAGCAAACGGCCCCCTTCGGAAAGGACCTGGAGGCTTAACGTATAGATCCAGGAGGGACTCTCCTACTTTGGGGGGTGCCCCTGGGACCCAGAGTCAACTCCCCCTGGCGTGGAACCTTTTTCTGCTATCGCCAGTTTTGGGGTGGGGACCCTCAGGTGGGGAACCCGGGTATGGGGTTTTGAATCGTTGGCCCAGGATTACCATCCACTGATCCCAGGCTGGCCCCTTCGTCAAGTGAGGAAAAGTCATGCGGTTGTCGCTCATGAACATTGTTGGACCCCTCTCCACAGGTCGGTGGGGCCTCCTGGGAGCTGTGGTCCTGGTCCTTGCCTCTGCTCTTCCCGTGGAAGCGCAGTATTTCGGACGGAACAAGGTCCAGTACGACTCTTTCGACTTCGAGGTCCTCGAGACTCCCCATTTCGACATTCACTACTATCCAGAAGCCGGGGCGGTCATCGAGGATGTCTCGCGTATGGCGGAACGGTGGTATGAGCGATTCGCTCGTCTCTTTCAGCATGAGTTCGAGAAAGCCAAGCCACTCGTCCTCTATGCCGACCACCCGGACTTCCAGCAGACCAATACTCTCCAGGGGTTTCTCGGCGAGTCCACCGGGGGTGTGACGGAGTCACTCAAGAACCGTGTCATCATGCCTATGACGGGCTCCTACCAGGATACGGACCATGTCCTGGGCCATGAGCTCGTTCACGCTTTCCAGTACAACATCGCCCAGTCCCGCCAGGGGACGGGCATCCCCGGCCTGGCCAGACTACCGGGGTGGCTGGTGGAAGGGATGGCCGAGTACCTCTCAGTCGGCCGGGACGATCCTCTCACGTCCATGTGGCTTCGGGATGCCGCTCGGAGGGACGACATCCCGACGATCAAACAGATGACCAAAGAGAGGAGATACTTCCCGTACCGCTTCGGGCAGGCCATGTGGGCATACGTGGGTGGTGCGTTCGGCGATGAGGCGGTCATTGACCTCTTCCGCCTCTCTTTGCGCCTCGGGTGGGATCCGTCCCTCAAGCAGGTCCTTGGCATCGACTCGGACACGCTCTCTGCGCAGTGGGCTGAAGCCATCAAGTCCGAGTACCTCCCCCTCATGGAAGGTCGGGAGGCACCGAGCGAAGTCGGGGATCTCCTCCTGGCGCCCAGCAAGGGCTCCGGGACCCAGAACCTGGCCCCGTCGATGAGCCCGGATGGAAAGCGCCTGGTGTATACGTCCGAGAAGGATCTCTTCTCATTCGACCTATTCCTGGCAGATGCGTCATCCGGCGAAGTCATCCGGACTCTCAGCAGTGCCAACGCCGATCCCCACTTCGATGCCCTCAGGTTCGTGGATTCTTCGGGCTCCTGGTCCTGGGACGGCTCCCGCCTGGCGTTCGTGGTGTTCGCCGACGGCGACAACCAGATTGTCCTCGTCGACGCGGACAACGGGGACATCCGCAAGCGCGTGGCCATCGAGGGGATGGGCGCCATACAAGGGCCGTCCTGGTCTCCCGATGGCAGGAGCATCGTGTTCTCGGGCTCCGAGGGTGGGATCACCGACCTGTTTCTGTACGACGTCGAGGCCGAGACGACCACCCGCCTCACCGACGACAAGAACGCTGATTTCCAGCCGGTGTTCTCTCCGGACGGCCGGTACGTAGCCTACGTCACGGACCGTTCCCCCGAAACCGACTTCGTACGGCTCACCTACGCGAAATTCCAATTGGCGATCCTGGACCTGGAGTCAGGCCGGGTGGAGACCCTGGACCTCTTCGGTCCCAAAGTGAAACACATCAATCCCCAGTACTCTCCCGACGGCAAGCATCTCTTCTTCATCTCGGATGTGGATGGGTTCAGCAACATCTACCGGATGGAGGTCGAGACGGGAGCCGTGGACCGGATCACCAACGTCGCCACCGGCGTCAGCGGGATCACGTGGTCGGCCCCCGCCATGACCATGGCTCAGAGCACCGGGGAGATGGCCTTCTCCGTATTCGACGAGTTCGAGTTCCACGTATACAAGCTGACGCAGGAAGACGCTTCCGAGCGGGCTGAGAGGGTCGCGATAACGACCCCGGGTATCGGTAGGAACCTTCCTCCCGCCCAGCCGCGGACCCCCAGTCGGGTGGCCTTCTACCTCTCGGACTACGATACCGGGTTGGAACCTCCGGGGGCCTTCCAGGTTGCGGACGCGGAGGAATATCAATCGAGCCTTCAGTTGGACTTCATCGGCCAGCCCACGATCGGGGTCGCTGCGGACAACTTCGGCAGCTACATCGGTGGTGGAGCCTCCGCCTACTTCTCCGACATGCTTGGAGACAGGTTCATGGGTGTAGCCCTTTCGGCCCAGGGCACGATGAAGGATATCGGAGGGCAGGTATTCTACTTGAACCAGAAGCGGCGGTGGAACTGGGGGTACGCCGTCGGTAGGATCCCCTACCAATACCAATTTTGGGGTATCGGGCAGACGGAGTTGAACGGCCAGACGTACCTCAGTCAGGATATCACCCGGTACAGGATCTTCCTCGATTCTGCGACGGGGCTCCTCGCCTACCCCTTCTCCATGACCCGGCGGATCGAGGCCACCCTGGGCTTCACCCGCTACTCATTCGATGTCGAGGTGGATCGCCTCGTGTTCGACCAGTTGGGGCGGGTGATCGACCAACGGCGGGAGCACCTGCCGGAGCTGGAGCCGGACCCCCTGAACATGTTCCAGGCTTCAGTGGCATTGGTCGGGGACAACTCCTTTGCGGCCTTCACCTCCCCGGTCCGCGGAGGACGATACCGGTTCGAGGTGGAAGCCACCCGTGGGACGGTGGACTTCCAGACGATCACCGCCGACTATCGGCGGTACTTCAGCCCCAACCTGAACCTCACTTTCGCCGTTCGTGGTCTCCACTTCGGGCGGTACGGCTACGGGGACGAGCTCAACACCAACCAGTTCCTCCAACCGCTCTTCCTGGGGTACGAAACCCTCATCAGAGGGTATTCCTGGGAGAGCCTCGAAAACCAGGAGTGCGGTGCGGGTGCGGAGGATGGGAGCTGCCCGGTGTTCGACAGGTTGTTCGGGCATCGGATTGCGGTAGCGAACATGGAGGTCCGGATTCCCTTCCTGGGGACTGAGCAGTTCGGGCTCATCAACCTCCCATACATCCCCATGGAACTGGTGGCCTTCACCGACGTGGGACTGGCCTGGGACCCGCAAAACCCCGTGGACTCCTACGACTTCATTCGGTCCTCTTCACAGAGGGTCCCTCTATGGAGCTCCGGCGTGTCGGCCCGGTTCAACCTGCTGGGCTTCATGATCTTCGAAGCCTACTACGCCTACCCGTGGCAGCGTCCGGAGAAGGGCGCTCACTGGGGCTTTTCACTGGCTCCCGGTTGGTAGCGGGGCCACAGCCCTGAGGCCTTGAGGGGTTCGAAGGTCTGCGTGAAGAATGAGGGGGCTCACCGGTCCGGTGAGCCCCCTTCCCTTCGTGCCTGTTGCCGGTGGTCGTGCTAGAAGATCTCCACCTTCACATAGCGCCCGGGGTTCGCCTTGATGTCCTCCGCCAGAGCCCGGATGCTCTCAGCGGCCTGGGCGAAGTTGTCATAGAGGGTGGAATCGGTCGAAAGCTGGCCCAAAGTCCCCTCGCCGGCTTCCATCCTCTGGAGGATCGTCTCCAAGGACGAGGACGCACTCAGGAGGGTTCGACTCGTCCGGTTGGCCGTCGCCAGGGCCGAATCCGCCCGAGCCACGGCCCTGGCCCAGTCGTCTCCGGACCCCGCGGCCTCCTCCAAGCCCCGGGCCGAGCGGTTCAGGCTCGCCGTGAGACGCGCGACCTCGGCACCCTGGGCCTCGGCGATCTCGGAGAGCTGGCTCAGGAGGTTCCGAAGATCCTGTGCTCCGTCCTGGACTGCCGTGACGGTGGGGGCCGAGAGCAGGTCTTGGATCCGCTCCAGGACGTTCGTCGCCTGTTCCCCCAGGTCTGGGGGGAAATCCAGAAGCCCCGGCATCGTCTCTCCGACCAGGCTCCCCCCGGGAGGGATCATCTCCGGGCCCCTCCCGGGGACCACCTCGACGGTCCTCCCCCCGAGGATCCCGGATGAGACCAACCGAGTCCTGGAATCCGCGGGCACCTGCCAGGCACCTTCGAGTTCGAGCGTGATCTCCACGCCCCGCGGCACCAGAGTGAAGGCGTGGACCCGCCCGATGTTGACACCCTTCATCTGGACGGGATCCTTTTTCCGAATCCCCCCCGCGTCCTCCACGGTGGTGGAGATCATATACCTACCACGGAAAGTGCTCGGATCGGTCAGAAGGAACAGTGCCGTCAGCACCGAAGCGAAGCCCAGGATGACGAACAGCCCCACCTGGAACTCCCGGTTGGCCTGGCCCCTGGGGATCGCGTGTTTCAGTTCCTCCTCGGTGGGAGGTGTGAACTCCCGCCGGGGGGTTTGTCCGATATCGCTCATACGACGTTCAGTTGGTTGTCGAGTGCGGCCTCGGCTCCTTGCCGGTCGGCAAAAGCCCGGACGAACGGGTTCTCGCTCTCCCGGAATTCATCTGGGGAGCCGCAGAAACGCAGCTTTCCCGGTTGCAGATGAGGAGGCCTCCTTCGATGTCGTGGGTGACGATCACGGAAGTGACCTCCAGTTCCCTGGAGAGGCGAGCGATGAGGCGCTCGACCGCCGCGGTATTCACGGGGTCGAGGCCCGTCGTTGGCTCATCCCACAGGAGGATCTCCGGCCGACCTACGATGGCCCGAGCGATCCCGACTCTCTTCTTCATCCCCCCAGAGAGTTCAGCCGGGATTTTTGCCAAAACCATCCTGGGATCGAGGTTCACGATTTCCAGGGCCTCCCACACTCTCTTGGCGACCTCCTGACGCTTCATCCTCGCCAACTCGTCCTCCGGGAGCCCCATCCGAACGTTGTCCAGGACGTTCAGGGAGTCGAAGAGGGCCGAGTTCTGGAAGACGTATCCGACTTTCCTCCGGACTCGCTCGAGGGCGTCACCATTTCCGTGAAAGACCGATTCGCCGTGGAGCAGAACATCCCCACGATCGGGTATGATGAGACCGATCGTCGTTTTCAGCAGGACGCTTTTACCTGTTCCTGACGGCCCGAATAGGGCGAACATCTCCCCCTCATCCACGACCAGGTCCACGCCTGAGAGGACCGGCTCGTCGAAGGCCTTGTGGATTCCTCGATACCGGATCACGAACCCCCCCCTATCCCGGCGAAGGGGGGATCCCGGCCCTCACGGAGGTGAGGTCGAGGCCCCGGGGGATTATTCGAGGAGAAGCGGCGGGAACAGTGCATCGACGATGAGAATGGTCAGAGTCATGAACATCACTGAAGCGGTCGTAGTCCGGCCTACCCCAGAGGCACCACCAGTGGTCCGGAGTCCCATGTGGGCGGAGATGAGGGGGATGACCAAACCGAAGGCCAAGGCCTTCGTGAGGGAGTAGACCATGTCCCAGTTGTGCCAGAAGAGGAGGGCCCCATACCAGAACCCGTCGGATCCGAGGCCGAGCGTGATGTTCGCCCAAACCAGACCGGAATAGATCCCTACGATGATGGCTATGGTGGTCAACACCGGAACCACGAGAACGCCCGCGATGACCCGGGGAGCCACCAGAATCGCGACGGGG
>JBDHCH010000172.1:0-9231 GCA_039592115.1 Gemmatimonadota bacterium | reverse complement strand
CGCCCGTCGATGATCCGGTCTTCCGGCGACGCCAGGCCCGCAGCTGCCAAGCACGTGGGAAAGAGGTCGATGTTGGAGGCGAGCGCCCGGCAGACAGTGCCCGGTCCGCCCACCCCTGGCCCCCGGGCGATGAAGGGCACCCGGTGCCCACCCTCGAAGGCCTGTCCCTTCCGACCCCTGAACGGGCCGGGACTGCCCTGGTACCAGGGACCGTTGTCGCTGGTGAAGAATACGATCGTGTCTTCCGACCGGCCGCTCTCCTCCAACACCTCCAGGATCTTCCCCACGCTCCAGTCGATCTCCTGAACCACGTCTCCGTAGAGGCCTCCGGCGGACCGGCCGGAGAAATCCTCCGAGGCGAACAGGGGCCGGTGAGGGAAGGTGTGCGCGAGATAGAGGAAGAAGGGTCCGTCATCCGGCGCTCGGACGAATTCCACCGCTTCCTTCGTGTAGAGCCCAGTGAGAGCCGTTTGGTCCGGCACCTCAGCTTCCAACACCTCCTCATTCCTGAAGAGGGGGAAGGGGTGCATGTCGTTGCTGTACGGAACGCCGAAGTACGAATCGAAGCCGTGGTGCACCGGATTGTAGCGCGCCTCCCGGGTGTAGTCCCCCAGATGCCACTTACCCACCATCCCAGTTCGGTATCCCCCGGCCCTCAGCGCCTCAGCCAGGGTCAGCTCAGCCTCGTGCAGGCCCTCTGCCGCGTGGCGGGTGGCCAGGTCCAGAAGGCCCAGCCTTCCGGCGAGGTAGCCGAGGCGTACCATCGCTCGCTTCCCAAGCGGCTGCCGGCCAGGATGAAGAGGAGTATCCAACATCATCCGGGCGGGATACCGGCCCGTCAGCAACCCGGCTCGAGAAGGGGTACAGACTGCATCACAAGTGTGGAAGTCCGTGAAGCGGACCCCGTCCCTGGCGAGTCCATCGATATGTGGAGTTTGGATGGCCTGGGATCCGTAGCAGGACAGATCACCGTATCCCAGGTCGTCGGCGTTGATGACGATGATGTTCGGGCGCCGGCGGGTGAAGGATGGGAGCGGCTCGACGCTGGTCAGGTATGTGCCTGGATAGGCTGGTCCAGGAGGCCGCCGCAGAACCGAGTACGTCAAGCCGCCACCGGCGAGGGCGACGCCGCCAAGGGCGGCCCTCTTTAAGAACGTCTTCCGGGTGAGCTTCTTCTTGTCGGCCATGGAGGACGACAAAAATACGCTTGCTCCCACCGCCGGCGAAACACGCCGCGGTGCCCGGGGTCACCCTCCAGCCTCCTTGCAGCCCGGCACCTTCGGAAGGATCGGAAGGGACCGCACTCGGGGAGCGATGCCCCGCGGAGATGGGATCCCCAGCTTACCCCAGACTCTCGATCAACCGGTTGAGAACGGGAAACGCTTCCAGTATCTCGTCCCGAACCACTCTCACAGGCGGGGGGCTCCGGAAGATCCTGTTCCGGTAGGCCGAGAGGAGGAGGAGTTTCTCACGCTCCTCCCCAGTCAGGGTGATCCCCAGAGCTCCTTTCGCCGTGACCCGGGACCTCTTGCATGAGAACCGGCGGTCCTCCCACCCCCTGTGGAGCCCGGGGCTGACACACTCGAGCTCCTCCCCGCTCAACAAATCCAGGATCGCAGTGAACGGCAGTGAATTGGGGATATTCACTGCATCTCGGTAGGTGTCCACCTCTGGAGTGGGCGTATCCAGCTGAATGCCGATGGTGGCCGGAAAGTCGGACTTCACGGGCTGGAGGCGATGGGTCACGAGGATCTCCACGGCTCGGAGCCCCAGGTCCAGCGTCTCACACATGGCCACGAGATCGCTGGAGGCCGACTCCTGGGCTTCGACCGCTCCCTCCCAGAGCCGTTTCGCTTCCTCTTCAGGTCCCAGCTCGATGACTTCCGGCAACTCGCTCATGACTCCTCCCTCCCTTCCATGTCTTCTCCGGTGCTACTGAGGAAGACCTCACGGGTGGTGACGGGTACGTGACACTGGCGGCAACGCGTGCGCTCAGGATGGGAGGTCAGGATCTCCGCCCGAGCCGCAGGACCTGTATGGCAGGCTGCACAGTTCTCCCGCATGAGGATCTTGTGGGGGATGGTTGGAGGAGCGCCGGGGTAGAGCCGGCTCCCGGTCCTCAAGTCCTGCCGGAACCCCTCGAACTCGCTCTCGACGAAAAGGCTGGTGGTGTTGGCGAAGACGTGGCACTGGCGACATCGGACGGTGGTGTCTGCATCGTCCGTGTCGTCATGAGGTGAGGCCGGGGCATATCCCACGCCATCGACGGAAATCCCTCGAGAGTCATGGCATGCAGAGCAGTCCACGCCGAACTCCCCATGCCCGATCACCGGCGGCGCCCCGTCATACAGCCTGCGTTCGGCCCTGAACGAAGCACTGGATTTCAGGGCGTCCTCGGAGCCCTCCACCGGGACCCACTCCCGGTCCATGCACCCTCCGGACAGGAGGATGAGGCCAGCGGCCAGGAGAACGCTCTTACTCGCTGAGAGTCCCTTCATCAGACCTTCTCGATTCGAACCGCGCATTTCTTGAAGTCCGGTTCTTTGCTGATGTTGTCCATGGCATCCAGGGTGAGGAGGTTGGCCAGCTTCGCCTCGTCGAAGAAGGGAATGAAGAGCGATCCTCTGGGTGGCTGTCCTCTCCCGTCTACTTTCGCCCTGAGCTCCAACGTCCCCCTCCGGCTCACCACTCGAACCATGTCGTTGGGGTTGATGCTGAGGTCGGTGGCGTCAGCCCGGTTGATCTCTACGTAGGTCTCCGGCGCCGCCTGATGGAGCTGCTTCACCCTCCGGGTCATCGAGCCGGTGTGCCAGTGCTCCAGGATACGGCCCGTTGAGAGCCAGAAGGGAAATTCGTCATCCGGGGATTCTGCTGCCGGATGATAGGGCCTCAGCCAGAACGCCGCTCGCTCCCCGAAGCCCCTGGCCTTGTAGAAGTGGACGCCCTCATCCTTCTGCACGTAGGGGTCAAACCCTGCTGCGTATCGGTACCTCGTCTCCTTCCCGTCGACGACGGGCCATAGCATGCCCCGGGTCTCCTTCAGTTGCTGATAGGACGCCAGGTCTTTCCCGATGCCGAGGCCGAAACGGCGATACTCCTCGAACATCGGCTCGTGGAACGCGTCCTCCGGCCAGGGGAAGAGGTGCTCCATCCCCATCCTCTTGGCAACCTGAATCACCTGGAGGGCGTCCTCCCGGGCCTCCCCCGGGGGATCCACGGCCTTTTCCCAGTGCTGCGTCCGCCGCTCGGAGTTTCCGAATGTCCCTTCCCGTTCTACCCATCCTGCAGACGGGAGGATCAGGTCTGCCGCTTCAGTCGTGGGAGTCGGGTAGATGTCGCTGACGATCAGGAACCGCCCGTCGTCAGGTTCCCGCTGGATGCGGCTGACGTTCGGGATGCTCACCCACGGGTTCGTGGTCTGGACCCACATGACCTTCACGTCCCCGCGCATGAACGCCCTGAACATGTCCATCGTGTGATAGCCCGGACGTTCCGGAATCGTGCCAGGGGGAATATCCCAGATCTCCTCGGCTTTCGCCCGGTGTTCCGGGTTCATCACGACCAGATCCGCCGGGAGACGATTGGAAAGCGTCCCGACCTCACGGGCCGTGCCGCATGCCGAAGGCTGCCCGGTAAGGCTAAAGGGATTGCTCCCGGGGCGGCTGATCTTCCCGGTGATGAGGTGGAGGTCATTGATGAGGTTGTTCATCCATGTGCCCCGGACGTGCTGGTTCACGCCCATGCACCAGAGGCTCACCGTGCCGCGACCCTGATCCCCATACATCTCCGCCAGAGCCCGAATCTGACCCTCGGGCACCCCGCTGATCTCGCTCACTCGAGCCGGCGTGTAATCCGCCAGGAACTCCACCAGCTCGTCGAAGGAGGAGACTCTGGCCTGGTCCGCGAACCGGTAGTGCTCTGCGGGGCCGTCGTCGGGGCTCAGACCCAACCCATCCTCTCCGAAGGCGCCGTACCCGATGCGCCCTAACTCCTCGATGCCCCGCCGGAAGGTGACGTTCTCGTCGATGAACGCCTGGTCTACCTGGTCGTTCTGCACCAGGAGGTGGAGGATCCCGTTGGCCAACGCCAGATCGGTGTTCGGCTTGAACTCTACGTACATGTCGGCGTAGTCGCTGGTGGGTGTCCGCCGAGTAGCGATATCCACGATGCGGACCCCGGGGTTCTCCCGCTTGTTGGCCAGAATCCGGGAGAAGAGCACGGGGTGCATTTCCGCCATGTTGTTGCCCCAGAGGATGAAGTCGTCGCCGGCTTCGAAGTCCTCATAGCAGCCCATGGGCTCGTCGCTCTGGAACTGGGTCATGAACCCCATGACAGCCGCAGCCATGCAGAGGCGGGCGTTGGGCTCCACGTTGTTGCTCTTGAGCCCTCCCCTGAACCACTTGGTCACGGCATACCCGTCGTGGACTCCCCACTGTCCCGACCCGTAGAAGGCCACGGAGGTGGGCCCCGCTTCGTCCAACGCCTCCTGGTACTTCAGGGCGATGAGATCCAGGGCTTCGTCCCAGGTGATCCGGGAGAAGCCGTTCCCATCCTCGTTCCTGAGCATGGGGTATCGGAGCCGGTCCTCCCCATAGAGCATGGCGGGAAGGTGGTACCCCTTCACGCATAGCATGCCCTTGTTCACGGGGTTGGCTTCGTCCCCTCTGACGGCCTGGATCCGCCCGTCCCTCACACCCACCTCCACCCCACACCCGGTACCGCAGTACCGACAGGGTGCCTTGGTCCAGGTGAGGTCCGCGTCTTGGACCCCGCCCTGCTCTCCAGCGATGCGCTGGGCGGCCTCCTGATCTTGGCAGGAGAATGCCGCGATTCCGGCTGTGCTGGCTCCGAGGGTTTTGAGGAAATTTCTACGCTTCATGGTCATTGCCCCGTTCGTCCGTACCGGCGCTCCATCTCCCGCCGGATGGCTTCAGCCTGCCCTTCTGCACCCTCCTCGAACCAGATGTGCTCCGGCCGGGAGAGGATTCCGTCGATGACCTGGTTCACTGCTCGTCCTGCCGCACCGTGGCCGGTGGCCATCGCGTGGGCCGTGATCTCCCTGGCCATCGGGATGACCTCCATGTAGAACCGCTCGGCGACCTCATACATCCCGTGCCAATGGGTGTAGTCCGGGGCCATCATCGAAGCCCCGTGTCGGGCCCTCCGGCCCTCGTGGTGCCAGAGGTAGAACCAGGCCCACTCGATCTCTTCGTCGAACTGGGTGGAGGTCCTGAGACCGTTCTCCAGGAGCGCGGCCATGATGGCCAATCCGGGCTTGGCGAACTTCTCGTTGTAGAGGACCACAAGGTCGTCGTACTGGATGTAGAAGGAGGTCACATAGTCATCCGTGTGACAGTGGGTGCACACCTCCTTCATCCGATCCCGCTTCTGTGACCAGGTATCGTTTATCAGGGCCCGGCGGGCCTCTGGATCGGTCTCGGTGACGATGGAATGGTTGATGTCCGTGTCCATGGCCAGGCTCACGGCGGGCCGGTTCGTCCAGGAGATCCGCTCTCCCGGGTCGTGGGTGATACGACCGCCATTTCGGATGTTCCCGGACATGTGGCAAGTGGCGCAGGTGGGCGCGGCCGCGTAGTCCTCGCCCAGAACCCACTCCTCCGCATCCAGGTTCAGCTCGTCCTTCAGATCCCGGTAGGCGATCCCGTGCTTCGACTCCTCGTAGATCTCCTTCTGGGGATGGTCCGGCCCCAGGTGACACTTCCCGCAGTTCTCGGGCTGCCTGGCCCTCCGAGGCGAGAAGTCGTGCCGGCTGTGGCAGGCGGTGCACGAGCCTCTCGATCCATCCAGATTCAGACGCCCGATTCCCGTGTTCGGCCACGACGAGGCCACCAGCTGCGGCTTCCCGTTCTCGTCCAGAGCGATGCGGGCCACCGCGTCCAGGTCCGTGGGAATCCCGTTCTCGTCGGGTTGCAGGTCATCCACCGTGACGATCCCGCCGTCCGTGGCTTCCAGAGCCACTTTCGCGCCGTGGCACTGTTGACACCCCGAGTTCGCGCTGGCGAAGCCGTTGGCCGTTTCGAAGGCTCTACCCGGCGTGGGTGAGTGGGGGTTGAAATCGATCCGGGCCCCTTCAACCGTCTCGGCCAAGAAGTTGTCCAGGGAGGCGAGGATGTTCCCCCCGGCGGCGTGGTGGCTCTGGGCGAACTCCGCCGCTTCCTCGTCATGACACCTGGCACAATCTCGGGGGGTGACCACTGTCGCGATTTCGGCCCCGTGGTGCAGAAAGTGGTCTGGCTCGTCCCGAGTGGCCTGATGGCAATCCCAGCACCCTACTCCGCTTTCCGCGTGAGTGCTCCCGGTCCAGTGATCCACAATTCCGGGGTTCTCCTCGGCGTGGCAGTCTACGCACTCCTCCGAAGCGGCTGGAACAGCGACGTGTGCTTCCCTGAGGCCGGCCTCCTCAGCCTTTCGAGCCGTCTCCATCCACTGGACGAAGACCAGTGAGAGGAGGAAGAGGGCTCCCAGGGAAGCGATGACGATGCGTTTGGTTTCGAGTGTCATGGATATGCCTCAGTGCTTGGCGATGGCTTCCCAAACGGTCAAGCCGATGATAGACAGGGCTGCCAGGATCCCCACCCAGACGGATGCTTCCTGGAAGCGGGTCTTCTTTCGGATCAGTGCATCGATGAACGGCCACGCGAACATGACGAAGAGGACAAACCCCATGCTCAGAATGGCCGCGGTCCCGCTGAAAAGCTTCAACCACCGGAACGCCACATAGAAGAACCACTCGGGCTTGATGATCTCCGGAGTCTGGAGCGGGTCGGCCGCGGGTCCCAGGGTGGCCGGGAATATCGTGGCCAGCGCGCTCAGGAGGATCATCAGGACCAAGCCGATCATCAGCTCGGTGTAGAGGTGATCCGGGAAGAAGTTGAAGCTCTTCGGCGCGCCCGTCTTCTCGTCCTCGAATTGGAACTCGGTGACTCCCTGAAGACGGATGACCGTGATATGGACCGCCACCAGAAGGACGATGGTGACCGGGAGGATCGCAGCGTGGAGCACGAAGAACCTGGAGAGGGTGGCTTGGTTGTAGGTCTCCCCACCCAGCATCATGGCCTTCAGGAACCCCCCGATGAGGGGAGTGGCGTCGGCGATGTTGGCACCCACCGTGGCACCCCAGAAGCTCAGCTGCTCGAACACGAGGCTGTATCCGGTGAATCCCGTCATCAAAGTAGCGAGCAAAAGGCACATCCCCACGAACCAGTTGATCTCCCTGGGCCGTCGGTAGGCCCCCGTGAAGAACACCCGAATCTGGTGGAGGATGACCGCCGCGATCATGAGGGTCGCGGCCCACTTATGGAGACTCCGGATGAACCATCCGAAGGAGACTTCCCTGGTGATGAACTCCACCGACTGATAGGCCGTGGACGGAGAAGCCTCGTAATAGAATGCCAGCAGGATACCGGTGAAGATCTGGACCACGAAAAGGTAGGCCGGCGTTCCGCCCAGAGCGAACCACCACCGCTTCAGGTGGTAGGGTACCGGCTCGTTGGTGAGCTCGCGCAGCTCCCTGCCGGAGACCGGAAGGCGTTCCCCCACCCAGTTCAGGACCTGGCTCATGGTCAACCCCTCCTCGTCCCGGGACCTCCTCCTCGGGGCGGGGCCAGGCAGGGATCGTGGCCCGGCCCTGCAGGTCCGTCCTCAGCATCCAGGACCTCTCCCTGGGCCTCAGCCCCGTCCGCCAGGCGCTGGATGGGAACTGCGATATGGAGCAGCCCACCCTCAACTTTCAGCGGGTACGCTGCCAGGCGCTGGCCTGCCTCACCGGGGGGGCCTCCCGTGGCCACTCCCGAAGCGTCGAAGATCCCGTTGTGACAGGGGCAGAAGAATCGGTCGTTCTGGGCTTCCCATCTCACCTGGCACCCCAGGTGGGGGCAGGTGCTGGACAGGGCGATGAAATCGTCGACGCCCCCATCCCGTCCCTGCCGGGCAATGTTGATGGTCTCTCCAGAGGGACCTCGGTAAAGGATGGATTCTCCGGCCTCCACCCTGTCGGCTTCCGCAACGAACTGCCAGGCGATGTCGGCCTCACGGGCCGGGTAGAGATATCGAAGGGCAACGGCACCCAGTCCTCCATACCCGCCGATCAGGCCGGCAGCCATGGCAGCGCTGGACGTCTTGCCCAGGAAATCCCTCCGGTTCTCACCACTTCTTCCTTCTTGCCGCGGGGAGTCTGACATGCTGAGTCCTGCCTCCGGATTTACTGGGTTCTCAGGGTTCGTACCAAGGTACGGACACCGCCAACCCGGTGCTGTGACAAGGATCACAGGGATTTATGTAATTGAGTTAAGGGCAGGATAGGGCCGCTTGGGCCGAAAGGAAAGGGGTGGAGGGCCGAAAACCCCCACCCCTCCTGGAGGGCCGAAAACCCCCACCCCTCCGGCCTGGCCCTCACGGGCTCTTTCGGTCCGCAAAAAGCCGTGTGCGAACCTCTAGAACACCGCGTTCAACATCAGGTACATCCAGTGGGCGTCTTCATCCAGACGTCCGAGCTCCTCCATCCCGTCCTTTGCCTGGAAGAAGGAATAGCCCGTCACCAGGGTCAGCCCCTGTGAGATCGGATGGGTGAGCGTCAGGTCCAGCTCATTCCCCAAGGACTGGGTCGTAAGGGACCCCTCCTGGGCCGTCTGGAAGTTGTGCAGATCGATGTTCAAACGGGTCCGGTCCCAGGGCGTGAAGGCGAACTTCACGGCGGCATCCTGCAGGCCTAGCCCTCCCGTATGAACCGGGATATTCAGGAAAAAGTCCGCGAACCCGTAGAAGGCATGGTTCGTGGCGAAGAGCGTGTTGAAGACGCCGCTCTCGCCGTCGTCGGGGTCTTCATCTCCCGAGAGGTAATCGTACCAGAGGGTCACGGTCCCATTCCCGGGAAGAGCCGTACCGGCCCGAACGCCGATCATGTGGGCACCCACGTCCTCATCCCCCCTGTTCCCCCCTTGGAGGCTCCCTTCCACCCTGAGTTGCACGGGGCCGACCTCCCCCCTCCAGAGGGCTCCAAAGGTCTGCTCCTCGGTCCCCTCGTCTCTGGAGTCCGTGGTGAACAGCCCGAACAGGTCCAGGGAGCCATGCTCCCCCAAGGCCAAGGGCCCCCACGCTCCCATGAATTCGGAATCGAAGTCCTGGGTGCCGGCCGTCTCGTCCCGGAGCTTCATCCCGAAGAGGTCCACTTTCAGGCCCCCCATGGAGGGAGTGGTGTAGCGAACGCCATCG
>JBDHCH010000171.1:0-8465 GCA_039592115.1 Gemmatimonadota bacterium | reverse complement strand
CTTTTAGGGGGCCGCCAATTCACTGAGTTAGAAAGTGGCAGCCTAAAGGTGACTGGCAACTGAGCACCAAGCCGGACTGGTGTTCTTTAAAAGGGCGGCTCACTTCGGTGGGCCGCCTTTTCTTTTCTGCAAGGACCCACCTTCAGCCCGGTAGGAACGCCGAACGACGAACGACGACCAAGGCAACGATAATGCCGCCCGGGAACTGGAAGGGCCCACAGAGCCCACTCCACCAGGTACCCTGGAAGACTGAGCCGACTCTTCCCAAGACCGTCAGGTGGTCGGAGGGCTGCCAGATGATGAGGGACTGACCTGGCCCATCCGGGGGAAACAAGAGTTTCCTTGCGGTTAGGCTACCGTTACGCAATCGTTAGCCACCTTGACCATCAATCTGTTTGACCAGGCCCGCTGGCACCCCTGCAGGTGCTTGAGTGCGTCTTTCCCAGTATTGGAGGCACCAATGAGGACCTTCCCCCCCTTCCGACACCTAGCCTCACTTGGCCTGCTGGTGGGACTCGCTGCGTGCGAACCCATCACCGACGTCCCCACAGAAGGAGATGCGGTGTTTTCGGTCGTGGGCCAGGACGCGCAACTCGTCAATGGATCGTTCATCATCCTGGCCGAGGACAGCTCCCTCCCCTCGTCTCTTTCTGACGATGTTGCTGCTCGGGGAGGAGCGGTCGTCGGCACGCTGCCTCAGATTGGCGTGGCGTTCGTGACGTCCGACGACCCGGACTTCATTGCCAACATGTCGGGAGCTGACGGCATCAAGGCCGTGATCCCGGACTTGCTGATGGAGTTCGACCATCCAACTCCGGATGATGAGCTTCTCGACCATGGATCCCGTCCCGGGGCCGGGTTCTTCGACAATTTGACCTGGGGAATCCACGCGGTAGGGGCCCCCGCCGCATGGGCAGCTGGTAACCGCGGAGCCGGCGTCAGAGTGGCGGTGTTGGACGCCGGGATTGACGCAGGACACCCCGACCTTGCTCCCAACATCAACGCCGAGCTCAGCCGGTCGTTCTTCCCCTGCATCCTCGGCAACTGCGATGGGGATGTGGAAGACTGGAGGATCACACCGGGTTTCTACTTCAACCACGGCACACACGTCGCCGGCACGATCGCGGCCACCGGAGACCTGGGCGTGACGGGTGTCGCGCCGGATGCGGAACTCGTGGTTATCAAAGTCTGCACGGAATTCGCCGATGCGTGCTTCACCTCATCGATGGTCGAGGGGTTGGTGTACGCAGCCGACGTCGGGGCGGATCTGGCCAACATGAGCATCGGTGGCCTCCGGTACATGCGGAATGATTTCGTACCCTGGTGCAGGAGTGAAGGCTATCCGGCGAGTGTCTGTGGACGGATGGCTCGATACTACGTGACCGGCCAGGACGACTATGTCGCCAACACCATTCTCGTCTTTAAGCGAGCATTTCAGTATGCCCGCGAAGGTGGCACCACCGTGATCGTGGCGGCCGGGAACAATGGGATGGACGCCGATAGGAGCAAAGACGTCAAACTCGCCTTCGCAGACTTCCCGCACACCATTGCCGTTTCGGCGCTCGGGCCCGTGGGGTGGTGCCTCGATCCGTCCACAAACCTGGATGGCCCGGCTTACTACACCAACACTGGCCGCTCAGTTATTGATGTAGCAGCACCCGGTGGGAATTGGTACGGGCTCTTCCTCGGCTCTCCGTACACCGACCTGTGCACGCTCGGCGGCTTCACACTGCCCGCCTTTGTCTTTGACGGGGTCCTCAGCACGGTCGCAGGGGGGTGGGGATGGCAAGAGGGGACGAGCATGGCCGCGCCCCACGCGACAGGCGTTGCTGCGCTCCTGGTCAACGCGCACGGTGGTAGCATGTCACCGGCTCAGGTCGAGCGAGCCCTGAAAAGAGCTGCAGAGGATCTGGGGTCACGAGGACACGACCCGATCTACGGGGCGGGACGGGTCTCGGCAGGATACTGACGAGGACGAAATAGACCGACTCGCGTTGCCTCTGGAGCCCCCTGACTCCCCTCGTCCTGTGGCCAGGGGGGTCAGGGGTCCCTTTCTGGCCCACCGAGGGTGTGGATCGGCAGCGTCAGAGCCAACCGGGCTCGGACCGGTGGGTTTCGGCCCAAAGAACCCGAGTGTCTTCCGCAGCTATCCTCCAAGTCCACGAGGAGGCCGAGAAGGCGCTGGAAGTGACGGCCAGGTGGTCGGAGCTGCAGAGGGAACAAGGGGTTCCTGGCATTTCTTATGTTCAGTAACTAGGTTGAATAAATCCCCACTGGAGTTGACCCTCTTCAGTGGACAGGTAATCGCTTTCGTTCCGGCCCTGTTCAGAACCATCGCCATCTTCCCTGGAAGCAATCACGAAGCCACCAGGGGAGAAACAAGAGTTCGCTTGTATTTAGGCTCTACAAAGCCAATCCTTAACCCCATTCACCAACACAATAGCAAGACTAGCCCGTGTAATGGAGCACCCAGACCAGTGCCTTAGAGCCCTCATTGCCGGATGGAAGGGGTTGGTAGACAATAGCGTCCCCCCCCACTTCCCTGGCCTTTTCCTGGGCTTTCTTCTGGAGATTCCCCATGTGGTCGCCAAACTGCTTCACCTCGAAGCTCGCGATTATGTCGTAAGCCCGCACTAGCCCCTCAGCTTGGGAAATCGTCTGAGCGCCCGGAACCAGGTAGTAGACGTCCAACTGTGCACCGGGGTCTTTTGCCGTGTAGCTGACGGGACCAACGTGTGCGAAATTCTCCACCGAGACGCACGCTGCGATCGGTAGGGCTAGAGCGAGCAAGAACCAAGTCCTTCGCATTCTCTCCTCCCACTGGCCAGTGGGATCGAATCCCTGGGAGCATCTGAGACGGGAGTTTCCGATACTCTATGGTGGCAGGATTGATGCCAGCCCCAAAGCCCCTGGTTTCGGAGACCGTTCCGGACTGTGTCCCCAAACCTAGACGCCTTCCTGTTCACTGCGTGGACATACTGGCGATGGGCAAGAGTCGGGTCCAATTCCACCATTCTCTCCCCTGCCCCGCTACTCCATCGTACATCCAGCCCGACGCTGGGCCCGAGAACAACAACCCACCGTGAGGGACTAATGGTCAACCGTCCGTAGGTCGTTGTGACGATTTGTGTTATGGAGTCCGTGACTCTTGACCCTGGGCGTGCTGGCGGTCTATCCCGACGCAGCAGGGCCGACGGTTCTCCTGGTCAAGAATCCCCGCCGGCCCCACCAACCTCGGCCCGGTGGCCGTATTTCCAACTCTCACTCGGAGGAGGGCAGGGTCAAGAGAGAGGAAGAGGCGATGCACGCCATTGACGGGGCCACGAATCCGGCACGGGCCGCATTGGCCACACTATCCGTGGCGGTCTCGGTGCTCGCACCACTTGCCGATGACTTCACAAACCCATTTCGGGCGTCAGAAGACCTGATGGGCCGGTCAACCTCCGAGGGCTAGCGGAGGTTGTCATCAGTGCGGGGACT
Source organism: Gemmatimonadota bacterium (assembly GCA_039592115.1). GTDB lineage: Bacteria > Gemmatimonadota > Gemmatimonadetes > Longimicrobiales > Gaopeijiaceae > JBDHCH01. Next base: position 4,985 of record JBDHCH010000171.1, on the reverse strand, counting down.
GCTGGAGGGCGCACACAGCCCGTATTCGCAGCCGAGCTTGGCCATGGCGGTATGGGTCCGCCCTGCGAATCGTCACGCCGGTCTCGGAATTCTTGAAGGAAGGGGGCCGCGACCCGGAAGTGTCAGGGAGTTGGGGGGGGTGGGTCTTCCACCACCGTAGCGTTACCACACCCTGTGCATATCCACCCATTGACCCGATCAATTCCTACGTAGCTGAAGATCCCGTAGAGCGCACCGGCCAGTAGTGCGGCTACGAGACCCAACGATTTCGCCGGAGAAAGGCCCGGCTCGCCCCATGTCACGATCATCAGAACGAGGAGGACCAGGGCCGGCACCAAAACCACCAGACCGAAAACGGGGCCCGAGATATCCGGTTTCTTCCCGGTTTCCCGATCCAGGGTCACAGTCGGTTTATCGAGCCTCAATTCTCCACACTCCGGGCACCTGGGCCGCCCGTTCTCAGCTACATCGATCTGATCCGGCGCAGTACCATCTGGCTCCGACGATCTGGCGGCCGGACACCAGGTCGCGTGTTCGCCCACCATGCCGCACTCTGGACACCGATGCTGCATGTGCACCTCCTCAACCATGGCAACACGGCACCGGGATTCCTCCGGTGACCTTCAAATCACTACGGAATCCACAGGCCCGACCGTCGACTGCCCGTTCCAGCCCAGTCAACCACCAGCAGAACAATGTGATGCGGTTATGGTGGGAGCAAGGATCTGTAAGCCCCACGGTTCTGCAATCCTGCTGAGCGGCGTTATCGATTCCTTCGGGTGGGTCCTTCTGCCGTTTCGATCACGAACGCGGCCAGTTCAGCCCAGCGGACAGGGGACGGCTTCAATTCTTCGAGAATCTGATCGGCAGTCATGCCTCTGAAAGGTCCCTTACACGACTTCTTCGCCTCGTACGCCGCCACAGCACGACGGACGATGGGTTGCTCATCAGGTGTCATATCCATGACCGGAATCTAACGGAATCCGTCGCTGCCGATGCTGCATCCACCCCTCCACATCATCATTGCAGAGAATACTTGGCGTGGTTAGATAAGGGGGATCTCCCCCCCAACCAGGAGGTCCCATGAAGGTTGTGATTACGGTCCTCGCCCTGATCGTCGTCCTCGGGCTCGGGTGGTTTCTCTATTCCTCCCCCACTGCTCCAGCTGAGATGACCGAGGCCGAGATCGCACAGATTGAGGCTGAGGTGGAACAGGTGATGATCGAAATCTACGATGCGGCAAAGGAAGCAAACATTGACCCGATGATCGCTCGCCAACCCGCAGAGCCTGGCATCTGTCTTTGGGGCACGAACATTTACGACTGCCAGGAGGTGTTCGACAGCTACCGTGAGGCCTGGACGAGGGAAGAGGGGAGGCGACTTGAACGCCAGGAAATGGAAGGCGAAGAGATCCGCGTGATGGCGATCAGTCCCACAGTCGCTATCGGCGTGCATACCAGTGAGGAAAACCGAGCGGTGTACACGGACGGTCAGGTTTCCAGAGCCCGTTTCGCAAGTTTTTCGGTGTTTGTTCTCGAGGATGGCGTGTGGAAGATCCACTCGGGACAGCAAGCATCCTGGCCTGTCGAGGAAGAGAGAGAGGGCTGACCAACCTTATTCATGACCGTCGGTGCGCCTCGGCGTATTGAGGAAAAGCCAGATCAACGAAAGCTCTCCTCTGGGCATCCGCCGCTCAGGGGAGAGTCGCGTTCAGAAACGTTGACGGATGGTTCCCGGCTACCGGTGGCTTGAAGCCACAACCACCCGTTCAGAGGAACTCACCCTTCGCCGGGTGGAGCATGATTCCTATGGGGGCTTTGGGTTGAGAATGAGTGGGGAGAGCACCCCTAGGTCACTTAGGTGTGTGCCTGTTGGTGTGCCTGTTCACATGCAGAAACCCTGCGAACCGAGCCGAGATGATTCGCAGGGTTTGCCAAGAGTTCCGCTGAATTACGCCAGATGTCCCAAAGTGGGCGGACCTCGTGCGGGCCTGTAAGGCAGGCGCTCAAAACCAGCTGAGCTAAGCGCCCTGATCGCTACTGCTTCAACGAAGGCATGGCTATCGTGGGCGGATACCCTCGAAGCTGACCGAATCGAAGAGAGTATTGGGGAACATTCTTTGACCCCAACCCCCGTAATCCCACCCCTTCGCAGACCGGAAGATCGGGCGTTCCGTTTCCCGGTTCATGGCCCCTGGGGGACCGAGAAAAGACCGATGATCCGTGAGCTTCCCGGTGACGTGGTGACAAACACCGTGGGCGATGAATCAGACGTGGGGTCACGGACTTGGTCCAAGAGCCTCCCGGGCCGAGCGGACTCCAGCTCAACCAGGAGAACTGGACCCGACAGTCGCAAGAGAGAATCCAATGCTCCAGGTCACCCGCTGGCTGCACCGGTGAGGCCGGCCCCCCCCACAGCTGCACGGCACCTCAGCCTCTCACCGTGTTCGCACAAAGGTGTGCTTTCTGTCCTGCCAGACGCCCAACCAGCCAGCCGCCCGTCCAACCTCGAGAATCTCTCTCTTATCTTCGTCGTATAGAGCGATCAGAAAGTCCGCCATGATCCCGTATGGCAGATCGCTGTACATTGTCCCGGGGGTGTCTTTGTTCGTCATCCCCCCGCCTTCAAACTCCTTCCTCGGGCCGTCGAAAGACCACTTCGACATGGTGAATCCCCGCATAAGCGACGCGTGTAGGTTTCGTGGATCGGGTGCCGCTGCCTTTGTGTTGGAGAGGTCCTGGTAACACACATAACCAGGCACGGTGTAAGCGACCTTGTTCGAACCGAAAAGCCGATTGACCTGAGCAGCTCGAACAAAGCGGATCACGCGGTACGGTGGCGCTGGCTGCACTCTCGACCTGAAGGTTGTTTTGAACACCATCTCTGCTCTCGTACCGCCGGGGGGAAATCTGGAGCGCTCAACGTTGGTCGTGACTTGTACCAGCGGCGAGGACCGGGCAATCAGAGACTGCAGCACTGTTATCTCGCCCTCGGTCAAAGTGGCTCTCGCGTCAGCTTTGGAACGTCGGACGTTGTAGCCACGAATCGCGATGAACTTATCGGCTAGAGCCCGATCTCTGGAAGTTGACTTGAGGCCCATTCGCGCCTGTGCGAGTGTTTCGGGAGTTATCGCCATACCGCTAACCTCCTCTTTGATTTAGGCACCACTGGTCACCACTCGGGTGACCGGTTTTGCCGGACCCAAAGAAAGGAAACGTTCCACCTCCCAATGGGGGTTCAGGCGGAGGAGGCCGGGTCCTCCGTCGCCAACCTGCCCAGCACGACGCCGATCACCGCACCGCCGATACCCGTCCTGATGAGTTCAAAGAACGGATCAGCGATCGTTGCCGTGAGCGTCCGTACATCCAGGTTCCCGTAGTGGATGAAATCCACTCCGAACCAGAGCAAGAACCCGACGATCGCTCCGATCTTGAACCCTCCTCCCAGCGTATACGACCCCGACCAGACGATGGCAAAGGTGACCAGCGCTGCGATGGCTATGTGTCCCAAAATCACGGGCCACATCATCGGGTCTTCCCGAAAGACGCCGGTGGCTCCGCCGACATTCGCCGCGAAGAAGCCGGCGAAAGCCATCACCCAGATGAGCCTCCCCACCAGCCAGAGTACGATCGTGCCCACCACCATCCCGACCACGAGCTTCTTGGCGTCCATCCGTTCCTCCTCCTGATGAAGAGACAGAGTACCTGCGGTCCACGGCGACCTCCCTGGACCTAGGAGCTTGTCCCGGGAATGGGGCGAGCCGCGTCACCGGGAGGGGCTCCAAAGCCGACGTGTTGGGTTGATCAATGATGGTACGGGTCCCAACCACCCCGCGCAAATGCTCCATCCCCCTCTGCACGGCATCGTTGCCGAGCTTGTTTGGCCTGGTTAGATAATGGGCATCCCCCCCAACCAGGAGGCCGTATGAGAGCCTGTCAACTTCTCCGGTCGGCGTCCCCGGACTTGGGTAGGACGATTCCCTGGCGGACCCACCCCTCCCTTTCAGCAGTTTCAGTCCGCACGGACAGACCGCAGCGCAGATCCCGCAGTCATGCCCGTCGTGATACCGGGGGTAGTGGTCCTTTTTCCACTCGTCACACGTACGGACATCCAGGATCTCTTCCCTGGGCAGCCCCGGATGCCAGGCGGCACCTGTCAGCGCATCGGCTGGACAGGCATCCACGCACCGCATGCAGCGGCCGCAGAAATCCCGCTCGGGTCACAGCAGGCGCTCCACCCGGGCCACCTCCGACTCGGAGGTCTTCCTCACCGCCAGCCCGTAGAACCCGTACCGGTCCAGGATCAGAGCGGCGAAGAGAGTGAACACGGCCAGTCCCCAGTAGCCGCTCAGGAATGAGAGGGGCGTCGCGATGGTACTGAGGGCTAGTCGGGCGCCCATCAAGAATCCTCGGACCCGGAAGATCCGGGGGTGGGATGGGGCCCCTACCCGCCTGACCCGCTCCATCCCCGAGTTCCGGATGAGGACCAGGGCCCCGTCCACCAAAAGCGCCGCCCAGAGGAGCCGGATCGTCGCTTCTCGGGCCGGCCCACCCTCCAGTCCAGCGCTCAGGAGCAGCCCCCAGGCCGTCGCGAGCACCAAAGGGTAGATCGCCACCGGTCCGCGCCAAGCAAGCTGCCCAGGAAGGTTGTAGACCGCCCCCAGGGTCAGGAGGAACGCCAGCGATCCCACGGACGCCAGGAGGCCGGCAGCTGACTGTAGCGTGTGGTCCGCCGGGAGGAAAACCGCGACAAGGCCACCCGCCACCGATACTCCCAGAGCCAGGATCTCGTTGCTGAGCGGGCTTCTAATCACGCCCTTCAATGCCAACGGTCCACGCATGGGCTGGCCCAGATGCCCGGCGGAGAGAAGCGCGCCCAACAGGAGAAGCGCCGAGAGGAGGATGGCCTCCGCTCTCGAGAGGGCCAGGTCACCCCCAACCAGAACGACCGTGAGCAGGTTGGCTGCGCCGATCCCCCCGCCCGCA
>JBDHCH010000170.1:0-12705 GCA_039592115.1 Gemmatimonadota bacterium | reverse complement strand
ACCAGGAACACGGGTGCCAGGCCCCGGATCGTATCACGCACCGAAAACCTCCCATGCCGGCCAACTCTGCCACCTGCCCCGGGTGAAGTCGGGGAACTCGATGGGGGCGCTCCCGTTGGCTACCGACCATTCGCTCAAGGGGCCGACGGCGGAGATGGCCGCGGCATCGTATACGTTCATGTCCGTGGGGATCCCCTCCCTGAGGCACTTGATCAGCCGATAGTCCTCCAGGTAGTCCATTCCTCCATGGCCGGCTCCGGCGGATTGCTCGGCCATTTCCCTCCAAAGAGGATGCTCGTACTCCTCCATCCAATCCTGTGCGTCGTCCCACCGATGGGACTCGCTGATCCCCTCCACGTAAACCCGGTGCGGGTAGCCGCTGAAGATCCCCTTCGTACCCTGGACGGTGTTGATGCGGGAGTAGGGCCGGGGGAGGTTGGTGTCGTGGCCCACCAGGATCGTGCGGCCCAGGGCGGTCTGGATGAGGGAATAGTTTACGTCTCCCAGCACGTAGGTCTCGTTACGCTTGGCATGGCCTTCGGGATAGTGGTCCCGGGCCCAGTGCTGGAGTCCCCGGGAGGGGCTGCTCATAGAGACCAGGTTGGCGAAGCGGTCCCCCCGGTTGATGTCCATGCAGTTGGCCACCGGACCCAGACCGTGGGTGGGGTAGAGATTCGCGTTCCGCTGCATGGAATGGGCGCGACGCCAGAGGCCTTCGTCCCGATCCTCGAATTTGATGGCCCGCAGGTCGTGGAGGTACCCTCCCTCGGCGTGGACGACCTCACCCAGGAAGCCCAGCTTCACCAGGTGGAAGCAGAGCATCTCCATGCGGTCGTAGTTGCAGTTCTCCATCATGATGCAGTGCTTCTGGTGCCGTTCCGCCGCCTCCACAAGGGCCCAACAGTCGTCCAAGGTGTAGGCTGCCGGCACCTCCGTGGCGGCGTGCTTGCCGTTCTCCATGGCCGAGAGGCAGACCGGCACGTGCCACTCCCAGGGGGTGGCGGTGAAGACCAAGTCCAGCTCTTCCTCGGCCGAGAGACGCTCGAAGTCCCGCTCCCCGGCGGCGTAAACGGCTGGGCGTGGGTGTCCGGCCTCCTCCACCAACTGGGCCGAGCGCTCGGCCTTCTCGGGGACGATGTCGCACACGGCGGTGATCTGGCATCCTTCGATCCCCAGGAAATTCCTTATGTGACCGGTACCCTGGAGCCCGACACCCACCATCCCGATGCGGACGGTCTCCATCGGCGGAGAGGCGAAGGGGTCCTGGGGTGCCGGACCCAGGTCGGTTCTGCCGGGTCGCCCGGCGTGCAGGCGTTGAGGGCCGCCAGCCCCAGGCCGGCCGCCCCGATCTTCAAGAGGTCCCTGCGGTCCAGCTCCGTCCTCACCTCGGTGTCCATCTTCTTCCCGTCAGGCATGCCTGGTCTCCTGTGGCGCTCAGCGATGTTGGGGAAGACTTCATTCCCATCGGATCTTTTCCATTGACTGCGACCTCGGGACAGTCTAGCATCCGTAGGACCGCCAGGGGTACCCCATGGCCGAAGACTCGCCGTGGAGTTGAGAGAGCCTCTTGGAACCTGATCCGGTCAACACCGGCGTAGGGAGTGCGGCGATCGAAGGGGCGACCCAACGCTCCGCTGCGCCAATCCTATCCGGGTAGGCGCTTTTTTTTGTTGGTTGAAGCTCTTGAACCCGACGCCGTTTTCGGACCCGAATCGATGGAGTAGGACCATGGACAGCCACCCAACCTCCGCCTCATCTCGCTCCGCGACCAACGGAGATTTCGGCGAGGCGTTCCCGGCCTCTCGGAAGGTCTATATCGAGGGCGGGCACGGCATCCGGGTCCCCATGCGGGAGGTCACCCTTACCGGAGGCGAACCGCCTCTCCGGGTCTACGATACCACTGGGCCTCGAGACGCCGACCCCAACCAGGGGTTGCGGAAGATCCGCGAGGAATGGATTCGCGACCGAGGCGATACCGCAGTAGTGCGGGAATGGGAACCGGCTACCACTGATCCCTCCGCGGCCTTGGTGCCGTCCCCCCTTCGCCACCGGGTTCGGCGGGGGACCGGAACCGGCACCCAGATGCACTATGCCCGCCGAGGGGAGATCACTCCGGAGATGGAGTACGTAGCCCTCAGGGAGGGGATGGACCCGGAGCTGATCCGGTCCGAGGTGGCCCGGGGACGGGCCATCATCCCGGCCAACATCAACCACCCGGAGCTGGAGCCCATGATCATCGGGCGACGGTTTCTGGTGAAGATCAACGCCAACATCGGTAACTCGGCCGTGACCTCCTCCGTGGAGGAGGAGGTGGACAAGCTCCGGTGGGCGATCCTCTGGGGAGCCGACACCGTCATGGACCTCTCCACGGGTCAGGACATCCCCCAGACCCGCCAGTGGATCCTTCGGAACTCCCCCGTCCCCATCGGGACGGTGCCGCTCTATGAGGCGCTGGAGAAGGTGGGCGGTGTGCCGGAGGACCTGACCTGGGAAGTGTACCGGGACACCCTCATCGAGCAGGCGGAGCAGGGCGTGGACTACTTCACCGTCCACGCCGGGGTCCTCCTTCGATATGTGCCGCTTACCGCGGACCGGTTGACGGGCATCGTGTCCCGGGGAGGAGCCATCATCGCCAAGTGGTGTCTGGCCCATCACCAGGAGAGCTTCCTCTACACCCGCTTCCGTGAAATCTGCGAGATCATGGCCGCCTACGACGTGTCCTTCTCTCTCGGGGACGGTCTGCGGCCCGGCTCTTTGGCCGACGCCAACGACGAGGCCCAGTTCGCCGAACTGGAGACACAGGGCGAGCTCACCCGGATCGCATGGGAACACGACGTCCAGGTCATGAACGAGGGGCCAGGCCACATTCCCATGCACATGGTGGAAGAGAATGTCAACAAGCAGCTGGAATGGTGCGACGAGGCCCCCTTCTACACCTTGGGGCCCATCGTCACCGACATCGCCCCGGGCTACGACCACCTCACCAGCGCCGTGGGGGCCGCTCAGATTGGGTGGTACGGAACGGCGCTCCTCTGCTACGTCACCCCCAAGGAGCACCTGGGCCTCCCGGACCGGGACGACGTGAAGCAGGGGGTCATCGCTTACAAGATCGCCGCCCACGCCGCGGACGTCGCCAAGGGCCACCCCCGGGCACGGGAGTGGGACGACGCCCTCTCCAAGGCCCGGTTCGACTTCAGGTGGGAGGACCAGTTCAACCTCTCACTCGATCCGGTGACCGCCCGGGCCTTCCACGATGAAACCCTCCCGGCGCCGGGGGCCAAGGTCGCCCATTTCTGCTCCATGTGCGGCCCGAAGTTCTGCAGCATGCGCATCAGCGCGGAATTGAAGGGTGAAGCAGGTGACCTCGCCGAGGGCCTGGAGACCAAGGCTCGGGAATTCAGGGAAACCGGTGGCGAGATCTACGTGAAGCAGAAGGGCTGAGAAATGGCCCCCGCTCCTCCGGGGAGCGGGGGCCAGGGGCTCAAGCGATCAGCCTGTGTTCCAGGCTGGCTACTCCTTCTTCTTCCCGGTGAAGGGGTTCTCGCCTCGCATGGTCGTCATGGTCCCCTCCATGGCGTCCCCATCGACGGTGCCGGCGAGGTAATCTGGTCCCCGTCCACTTTTCCGTCGGTGACCTCGATCTCACGGGTACCCCCGCCCGCTCCACCGCCGCGCCTGCCCATGGCCATCTGGGCTGTGCCGGTGAAGGTGTCACCGTCCTGCTCGAAGGTGAAGGTGGACGTGGTCGCGCCACGTTGGGTCTCCCAGGAGATCTCCCAGGTACCGGTGATGTCGACCTGGGCGCGGGCCTCTTGAGCGCCCACGGCCAGGAGGAGGGTCAGGAGGAAGAAGGAAATCAAACGGCGCATGTGTACCTCCGGGATGCTTGGGCTCGGGCCACCTCTTGTGGCTTGCCGGTTCCTTTCGCGGGCTGATACCTGTTGACACCCGGGGGGGGCAGAGTGTTAAACCCCCTCAGTTCCGAGCCACCAATACCACCTTCCCGAGGTTCTTGCGGTCGTGAAGGTAGTGGTGAGCCTCTACGGCTCCCTCCCGGGAAAGGGGGAAGGTCCGATCCAGAATCGGCTTCCACTGCTTGTCCAGGATCCCCTGGAAGATCTTCTCCATGGCCGGGGCCAGGAGGGCTTCCTTCTCTTTGAGGTAGAGGAGTTGGATCCCGAAAACCCCCTGGGCGATGGCTGCCTTCAGCCAGCTCCGCTTCCTTCCCGGGAGGGCCTCGCTCAGCCCATAGAACACCAGCCGGCCCATGGGCCCCAGGAGGCGCCGACAGGCCGCGGTCGCCTTCCCTCCCACGGGATCCAGAGCGATGTCCAGGATTCTCTTCTCTCCCAGAGCTTCCCACACATCCGGCTCCCAGTCACCACGGGAATCGAAGCATGCCCTGGCTCCCAGCGCTTCGACCACAAACGCCCGCTTGGTCGCCGTGCCTGCGGTTCCATAGACCTCGAGGCCCCGCTGGACGGCCATCTGTACTGCTGCCGTTCCCACGCCGCCTCCCGCTCCCAGAACCAGGACGCGATCCCCCGGGCGGGCAAACCCGGTTTCAAAGAGGGCGAACCATGCCGTGAGGAAGACCACCGGAACGGCCGCCGCTTCCGCCGGCGAGAGATCGTCCGGGTAGGGAAAGAGCTGGTCTGTCGGGAGGACGAGGTCCTGCACGTAGCCCCCATACCGGGACAGGGCCACGACTCGGTCGCCAGGGGCCCAACCCTCAACGCCCTCGCCGACCTCCGCCACCCTTCCCGCCACCTCGAATCCTGGGGAGAAGGGGCGGTCCGGGACTCGGCCGTACAGGCCCGCTCGCTGGAGGAGGTCCGCGAAGTTCACCCCGACCGCCTCGATCCGGAGGTGGACCTCCCCTGGACCGGGCGCCTTGAGGGGGATCTCTCTCTCGACGAGTACCTCCGGCCTCCCATACCGGGGGATCTGAATGGCGCGGGTTCTGGGCATCTACTTGTCCCTCTCCTCAGAAGAAGTACAGCACCAGGGCGACGGTTGCGACGACGGCACCCAGAGACAGGGCATCGAAGAGTCGGTCCTTCTCCGGGATGAGCTCCGGAGGAAGATCAGGCGTGGTCTCATCCTCCGTATCGGTCTCCCGCGCTTCCGGCCAGGCCAACGAGATCCCCGCGAGCAAGCCGAAGAGAACGATTCCCGCCAGCCACATCTGGTCCAGGAACGCTGCGTCAGGGGTGAGCCATTTCACGCCCAGTGTCATGGGCAGCGTGAGGGCCATGACCCAGACGGCGCCTCGAGCCGTCGCCCTCTTCCAGAACAGGCCGCTGAGGAACACCACGGCCACGCCCGGCGTGATGAGCCCCCAGAACTCCTGGATATACGAGAAGATCCGGTCGAAGCGGACCAGGAAGGGCGCCCAGGCGGCGGCCAGGAGAAGGAACGCAACCGTGCTGGTCCGGCCCACGAAGATGAGGTGTTTCTGCGTGGACGCCGGCTTCAGGTGCCGGTGGTAGAGATCCATGGTGAAGATCGTCGCCGTGGAGTTCAGCATGGAATCCAGGGACGACATGATGGCGGCGATGAGGGCCGCGAGCATGAGGCCCGTGAGCCCTCCCGGGAGAAGCTTGGCGATGAGCACGGGATAGGCCATGTCCGACCGGGTGATCTCGTCCGCATAGAGGACATAGGCCATGATCCCGGGGATGACAGCGATAAAGGGGATAAGGAGCTTCAGGTAGGCGGCGAACACGATCCCGTACCGCCCCTGCTTGATGTTCCGGGCTCCGAGGGTCCGCTGCGTGATGAACTGGTTGCATCCCCAGTAGAAGAGGTTGGCGATCCAGAGCCCGCCGAAGAAGATGGCGAACCAGGGAAGCTCGGGGTGGTCAAGGGGGAGGACCATGTGGAACTTGTCCCCGGCCTCCTCCATGAGGGTGCCCCACCCCCCTACGGCCTTCAGCCCTAGCCAGGCGGTCAGGGCGCCACCCAGAAGAAGCATGGTCCCCTGGATGAGATCCGACCACACCACGGCCTTAAGACCGCCGTATGCGGTGTAGGCTCCGGCGAACACCGCCAGGATGGTCACTCCCCACCACAGGGGCAGCCCGAACATGGTCTCCAGGGCCAGCCCGCCGGAGTAGAGGACTGTCGCCATGGCCACGAAGGTGTAGGCCAGCATCATGTAGACGGCGAGCCATCCCCTGGAACGGACGTCGAACCTCCGCTCCAGATACTCTGGCATCGTGGTGACCCGGTTCGCCAGATAAGCCGGGAGGAACCACCGGGCCACGATGACCAGGGTGATGGCGGCCATCCATTCGTAGGCGGCCACGGCCAGGCCGAAGTCCATTCCCTGGCCGGCCTGCCCCACCAGTTGCTCTGTGGAGATGTTGGAGGCGATGAGGCTGATCCCGATGAGCCACCAGGGGAGATTCCGGCCCGCCAGGAAGTAGTCGGCGGCCACCTTCTCTCGTCGGGAGACCAACACCGCCACGATTCCGACCACGACGAAGTATCCGACGAAGGCCGTGGTGTCGAGGGGTGAGAAGTTCACTGGGCGGCGTCCTCCATCAGTGGATCTCCACGACCATGAGGACCGGTCGGTGGTCCGACGCGACCGACTCTCCGAGAACCCGATACTCCAGAACCGTGAATCCATCCTGGGGCCTCACCAGGATGAAGTCGATCTCTCTGGCCGGATCATCGGCGGGGAAGGTGTAGCTCGGGTCCTCCTTGGCGGGGACCGCCCATCCCTGCGCCAAAAACTCCATCACCGGGGATCCTGGAAGGGAGTTGAAGTCTCCCGCCAACACGACCGGAACGGTGTGGGGCTCGAGGATCTCAGCGGTTCGCCTGGCCTGGGCCATCCGCTCCTCCTCCGTTCGGTAGAAGTGGATCCCCGCGACTACGATCTCTCGTCCTGATGCCCGCATGCGGATGCGAGCGGCGAGGGTCGATCGAGGTTCGGCCCCCGGTGGCAGACGGTGGTTCTCCCAGGACACGATCGCGTGACGCGAGAGGAGGGCCATCCCGTAGCGGCCGCCCTGGTACTCCATGAACGCTCCGAACACGGCCGCCATGCCGGTAAGGGACCCGTAGGCTCCGGCCTGATCCACCCGATCCGTCCGCTCCACCCCCTGGTCCACTTCCTGAAGCGCCACGAGATCCGGATCCACGGAACGGATGACCGATGCGATCCGTTCCAGATCCAGCACGCCGTCCAGGCCGGCGCCGTGGTGGGTGTTAAAAGCCAGGATTCGAAGCGTGTCCGGGGGCGGAGAGGTCTGGCCGGAGGCAGAAGAGAAGCCGAACAGCAATCCGATCCCGGCGATCCCACCCGCCAGCCACAGAGCGAGCCTCATCGTTTCAGGCCCACTGGCTTCCCGTCCAACCTCCAAGCGGGATCGATCTCGATTCCCAGATGGGCCAGGGCAGTTACCGGCACGTCCATGATGCTGGGCGGAGCAGCGGGCTTGCCGACTACGACGCCAGGGCCACTGGCGAGATAGAAGACGGTGGTTTCCTCCGGTGACGTGCCCCCGTGTCCTCCCTCCTCGGTACGCCCGTGATCCGTGGAAACCAGGACCAGCCAATCCTCTCGGTCGAAGGTGGCCCGGGCCTTGATGGCGTCAACCAGGCGGCCCACGTGTCTATCGGCGGCGGCGATAGCGTCCCGATACTCCCCTCCGATTCCGCCGATGTTGTGACTGATCTCGTCCGGAGCACCCAGGTACACGAAGAGGGCGTCCGGATCTTCGTTCCGGATCTCATCAGCCGTGGCGATCACGCTGACGCTATCGGCCTCGAGCCATCCCAACTCGTAGCCGTCTACGACAACTTTCCGATCCACCGCACCGCTGATGAGAGGACCTCCTCCCTCCTCCGAGCCCAGGGGCAGCCAATCCACGGCCGCGAAAGTGTTCAACTCCGGGCGGACCGCTTCGATGCGGGTCAGGAAGTCCGGGAATTCCCCGTACCGGTTGGAGGAGAAGTTGTTGTTGTGGACGCCGTGTTTCTCGGGCTCGACGCCGATCAGCATGCTGGACCAGCAAGGTCCGCTCACCGTGGGCCGGACGTTCCGGGCCTCGTCGCTGAACGTCCCTGAGGAGGCCAGGGCATCCAGGTTGGGTGTGGCGACCTCTCGGAGGACGTCCACCCGGACTCCGTCGATGCCGATCAGGAGGACCTTGGGTTGGGCCTTAGCGCCCGGGGAAGGCCAGAATGCCGTCTTGGTTTGCGCAAAGGCCGGGGTCCCGCAGCAGGCGTACCCGCTCAGGAGCAGGAGCGTCAGCAGCAGAGGTCTTCGGTCGGTCATGGGGTCTCTCCGTCAGCAGGCCGCCGGGTCGCGGCCGGCCAGTTTGGGTTTCAAAAGGGAAACCTCAGCCTCGAAGGCGTCGGCCTCCGCGCCAGGGGGCTCCTGAGGGTCCACCGAGACCCGATTCCGGATCTCACGGAGGGCGAGAATCCGGGCTTCTTCCTCAGGACCGATCCGGTGGTTGATCCGAAGCGCCGAGAGAAGCTCGCTGGGCTGGGTGGGCGGAGCCACGGAACAGACCGGAAGTGCCTTTCGTAAGGCGGCCTCCAGCTCGGCCCAGGCTTCCAGAATTCGGGTCGCAGGCGAATCGGACATCAGACTACCTCAGCGATAAAGAAGGTGCGGTTCCGCCCGCTCCCACCATCCCTCGGGCCGGGTCCACGCCTCGAAGCGTGCGTCCTGGACCCGTCTCGGTTCCCCTACCAGCAGGGCCACCAAGGTACGTGAGGAGAGGAGTCGATACAGGTGGTCCTCACCGGCGGGATTCGCGACCGTGGGGTACGGGGCCCAGTCGAACTCACTGGGCCATAAGGTACGGAGGAGAGTGAGGAGGCGCAGGCCCATCTCCACAGGGCGCAGGGTTGTGGCGTCGGTGACCTCCAGTCGTATCCCCGGGCAGGAGGTACCGTCGGAAAGGAGATCGTGAACATGAGCCCGGATTCCCGGAATCCCGATGCTGTTAAGTTCCACTGCTCCGAGCGCTGGATCCATCCACGGGGCTCCGAGCCACTGGAACGCCAGCGGGGTGCCTCTGCCCTCCAGAACGTTGGTGGCCTCCAGGAGGGCCATCCCCGGGTAGAGGAGTGCCGAAGCGAACGTCGGAAGACCCGGGGAGGGGGGGTGCCACTCCAGGCCGGTTCCGGGCAGGAGGTCCCTCCTCCGCCATCCCTCCATGGCAACCACATCCAGGGCCAGCTCCAAGCCCATCTCTGCCCGCATGAGGAGAGCCAACTCGCCCAGGGTGAGAGAATGCCGGATGGGGACCGGCCAACGCCCGAGGAAGCCCGATGGGGCATCGGGGTCCGGGAGGGGGCCCTCGACCCACTCCTCCAGGCCGCCCAGGGGGTTCGGGCGGTCCAGGACCCAGAGTGGGGTGCCGGCCTCGGCACAGGCCTCCATGACGTGGGACAGGGTCCAGAGGAAGGTGTAGAATCGGGCGCCCACGTCCTGAAGGTCGAAGAGGACGAGATCCAGATCGGCCACCTCCTGGATCCGTGGCATCAGGCGGGGACCGTACAAGCTCACCACCGGGAGGCCGGTGACCCGATCCTGCCCATCGTCCACGGCGGCACCGTCTGCGGCGTTGGCGGCAAGGCCGTGCTCTGGGGCGAAGAGGAGGGAGAGAGGGCAGCCGGCCTCGATGAGCGCCTCCCTCGCGGTTCGCCGCCCCTGGGGCCCCCTGCTCACGGGGGCTCCGTCGCTGGTGACGAACCCGATCCTTGACCCGGTGGAGAACGCCTGGGGGAAGAAGACGCTGTCTTCCAGGATCCGGTCTACTCCCCTCCGGACCATGGTCGCCAACCGAAAGGGAGCGATGGGGAGCCGATCTCGGCAACGCCGCGGTACGTCATCGCCGTGGCGCCCTCGTCAGAACCGATCCGGTCGGAGGGGAGCCAGATCCCTCGAGGGCTTTTTCCCCACGATCATGTCGGCCATGAGCTTCCCGGTAATGGGCCCCAGCGTCAGCCCCAACATGGCGTGCCCGTTGGCGACGTAGAGCCCTTCGAGACTGGGGGCCGCCCCGATCATCGGCATCCCGTCCGGTGTGACGGGTCGGAGGCCCACCCAATCATCGGTAGACACGGGGTTCTCCATCCCCTCCACGTACTTCGCTGCCGACTCGTTGAGATTCGAGAGCCGTGGCCCCACCATGCGGTGGTTGAGACCGGAGAGCTCCAGCGTGCCGGCAAGCCGGAGAAATCCCCCCAGGGGGGTACAAAAGACGTAACGCTCGCCCAGCATGACGGTGATATTCATCTCCGGGGCGCCTCCGAATCCTACCGGAAGGTCCCTGTGGTACCCCTTGGCCGGCTGGATGGGGAGAGACAGGCCCCCGATCCTGGCCAGCTTGAGGGAGTACGCGCCGGTGGCGAGCACGACTGCATCTCCGTCCACCACCTCTCCATGGGCGAGGCGGACTCCCCCCACCTTCCCATGGGAAGCAACCAGCGACTTCACTTCAGCCCCGGTACGCAAGGTCATGCCACGCGAGATGGCGGCCTCCGCCAACTCCTCCAGGAAGAGGAGTGGATCGACGACAGCTGCTTCCGGGAAGAAGAGCCCCCCCAACGTCCCGGGCTTGAGGGCGGGCTCGTATTCCCTGAGGGTCTCGCCGGCCACCTCCTGGGTGTCGTACCCATAGGCCCGCTGAAGGGGGATTTCCTCCCGGGCCCCGGCCATTCCCTTTTCGGTTCGATAAACCTCGTAGTACCCCGTTGGGCGGTAGTGACAGGCCAGGCCTTCCTCTCTCACCAGCTCGTCGAAAAGGTCCCTGCTGTCATGTCCCAGGGGGCCGAGCGTTTGCATGCTCCGGAGCACGTGGGCCTCGGTGCAGTAGCGCCGAAACGTCCAGAGCCACCGGAAGAGGGACGGGTTGAACCGTGGGGGCATGTAGAGGGGGCTGGTCGGGTCTCCCATCCAGCGGAGGGCCTGCAGGATCCGGCCGGGTTTGGCCATCGGGCCGTGCCCCGGGGCCACGGCACCGGCGTTTCCCGAAGACGCTCCGGATCCGATCCGGTCCCGTTCCAGCACGCAGACGTCCATGCCTTCCTTGGCCAGGTAGTATGCCGTACACAGTCCGATGACCCCTCCCCCCACCACAATGGTTCGTCCGGTCGCTGTGGCCATGTTGGTTAGCCCTCCTGGATCCCTCCGGATCTCAAGAAATCAGCCAGCTCCCCCCGGGAAGTGATCCCCAGCTTCTGATAGATGTTGGAGAGGTGCGTGCTCACGGTGCGCGGGGAGATGCTCAATTCCCTGGCGATGGCCTTGTTGGACTTCCGATCCTCCACCAGCCGAGCGATCTCCAGCTCTCGGCTACTCAGGACGCCCGCACCCGCCGCCGCCTTCCTCGGTGGCCGGGCCTCCAGCTCACGGAACATGCCCCGGGTTGCCTCCAACTCCTTCTCCGCGCCCAGGAGGAGGAAGATCTCGTGTACCCGATTCAGCTCCTCCAGCGCCCCGGCCCGATCTCCCGCGTCTGCCAGGCGACCGGCTTTCATGCGGCGTAGCCGGGCCGCGTCCGGGATGATGGGTACCTCTTCCAGCGCCTGGGCGGCCTCCTCCATGAGCCGGGCCCCCTTCTCGGGGTCTTCTTCCACCCGCCATGTCACCAGGGCATCGCAGGTCATGGCCCAGGCCATTCCCAAACGGTGGCCGATGGGAGCGGAATCCCTCTTCAAACGCTCCCCGATTTCCCTGGCTCCCTCCAGGTCGCCGTTCCAGAGGTACGCTTCCGCCAGGAGGGGGAGGAGGCGATGGATCGCCCAGATCCCGTACCCCACTCGGTCCGCCAGATCGAGGCCGGCTCGAGCCACCTGGATGGCCTCCTCCAGGTCCCCTTCGGCCATGGCCAGATATCCCTTCCCGATGTGGGCGGGAATGGCTCCATGGATGTTTGGTGGGGCGTCCTCCCCTGCTCCCGACGCGACCCAGGCCTCCTCGATGAGAGGCCGGGCCAGGTCGATCTCGCCCCTGCCCAGGTAGATGAGGGCCGTCCAGACCAGCAACCGGGGAAGGAGTGTGTTCTGCGAGAGAGCCCTGGCCTCGGCGCTGGCCTGCTCCCCCAGGGCGATCCCTCTATCCCACTCCCCGGTGGCGGCGGCCCGCTCGATGGCCAGTTCCGTACTCCGGAGCCGGAGAAGGGGAGACCGGAGCTCCCTGGCCACCTCGTCGGCCTTCTGAACCAGCTCACCCATGGGGCCGGTGTTGCCCAGGAGCCCTTCGAACACCGCCATCCCCCAGTATGTCCAGAATTCCACGCTCCGGGCGCCCGAGCTCCGGGCCAGCTCGAGGGCCTGATCGGCGTGGCTCCGGACCCGGTCTCCCTGTCCGGTCCAGGTATGCAGGAGGACCAGGG
The DNA here is from genome assembly GCA_039592115.1 of Gemmatimonadota bacterium. GTDB lineage: Bacteria > Gemmatimonadota > Gemmatimonadetes > Longimicrobiales > Gaopeijiaceae > JBDHCH01. The sequence goes on along the minus strand of JBDHCH010000170.1, from coordinate 334 downwards.
CCCTGTGGGCCTGGGCAAGGAGGACGGGATCGTCGAGCTTTGGAGCTACCTCCAGGACTGCTTCCAGCTCTTCCCGGGCCTCCTCCGGGCGCCCGAGCTCCTCCAGGGCGATGCCCCGCCGGAGCCTGGTCCGGGCCTCCAGGATTTGGGAAATGCTCCCCGACGGATACGCCAGGACCGTTTCGTACTCCTCCAGAGATCTCCCAGGCTCTCCTTTGAAACTTCGGATGATGCCGATCCGCCGTCTGAACTCTCCCACCTCCTCCTGGAGACCTCTCCGCCCACCCTCTTCCACCGCCGCTTCCCAGTAAGGGATGGCCTCATCGTACTTCCC
>JBDHCH010000169.1:0-8752 GCA_039592115.1 Gemmatimonadota bacterium | reverse complement strand
AGACAAGGAAGGACGACGAAAGCGATGCCAAAGCATCGGAGAGGAGTTCTGACGCCGTATGGCGCCGCAACCCCCCTGTGCCCTTCGGGTTACAGCGGCACGGGGCCATCTGCATCGTTGGGGCTCCTCGACGTAGCTCAAGGCTATGCCTTCGGAGCCCCGCCTCCCATCTGGCCCCGTGGCGCATGTAACGCGGCTCGCCCCACTTGTGCAGACCTTCCCTAGATACTTCTCCGGGATCGGGAGGTCGGGCCGCTCGGAAGTCCAGAAGACGGTGAGCACCCACCAGCGGGTCCCGTCGTTCATGAGTTGGAAGGAGTTGATGCCCCGGGCGAAGGGCTCCGGGTCATCGAGGGCTCGCCTAGACTCGTACGCGCTGAAGAGATGCACCACCGGGCCGAATTGTTCCCGGGTGCGGCCGATCTCCGTCTCGAAGAAGCCGCTCCGCTCAAGGGACTCCCCGGCCATGTCCACGTAGTCGTCAGGGGTCATGACCTGGTATCCCGTCACCCCCTCTCGGTTCACACCGACTGGAATCAACCTGGCTTCGGGGACGTACAGCGATCGCCACCGATCCCAATCCCGGGCTTCCCCGGCCGGTCCCGAGATGACGTCGTATACAGCAGCCACGATGGCGTCCACGGACTCGACGTCTGCCGGATCCGCACGGAACGGATCGCTTGCCTGATCTTGAGCGGAGGCCGGTGCACCGAACCCCATGAAGATGAGAAGCAAAGCGGGGAACGGGAATCCGAAACTTCTGGTCCGTCGTCGCGTGGAATCCATGGAAACCTCGAGGTTCGAGTGAAGAGCGCCGGCGAATACTATCGAAGTCCGGACACCTCCGCACCCAGGTTGATCCGGGTCAAAGCCTCAGGTATCCTTCAGGCGAAACCCGGAAACCAGTCCGCTTGAAGCGGCTTACCCTGATACTCGGATGGGCTCCTCCATCCGGTGGGGACCGTCTCCGAAGAATGCAGCAGAACACCCGTCCAGAAGAGACTCCCCTGATGCAGCAGTGGCGTGAGGTGAAAGCCCGCCACCGGGAGGCCCTGGTCTTCTTCAGGGTCGGTGACTTCTATGAGTTGTTCTTCGGAGACGCTGAAGAAGGGTCCCGCCTCCTGGGCCTGACCCTTACTTCCAGGAACAACGGAGCTGCAGCCCGCGTGCCGCTGGCCGGGGTACCCGCGAAGGCTCTGGATGAATATCTGGGCCGACTTGTCAAACTCGGCCGTCGAGTGGCCATCTGCGAGCAGGTCGAGGACCCGGCACTCGCCAAGGGGATCGTGAAGCGGGAGGTGGTGGAAACGATCACTCCGGGCACCATCGTCCAGGACCACCTCCTCCAGGCGAAGAGGAACAACCACCTGGTGGCTCTGGCTCCGGGGGCGGAAGATGGCTGGGGTTTAGCTGCTCTCGACCTTTCCACAGGCGAGGTGGAGGTCCAACGGGTGGAGGGGGCGGAGCTCTCGAGTGAACTGGCGCGACTGGAGCCGTCGGAGCTCCTTGTGGGCAAAGGCTGGCTGGAGAAGGGGGAGGCGTTTGGGGAGGATTTCCCCGGGGGTCTCCCTTTGACCCTCAGGGATGACTGGTACTTCGACGAACCCCTGGCCAGGGAGGAGTTGGAGAGGGCCTACCGGGTGCATTCTCTCGAAGGGTTCGGGTTCCAACCTACAGATCGCCAGATGATCCGGGCCACGGGGGCCCTCCTCGCATACGTGAGGGAAATCCGTCCGGGTGGAGTGGAGCACCTCCGGCCGCCCAAAATCAACCGGTCGGGGTCCTCGATGCTACTGGACGATATGACCCGCCGGAACCTGGAGTTGGTGGAGCCGATCCGCCCGGCCGAGGGCGGAACGCTCCTGGGCGTCATGGACGAGACGGTTACCGCCATGGGAGGGCGGTTGCTTCGGAAATGGATTCTCCGCCCCCTGGTGGTGGCGGAGGGAATCTGGAGCCGTCTGGGAGCGGTGGAGCTTCTCTTCGAGGATCCGGGACTTCGCAGAACGCTCAGGGAAGCTCTCGGCGAGGTCACCGACCTGGAGCGTTTGGCCGGGAAGGTCGGGACCGGACGGGTGGGGCCGCGGGACCTCCTGGGCCTCAAACGCTCCCTTGCTGGCCTTCCTCCCATTCAAGGGTTGGGCGTGGGGAGGGGATCTGAGTTGGTGGACTCCCTCCTCGATGATCTGGACATGCTCCCAGAACTGGCACGGCTCCTGGACGAGGGATTATCCCCGGATGCTCCTCCGAACCTCCAGGACGGCGGTGTGATTCGGGCAGGGTTCGACTCCGAGCTGGATGAGCTTCGGGCCACGCGAGATGGCGCCAGGGACTTCATCGCGAATCTCCAGACCCGGGAACGGGAGCGGACCGGGATCAGCTCCCTCAAGGTCGGCTTCAACAAAGTGTTCGGGTACTACCTGGAGGTGACCCGGGCGAACCTCGACCGCGTTCCGGAGGAGTACGTTCGGAAGCAAACCCTGGCCAACGGGGAACGGTATTTCACCTCGGAGCTGAAGGAGTGGGAGGAGAAGGTCTTTGGTGCCGAAGACCGGATACTGTCGGTAGAGACACGCCTCTTCGGCGAGCTGAGGCAGGCCGTGGGGAGGGAGGTCGCACGGATCCAGGAAACGGCATCTCGGTTGGCCCAGGCCGACGTCCTCGCTGCGTTGGCCGAGGTGGCCGAACGGAAGCAGTACGTGAAGCCGGAGGTCCACACGGGATTCGGTCTCGACGTTCGTGCTGGCCGGCATCCGGTGGTGGAGACCATGATGCCCACGGAGGACTTCATCCCCAACGACCTACGGTTGGATGAAGACGGGAGAATCGTCATTCTCACCGGGCCGAACATGGCCGGGAAGAGCACGGTTCTCCGGCAAGTGGGCCTGATTCAGCTTCTTGCTCAGATCGGATCGTTCGTGCCCGCCTCAGAGGCCCGCCTTCCAGTCACGGACCGGATATTCACCCGCGTCGGAGCCTCCGACTCCCTCGCCAGGGGTCAGTCCACCTTCATGGTGGAGATGAATGAGACGGCGGCCATCGTTCACGGGGCGGGAGAGGGGAGCCTGATTCTCCTGGACGAAATCGGACGGGGAACCTCCACGTATGATGGGGTGTCCATCGCTTGGGCCGTAACGGAATTCCTCCATGAGAGGCTGGGAGCAAAGACCATCTTCGCGACCCACTATCATGAACTCACTCAGCTCGGGGATTTGCTTCCCAGGGTGAGGAACCTGAATGTGGCAGTCCGAGAGGTCGGCGAGGACATCGTTTTTCTCAGGCGGTTGGAAGAGGGGGGGGCGGATCGGTCGTACGGGATTCAGGTGGCCCGCTTGGCAGGGTTACCGATGGAAGTGATCCTCCGGGCGAAGGAACTCCTGCTGGAGCTGGAAGGGACCCACTCCGGGGGGGGTGAGGGGCTCGGCCGTTGGGGACGGCACCGCCCTCTTTCCGAGCCTCCCCCTGATCAACTCTCCCTTTTCGGGGGCGATCACCCCATTCTGGCTCGGCTGAGGGAGATCGAGGTGGAGGGGATGACCCCGCTGGAAGCTTTGAATGCACTGGCGGCCTTGAAGGCCCAGCTCACGGGCGACGGGAAGGAAGACACATGACCGAAAACCGTACGGAGGGACGATGGGAACCTGGCCGGCGGCGGAACGCGTTCACCTGGCCCACCCCTGAGGCGCTGACTCGGATCGGTCCGGCCGTCCTGTGGCTGGCGGTCGGGATTGCTCCGTTGTGGGGGTGTGGTGGAAACGATGTGATCCAGGAGCCCACTCCTCTTTATGGAGACGTGCCCATCGAGTATCCCCTGGATCTTTGGGATGCGGACGTGGAGGGCATCACCCTCCTGCGAGTCAGGGTTACCGAGATGGGGGTCGTGGACAGCGTGGAAGTCCTTGAAGGGAGCGGTTATCCCACGTTCGACTCTGCCGCTGTCAGGGGCGCCCTGGAGCTGCGGTACAACCCTGCGCGGAAGAATGGGGAAAGGACTACGGTCTGGGCCAAGGTTCCAGTGCACTTCACGAAGGAGGCTCCGTAGCGTTCTGCCACTTCGGCCCGGTTCTTGAGGAAGATTCCTCCCGGGCGACGCATTTCCCGCCCCCGTTTTCCCGGACCGGAGATTGGAAGGGATGAAGATCACCGTTCTCATGGGAGGCGTGTCGGAGGAGCGAGAGGTCTCCCTTGCCTCCGGGGCCCAAGTGGCGTGGGCCCTCAGAGAAGCTGGCCATGAGGTCCTGGCGGTGGATACCTCTCACGGAGTCCTCTCCGCGGCTGAGGAAGAGGCGCTTCTTGGGGCCGGTATCAAGGAACCCCCCCCTCCGGCCCTCACCCGGGACCTCCTCCTGACCGGGAACACGGGGTCACTGACGGAGGATCCCCAGGTTGCCGAGACCGATGTGGTCTTCCTCGCTCTTCACGGTGGAAGCGGAGAAGACGGTACGATCCAAACCCTCCTCGAGTTGGCGGGGATTCCCTTCGTTGGGAGTGATAGGGTCGGGTGCGCCCTGTCCATGCATAAGGATCTTTCCAAACGCCTCTTACGAGACGCTGGCGTTCCGACTCCGGATTGGGTCACAGCAAGGGGCCGGGACGAGGCGATCGAGCGGCTGGGAGAGATCGTGGAGACGCTTGGGTTCCCGGTCATCGTGAAACCCCCGTCGGGAGGATCCACGCTGGGACTGACCCTCGCCCATGACGAGGGGGAGCTGTTGGAAGCACTGGACCTGGCCTTGGACTACGAGGAGGAGGTCCTCTTCGAAGCGTACATCCTGGGGCGGGAATTGACGGTGGGAATCCTGGGGGAGGAGGCTCTTCCGGTCGGGGAGATCATACCCGAGCATGAGCTCTTCGATTACGAATGCAAGTATCGCCCTGGGATGGCGCAGGAGATCTTCCCTGCCGACCTCCCTCCCGCCATCGCCTCGGCTGTACAAGCTGCGGCTCTGAAGGCTCACCGGGCACTCAGAATGAGGGATTTCTCCAGAGTGGACTTCATTCTCGATGGGAGCGGGGTCGCGTGGTGCCTCGAGGCCAACGCCCTCCCAGGACTGACCGGGAACAGCTTGCTTCCCAAAGCCGCAATGGCTTCGGGAATCTCCTTTCCCTCACTTTGTGACCGGGTGGCAGCACTGGCCCTCCAGCGGGTCCGAGGTTGACATTTCCTCGGGGCGTTCTCAGCCCACGCCCCCCTCGGAACCGAGGGTGAACTCTGGGGGTTTGATCAGAGGATGAGTTAGTTTGGAGACAACATAAGGAGTGGTCGCCAGAACAACGGCCCTTCTCCACCTCTTCAGAGGACGTCGGCCCGAATGCGGTACACTACATACCAGGCTCCCGTCGGATTCTTCATGACTCCCTGGGTGAAGCGTCTCCTGATAGCCAACGTCGTGGCGTTTTTCCTGACGTTGGTCATCGGGGCCGAGCTGGTGTTCGAGTGGTTCGCATTCGCTCCTGGGGCCGTACTCACACGCCCCTGGGGTGCCTTTACCTACATGTTCCTCCACGGTGGCTTCGGCCACCTCTTCATGAACATGTTGGTGCTCTTCTTCTTCGGCCCTCCCCTGGAGCGCAGGTGGGGCTCACAGGCGTTCTTGAAGTACTACCTCGTCTGTGGTCTGGGAGGCGTAGCGCTGAGCTTCCTCTTCGTCCCGAATTGGATCATCGGTGCCTCAGCGGCGGTCTACGGCCTGATGCTCGCCTTCGCCATCAACTGGCCCAATGCTCCAATTTATATTTGGGGCGTCTTCCCGGTTCAGGCGAAGTGGTTGGTGGCATTCCTCTTCACAGTGAGCGTGTTCAGCGCCTTCGGAGGAGCCGGTGGCGGGATTGCCCACTTCGCCCACCTTGGGGGCTTGCTGACAGGACTCCTGTACCTGAAGAGCGACTGGCGCCCGGGGCTGTCGAGGAAGGGCCGGGCGAGGAGTGTCAGGGTCCGCCGAATGGCCATCGTTCCGAGGGATGAGGCCGAGAAGGAATCGGCTCCTCGGCAAGGCGAAGCCGGTGGATGGTCGGGTGGGGACACCGTGGTCCTGGACGAAGTGGACCGGATCCTGGACAAGATATCCGCCTCAGGGATGTCCTCGCTGACCCCGGAGGAGCGGAACGTCCTGGATGAGGTCTCCAAAAGGCGTCGCTCGAACTGAGCCCCGCGAAGTGCCTGCAGCGGATTCTCGAGTGATTCTCCTGTTCGCCTCCCTACCGGTCTTCCCCGTACTCCCAGCGAACGTGAACAGCCTCTTCCCGTCGGCGCCCTCAGACACGGAGAGATCATGAAGATCGTGCTGTTGCTCTTCCTGGAAGCAGATGGAGCCGCCGTGATGAAGCTCCTCTCCGACCAGGGGATCAACGCCTTCAGTCGTCTCCCAGTGGAGGGCCATGGGGCCGGAAAAGCCGGGGGGTGGTATGGGGATATCGCGACCCACGATTCTCGGATGATCCTCGCGGTCGTCTCCGACGAGGATGCCAGGTCCCTTCTCGATGCAGTGGAGGGGGTACCGGTCCAGGATGCCGCTCATCCCATCCACGCTGCCCAGCTGCACCTGGAAGAGTGGGTTCACTCCTCCTCCTGAACGGCCCGACGGCCTGCGCCCCACCGATGCGCACCCTCAGGTGGTGCGGGCGGTCCTTCCCGGGGTGGGTCCAGGGTCCTTCCTGACACCTTGCTCTTGGCGGACGGTAGGTAGAGCTTTACGAGCCGTAGTACTGAACACTTCGGGGTCCTCCGCACGACCGCTCCGACGGGAGGACCGAGACCAAGCAACCTGGACGGAATCCGGACACATGCCTGCCAAACTTCCCGCCTTCCCCGTTTTGGCCCTTTTTTCCCTGCTCGTGCCGACCCTTTCTGCCTGTGCCGGATCGTCCCGACCGGCACCTCTCCCCGCTCCTCCGTCGGCACCTGAGCAGGTGTCGGAGCAGGTGTCGGAACCGGAGGCTCCGCCAGAGCCGGTGTCGGATCCTGCTCTGGATACGATCCAAGCAGGTGTGTTCGACAATGGGAAGATGTGGACCTTCGAGTACCCGCCCTTGGACTACCTCCGTGAGACCTACGGGTTCTCCGCCGATCCCGCCTGGTTCGAGGAGGCCCACCTGGGGGCCCTGAGGATCCCAGGCTGCACCGCCTCCTTCGTGTCTCCCAACGGACTCGTGATGACGAATCATCACTGTGCCAGGGGGAGCATCGAGCAGGTAAGCAGGGAGGACGAGGATCTGGTCGCCGACGGGTTCTACGCCGCCTCTCTGGAGGAGGAGCGTCCCATCGACGACTACTGGGCCGACCAGTTGGTGGAGATCCGGGATGTGACAGATCGGGTGTATGCCGCTCTGGAAGGGTTCGAGGGAGTGGAGGCCCGAAGCCAGGAGCGGGAGCGGATTCAAGGAGAGATCGTTTCCGAAATCACGGAAGAGTTCGGCGGTGAGGACGGTGGCTACAACGTGGAGATGGTGGAGTTGTATGCCGGAGGGAGATATTCCGTCTACATCTTCAAGCGCTTCACGGACATCCGCATGGTGATGGCGCCGGAGCTCGGCATCGCCTATTTCGGCGGGGATTGGGACAACTTCACCTACCCCCGGTACAACCTGGACATGAGTTTCTACCGGGTGTACGGAGACGACGGGCGACCTCTGCAAACAGATCATTTCTTCCCGTTGACCAGGGACGGGGTGAAGGAGGGGGACCTGGTGTTCGTCATCGGGAACCCCGGGACCACCACTCGTCTTCACACTGTCGCACAACTGGAATACCGGCGGGATGTTGAGGACCAGGCCATCCTCGATCTCCTCCGGACCCGGACCCCTGTCCTCGAGGAGTATGCGACGGCCCATCCGGAAGAGGCACGGGAGATGGACCTTCGGAATGTGATCCTCGGGTTCAACAACTACATGAAAAGCCAGACGGGAGTGGTGGAAGGCCTGAACGATCCCGTCGTCATGGCAAAGCGAAGGGACCACGAGAGGAAGTTCCAGGCTGCCATCGACGCCGACCCGGACCTCCGGGTAGAGTACGGCGACCTCATCTCCCGGATGGCGGAGCTGCAGGCCAGAAAGCGGGAGCGGGCTCCCCAGCTGTCTGCTTTTCAGGCCTTCGGACACCCAACTCTGGGATCCAGCACCCTGGGCCGCGCCCAGTTGGCCATCCAGCTTCTCTCCGCCCAGCAGCAGGGAATGGATGAGGAAATCCTGGACCAGATCAGGACTGCGCTGATGGGCATCTCAGATCAGCCCAGGGAGCTCAACGAAACACAGATGGTCCAACGACTCGAGGGGTTCGTGAAGTACTACGGTCTGGACGATCCGTTCGTCCAGGAGGTCCTTCAAGGCAGGTCCCCGGAAGGTGCGGCCGCCGTGCTGATGGCTGGAACAGCGCTTGCCGACTCGGCCTCGACGGCCCAGGCCCTCTCGGAGGGTACACTCTCCCCCCAACACTCTCCCCCCAAGATCCGGCCATGCCCGTCATCTGGGCGATCATTCAGCAAATGGCCCTACAGGAGCAGGTCGAGCAGACGGTCCTGCCGGAGGAGGCGGAGATCGCCAGCGCTCTTGGGAGGGCCCACTTCGAGGTCTATGGGACCGACGTGCCTCCCGATGCGACCTTCTCCCTCAGGATCGCCGACGGGGTGGTGGCGGATTACGAATACAATGGCACGATCGCACCGATCTTCACCACGTTCTTCGGGTTGTACGACCACTACTACTCGTATGGACCGGGAAGCGATTGGGATCTGCCTGAGAAGTGGGTAGATCCTCC
>JBDHCH010000168.1:0-8834 GCA_039592115.1 Gemmatimonadota bacterium | reverse complement strand
TATCGGAGACATTCTCCAGCGGTCTACCAGTTCGTCCTCCGGTTGGTGGGTGGAGACGTGGCTGAGGCGGAGGACATCACCCAGGAGACGTGGCTCCGGGCCGCTCGGGCCCTGGAGAAGTTCCGATGGGAATCGGCCCTCAGTAGCTGGATCTCGGGGATCGCCCTTAACAGGGTCCGGGAACTGGCTCGGAAGAAGAAGCGGTCCCTTGTCGAGGTGGGCGGAGAGTGGGAGATGCCGGTGGCCCCACCGGACGCCGGCACACGGATCGACCTGGAACGCGCACTGGAGCTTCTGCCTCCCGGGTTCCGGACGGTCCTCGTGCTCCATGATGTGGAGGGTTTCACCCATCAGGAAATCGGAAATCAATTGGGAATCAACGACGGGACGTCCAAGAGCCAGCTCCACGGCGCCCGGAAAGCCATGCGGAGGCTACTGAATGTGGGCCTTGAGACGGCGTGAGGAGATGAGATGAACGACGAGAACGAACTGACTCCGGAGGAGAGAATGGCCTTCCAGCGCCTCCCGAGAGAGGCGGAAGCTTCCCGGCTCCTGGAGGAACGTATCGTGCGATCTCTCAAGGAGGACGGGGTTCTGGTGGAGGCAGGAGAGGTGGCGGTAAACCAGGGAGGGACGACCGGGAGGCAGTACGCTCGGGAGTCCGGGGGAATTTGGCTCAGACCATGGATGGCAGCCGCGGCCGTCGCAGCCGCACTCACCCTGTTCACCTCGGGAATCTTCTTAGGCCAGTGGATGGGCACCCGCAGCACGGCCGAGGTCCTCCTGGCGGTCCGGGAGCAGGACGCGACGCAGTTGGCGATGACAATCCAGGAGGCCGGATCAGCCTACGTGTCGGCCTTGGCGGCCCTGGGCGAGCTCCGGGTCGAGGAACCCGGGGAAACAGAGGCGGGTCAGGCCGACCCGCTTTTCTCCGTCGCCGACCTCCAGCAGGGCAGGGAGGTTGCCATGGGTGCCCTGTACGGGGCGGCGTACGAGTTGGCCCGCATGACGCCGGACGACCGGGACGTTCTGGGTGTGCTGCGGATCCTGGAGGATCGGCGAGCCCGTGAAGAAGGGTGGGCCGCAAATACCCGGAACGTGGTTTGGTTCTGACGGAGCCGGACGGATTCAGGGCTCCCGGAGGGTTCGAGACTCCCAGGGAGCCTGCTCAACCAAAGGAGTACGGACGATGAGGACGGTGACGAAGATCGCTGGGGCGGCCGTGGGTCTGGCCCTCCTCCTCCCCCAGAGCGTCGAGGGCCAGGGCGTAGTGAGTCGCGCCCAGAGCTGTTCCGGAGGAGTACTCGTAGGGGATCTCGGAATCTCCGGGTTGGACTGTGTGGGGGAGTGCTCCATGATCATTTATGACGGAGGAAGGGGACGGACCTGGAAGTTCAGTACCGAGCCCCGGATCTTCAGTATCCAGGCGGGTGGGCCGGCGGATGGGATCCTGGAGGCCGGGGATTTTCTCGTTGCTCTGGATGGGGTCCTCATCACCTCGAGGGAAGGTGGCCGGCGGTATGCCAACCTGGAAATCGGGGAGATCGTCTCGGTTCGGTACCGCCGGGACAGAGAAGTTCGGGAGGGGCGTATTCGGACGGGAAGTGAATGCCGGCGGGGAACCGACCGGGTCGCTACCGCAGGCAGGGTGCCGCCGCCCCCCCCACCCGATCGGGTCGCCGGAGTGATCGCGAGAGGTGTCGCCACGGCACCTCGGGTGGTGGTTACGCCTGATGTGACGGCTGAAGCGGCTCCGTTGGCGGGGTTGGCGACCGGAGTCTCCCGTGTGGCGAGCCTCTTGGATCCCACCCCCCAGGGTCGCCTGGGGATCGGTTTCTCCTGTACCGAGTGCGGAACCCAAACAGACGAGGAATCCGGCGACACCATCTGGTTCTTTTCAGGGCCCCTGGAAGTCACTCGGGTGACCAAGGGTGGGCCCGCGGACCAGGCCGGTCTCCGGATGGGAGACCTCATCACGGGAGTCGGTGGTTTCGACCTGGACACCGAGGCCGGAGGCCAGGCCTTCAGCGGGCTGGCACCCGGCGAACCGGCCACCCTCACGGTGGTGAAGAGGAACGGGAGGAAGGTAGACGTGGAGGTCGTGCCTGTGGAGGCCGGTGACCGGGTCCTGGTCGGCCGGACTGTCTTGGTGCCGGAGCCGGATGCGCCGACTCCCCCGTCCCGGACCAGGGGCGTGGTTTCCCGAGCGGTCCCGGTACCACCCGACCGGGAGGCATACCCCGAACCGATGGCCGACGTGGCGGCCCCCGTGGATCTTCCCTTGAGCTACTCGGGGACGGTAGCCGGGGTCGAGGTGGAGGTCCGGGGTGGACCCGTGGCCGTGTCCGAGATGAAGGGTGCCCGGATCCTCCTGATCAATGCCGAGGGCCTATGGATCCGGATCCGGGTGCCGGCAGGCACCGGTAGAAGGGATGCTCCGGACCCGTCATCCCGCTGAGGCCCAGCGAGGAAAAGAAGTGCTGGTTGAGGCGGGGATTTTGGCCGGGATGGGGCAAACACGAGGGGTGAGGGGACGAAGTCCCCCGACACGGCACGAGAGAACCAGGCGATACGGGGGCGGGCCCACCATCGGGTCCGCCCCCATTTCCTTCGAGGGAGGTCGGACAGTAACTCGTGGCCAGGATCTTCATTCAGAACGCTCTCGTCTCCAGGGGTTCCTCGAAAACCACCACCTGGGGCCAGAACGCCCGTACCTCCTCCTCGTACTCTGCCCAGTCCTGGGGCCGAAGGTGCATCATGACCAGATGAGTCGGTTTGATGACCTCCCCGATCAACCTCTTGCCCTCCTCACTCGTCACGAAGTAGGGATCGGCGAAGAGGACGTCGACTTCTGTTCCGCTCCAGTCATACTTCTCGAGAAGGGGGACTGAGGTCCCGGGGAAGAGGTCGGCCAGGTGGAGGATGGTCCGCCCCTGGAGAGTTACCAGAGATCCCAAGGTCAGGAATGGGTCCCTATCAGGGGTTTGGTGGTTCAGCGTGAGGAATCGGGCCTGGATCCCGTCCGGGAACTCCAATCCTACGCTCTCTCCCCACTCCGGAGTCACTTCACGAACCTGCTCCTCGATTTCCCCGAATGTCACCCCCGTTGAGTCTCGCAACATTCCCATGGTGGCGTTGGAACCGACGAAGGCCACGCGCTGGCGGCTCTTCAGGTAGCTGTGAATCAGGGAAGGTGTGAAATGGTCGGCATGGGGATGAGAGGCGATGAAGAGATCCACACCGTCGAAGGGAGGGATTCCCCCGGCCATCATGGCCCGGACCTCCTCTGGTGTATTCGTATACCCCCACGGGTTTTCATGAAGGGCATCGATGAGGACCTTGGCGTCGCCCATGGCGATCAGGAAGCCCTCGTTGGCCACGTAGGTCACCTGGAGAGGAGGAACCTGTCTCCTGGAGGAGTCCCGGCCCCCTCCCTCTCGGAGCGGGGCCGGAAGCGTCATGGGCGCGGTCCGGATCGATGACAAAGCGGGTGCCTGCCGAATGGGCATGGAACCACCCAGGACCGGGAGCAGGACCAGGGCCAACAGGAATCCGTTCATTTTGGGGACCTTCCGTTTGGGGCAGGGAGACGAACGACCGCGCGCTGAGCATCCTTCCCTACGCCCAGGCGCCCCGGGGGTTTCTCCATCACCCCATGTCCCCGGGAGGTCCTCCAGGGTGATCAGGGCCGGCGGTGAAATGGCAGGGGCGTGTGCTCCCCCTCCCGGTCATCTGAGGGGCTGTTATCCTATGGACCCACCCTCCTACTCCCCCTTCAGGACCTCCACCGGGTCCAGGCTTGCCGCCTTTCGCGCCGGGAGGAAGCTCGCCGCCAGAGTGGCCCCCACCATCAGGCCTCCGGCGGCGAGGAAGGCTGCCGGATCCATGGATCGTATCCCGAAGAGCTGGCTCTCCAGCACCTGGCCCAAGCCCAGGGAGAGGCCGGCGCCGATCCCGAGGCCAACTCCCGCCATCGCCAGGCCCCTGAAGAGCACGTTCCTCAGGACCCGGGATTGATCGGCGCCCATCGCCAGCTGGATCCCGATTTCCCTCGATCGAAGCTGGACCAGATAGGCCAGCACCCCGTACACCCCGAGGATCGCCAGCCCGGCCGCCAAGGCCGCGAGGCTTCCCAGGAGGATGACGGAGAACCGGGCGGAGATCACGGCTGAGGACCGGCGGATGGCTTCGTCCAGGACCTGCACGGAGGAGCTCCCTTCAGGGTGGATCTCCTGGGCGGCACCCTGGACCGGAGACACCAACCCCGCGGGATCGGAACCCGTCCTGACGACCCAGTTGTCCAGGACACCGGGCCGCTGCTCCACCGGCGCATAGGCCATGCGCATTGGGGATTGGTTCAACCGGTACCGCACGTCGCCTACCACGCCTACCACGGTGCGCCAGATGGAGTCCCCTCTGACGTCGACCCGGATCCGACGGCCAAGGGGGGACTCTCCCGGCGTCATCATCTCGGCCAACGCCTGGCTCACCACCACCACGGGTTCCGAGTTGGCCCCGTCGTCAGGAGAGAGGGGACGACCGGCCACCACCGGGATGCCCATGGCGGCGTGGTACGACGGAGTCACGGATGACACATGGAGGATGCCGTCCCACAAGCCTTCGGCGGTCTCCACCGTCGCTGGCGGCGCCGACCAACCCCCACTGAAGGGCATTTGGCTGGCGGCCCCCACCTCGTCCACGCCGGCAAGGGCCCTGATTCTCGCTTCGAATTCCCGGAAGTGCACGAAGGCATCCTCCCAGGTGTCGATGCTCGGAGGGATCCCCACGGAGGCGATGAGCGCTCCTTCCGGCTCGAAACCGGGCTCCACCGCCAGAAGGCGGACCATGCTCCGAACGAAGAGGCCGGCGCCGAAGAGCAGGACGAAGGCCAGCGCGATCTGTGAAACGACCAATGCGGCCTGAGTCCGAGTCCTGGAACGTCCTCCTGCGAGGCTCCTGCCACCCTCCTGGAGGACCGCGGTGATGGGAGTGCCGGCGGCGCGAAGGGCCGGGAGAAATCCGGTGAGAAACCCCGTCAGGAGCGCGAAACCCCCGGCCGTTGCCAGGAGGCGCCAGTCCACCTGCATCTCTCCCAATCGTGGAAGATCGTCGGGCATGAGGGAGAGGAACGGCTCCATTCCGAAGATCGCCAGAAGTGCCCCGGCCGCCCCACCCAGGAGGGAAAGAAGAAGGCTCTCCGACATCTGTTGGCCCACAAGCCGGTGCCGTCCGGCCCCCAGGGCTCGCCGGACCCCCATCTCCCGCCGCCGTTCCGTGGCCCGGACCAGAAAGAGGCCGGCGATGTTCGTGCATGCGATCAGCAGGACCAGGCCCACCGCCCCGAGGGAAATAAGAAGGCCCGTACCGCTGTCCGAAACGATCAGATCCTTCTGAGAGAAGATTCCGATGCCGTGCTTCGCTTCCTCGGGATACGCCTCTCCGATCCGGCTTGCCACCTGCGCCATCTCGAGGCGGGCCTGCTCGATGGTGATACTCGGGGCCAGCCGGCCCAAGACCTTCATGTACCCGGCATTCCGCACCGGAGAGGTTTTTTGATCGTCGGAAAACGAGATCCAGAGGCGGTAGCTGTGGTCCGGGAACGAGAAGCGTGCGGGCATCACCCCCACTACGGTGTATGCCGTCCCGTCCAGTTCCAGCGTCTCTCCGATGATCCCCGGGTCTTCCCCGAACCGGGTGCGCCAGAGTCCCTGGCTCAGTACGGCCACCGGGGTGGCACCCACAGCGTCGTCCTCGGGAAGGAAGGTCCGGCCCATGGCTGCCGGCACTCCCAGGGCGCCGAAAGCTCCGGAGGTGAACACGCCGGCCATGAGTCCCAATGGGCCGTCCGGTCCCCGGAGGGTGACTCCCGTTCCGGAATACCCGCCGGCGTCGATGAAGACCGGGGCCATCTCCACCCAGTCGCGATGGACCTCGTAGGGCACCGCCCAGAGAGAGGATACACGGGAGACCGTAGGGTTCATCCCGGTGACCTCCTCGTCGATGCGGAAGAGCTCCACCAACTCGTGGGAATCAGGGTAGGGAAGGGGCGTGAGGAGGATGGTCCTCACCAGGCTGAAGATGGCGGTGTTGGCCCCGATTCCCAGGCCGAGGCTGACCACGGCGATGAGGGTCAGGGCCGGCCGCCGAAGGAGAAGGCGAGCTGCGTTCCGTGCATCGAACCAGACGGAGCTGATCATGTCTTGATAACCCTTATTCGATGACCTTGCCGAGCTTCTTCCTGTCTCGGCATAGGGGGCGAAACGACATACGAGAGAAAAGACCGATCGCCAATACCGTCTGTTGGCTCGGGCCGGGCCCACCTCTCGAAGATCCTGCGTGAACTCCTCCCGTGTGTCCCCCAGAATGCTTTTTCCTACCCTCCCTTTCGGGAGGCACACTTTCAGCAGCCACTCCGCCACGGGTGGAGGGTTGGGGGTGGCGGGACTCATTGCTCAGTCCCTTCGAACACGGAATCGAGCCCTTCCCAGAGTCGATTGAGAGCGAGGCGGGATTCCTGGAGGGCAGCGACTCCACGGGCTGTCACCGTGAACGAACGCCTCGGATGACCACCCCGCTCGGGGGCTCCCTCCTCCATCCCCCACTCCAGGAAGCCCTTCTTCTCCAGCCTCTCCAGCGTCTTGTAGAGGGCTCCCCGGGAAACCGACCGACCGGCCCGCTCATCAAGCTTCCGAAGGATCGCGACGGCATACGCCCCCTCCCGCAGTTGGAGGATCGACAGCAGGACCATTTGTTCGAACTCGCCGAGGAATCGCTGGGTCATGGAAGATCCCTTTTGTTGGGTAGCCCGCCGGGGACGCGGGACCGCACCGAGTTCCGGGAGGTGGTCTACACGCCTACCGGAGAGTGTCTACAATGTCTACATCGATAGGACGGATGGAGTGGCCGAAAGGTTTCGGGGAGACGTTTTCGGCGAAGGGGAGGGCAGCGCGACAGAGCCGAGCCGGGACCGGGGAAGGACCCACTTTCCGTGCGCCGGCGATGGCCAACTCCCGAAGCAAGGCACAGCCGGGTTGCGCCATGGGGATTCCGGGGGGAGAATCCTGAGACGGCAGCCCTCGTCCAACCCTCGGAGTCCGATCATGAACTACCGGCCACCACGTCATATCCATCACTTCGGCCCTCTCTCCGGCGGGACTCTCCTCCCTCCTACCGTCGTCCTTCTGTCAACGGTGACCATTGCACTGTTGGCCGCCGGAGGTTGCTCCCCTGGAGCCAACCAGGACTCGACTGGCGCGGTGGACCAGGGAGCCCAGGTCTACCCGGCGGCGCTTGCGGAGAAGGCTGACGTCCTCTTCCTTGGCGGCACCATCTTCGATGGCTCCGGGGATGAACCGTTCCAGGCCGACCTCGGGGTGAGAGACGGCCGGATCGTGTTCCTGGGGAACGCTGAGGAGGAGGGCTTCCAGGCTGCTGAGGAGATCGACGTTTCGGGGCTCTGGGTCTCCCCGGGGTTCATCGACGCCCACAGCCATGCAGAGCTGGATACGGAGTATGGACGGGATGGGCTTCCCTTCCTCTATCAGGGCATCACGACGGTGGTACTGGGAATCGACGGAGGTGGAGGGAGTGATGTGGCCAATCGGTTCCATGCCTGGAGGACCGGCGGCATCGGTCTGAATGGCATTCTATTTGTCGGCCACGGCGCCGCACGCAGAAGCGTCATGGGCTCCGAGAACAGGGCTCCCGGATCGGATGAGATGGAAGCCATGAAGGCTTTCGTGCGGAAAGGCATGGACGAAGGAGCGTTCGGATTGTCCACCGGCTTGTTCTACGTTCCCGGTACTTACGCAACTACAGAAGAGGTCATTGAGCTGGCCCGTGTCGCCGCCGAGTGGGAGGGGGCGATCTACGACACCCACGACCGGGATTTGGGAGCGGTCTACCAGGGTGTGGGCTACGATGCTTCCGTCAAGGAAGCCATCCGCATCGGGGAAGAAAGCGGCCTTCGCGTAGTCTTCAGTCATTACAATCTCCAGGGAGCCCATAACTACGGTCGTGCAGCGGTTGGCGCCGGATTCGTGAACGATGCCCGGGCACGGGGCGTGGAAGTTTGGGCGGCTCACCATCCGTACACGGCTACCCAATCGAACCTCCGCTCTTACACGGTTCCAGATTGGGCCGCAGCAGGAGGTTGGGAGGAGATGGTGCGTCGCTTCGATTCCCCCGACACGGCCGCCCTGATCGAAGCGGAGACAGTGGAGATGCTCCGGATCCGGGGCGGTCCTGAGAAACTCCTTTTCTCCGACCCACGGCCTCACCTGAGCGGGGAAACCCTGGCTGAAGTGGCCGATGCCATGGGAATGACCGCCCCTCGGGCCGTGAGGGAGATCCTCAGGGATGGGAATGCCGGGGTCATGAACCTGGATCTCTACGATCACGAAAACACCCAAGGGAACCATGGATGATGACCTGCACCGACGGGAGAACGCCCAGTCCGGGCCAGACCGCGACCCATCCCCGGCCCTTCGGTGCCTTCCCCCGGAAGATGCGCCTGTTCGTCTTCGAGGACCCGGTTCTCACGCCGCAGTTCGCGATCCGGAGCTTCACGGGCTTGGCAGCGGATTTCTTCAGGCTCCCGGACCGGGGCTATCTCCGGGAGGGGTGGATCGCCGATGTCACGATCCTGGATCCGGACCGGTATGACGATCCGGCCAGTTTCCAGGAACCTCAGCTGTACGCAGAGGGGGTGGTCCACGTCGTCCTGAACGGAGCCTTCGCCCTCCGGGATGGGGAGAGCACCGGGGTCCTCGCCGGAGTTCCCATTCCCAGACCCTGGTGACGAACCAGGCGCCTGATCCGGATCTCGACGCACC
>JBDHCH010000167.1:0-14814 GCA_039592115.1 Gemmatimonadota bacterium | reverse complement strand
TTGCCCGACGAAGGACCAGAGAGTATCTCTCCCGGAGCCCTGTTGGCGGCGGTCCAAAATTGCACAGATGTGGCGGACGAAAATGGCACACTCAACGACCTCGTGGCTGCGGGGTGTTGGGTGTAGTGAGAAGGATGTAAGCGCCTTCGCAGCCGATCGTTCAACTTGGCGTCTCCTCATTCTCGATGGAGACGCGATGATCGGATGGAAGAAGCGCGTGTTGCTCAGACATTATCTCGAACAGGGCATGACCATAACCGCGGTGGCCGAGATGCTTGGCGTCGGCCGCCGAACCGTTCACCGCTGGATCGAAAACGGCCAACTGGACCGAGACCTGAGTCCCGAGACCGTCCACTACGGCCCACGACCTCCCGTTCCCCGTAAGATCGACCCCTACAAGGGCATCATCCTGGCCCGGCTCGAGACCTATCCCGAGCTCTCGGCCGTGCGACTCTTCCAAGAGATTGAGGCCGCTGGCTATCCCGGCGGCTACACCCAGGTGAAGGAGTACGTCCGGATGGTCCGGCCTCAACCCCCTGAGGATCCCATCATCCGCTTCGAGACCCCGCCGGGTCGCCAAGGGCAGGTGGACTTCGCCGACTTCCGTCTGCCCTGGGGCAAGCGGTATGCGCTCCTCGTGGTGTTGGGCTATTCCCGTCTCCTCTGGTTCGAGTTCTTTCGACAGAAGACCATGGAGGTCCTCTTCCGTGGACTGGAGAGTGCCTTCGCCTACTTCGGCGGTGTGCCCGCCGAGTTGCTCTTCGACCAGATGAAGGCCGTCATCATCGATGATGACAGGGACGATGGAGGCCGCGTCCTGGAGAACCCCGAGTTCCTTCGCTTTGCCCACCACTGGGGCTTCCAGATCCGAGCCTGCCGGCCCTACCGGGCCAAGACCAAGGGCAAAGTCGAACGTCCCATAGGGTACGTGCGCAAAGGATTCTTCTACGGTCGCGAGTTCATCCACGATGAGGACCTCAACCATCAAGCACGGTTCTGGATCGATACCACGGCCAACGTGCGCATCCACGGCACCCTGAAAGAGCGGCCCATCGATCGGTTCAAAAAGGAACAGCACCTCCTCAGGCCCCTGGCTCCATGGCCATATCGGTCCCTCGTTTTGCCTCCTGAGCCGAAGAAGAAGGTCCGCACCCTCCTGCCTTCCATCGAGGTCGAGCATCGGCCCCTCACGGCCTATGCCCAACTCACGGGAGGCCCCTCATGAAGCCATCTACCCTTCGGTCTCGCCGCGATCAGATCCGACACATGCTGGCGGACCTCAAGATGCCCGGTGCTCTGGAAGCTTTGGATGAGGTTCTCACCGGCGTCGACGGTGGGGGCGTGACGGCCTCAGAGGCCATTGAGCAGCTCCTCGGGGCTCAGATCACCCTCAGGAACAACCGCCGCCTCCAGGCCGCCATGCGCTCCTCCAGGCTGCCCGTCGTCAAAACCCTCGAGGACTTCGACTTCTCCTTTCAACCCTCCATCCAGCGAGAGCAGATCGACTCCCTCCACGAGCTCGGCTTCCTGGAGCGTAAGGAGAATGTGGTGTTCCTGGGGCCTCCAGGGGTCGGGAAGACCCACCTGGCCATCAGTCTCGCCATCGCAGCGGCCCAGGCCGGACGCAGGGTCTACTACGGGACCCTGGTCGATCTGATCACGTCGCTGGAGGAAGCCAAGGCTTCGGGACGCCTGGGCCACCGTCTCAAGACCCTTACCTATCCCTCGCTCCTCGTGGTGGATGAGATCGGTTACCTGCCTATCAGCCCCACAGGAGCCATGCTGTTCTTCCAGCTCATCAACCGGCGCTATGAGCGTGCGTCCACCGTGCTCACATCGAACAAAGGCTTCGAGGACTGGGGCGGGGTGCTGGGGGACGAGGTCATGGCGGCCGCGCTCATCGACCGGCTCGTGCATCACTGTCATATCGTCAACATCCGGGGAAACAGCTACCGCATGCGAAGGCACGCTGACCTCTCGAAGGCTCTCCTCACCCCCTTCGAGGAGGATGAGAAACCCTCTCCCAAAAAACGACGGAGAACCCGGAAGGAGGCTCCGGCGTCCTGAGGCTCGCCCCCTCAACCGAGTGTGCCATTTTCACCCGCCACAAATGAGCCATTTTCATCCGGCGTTGACATTGGCATCGCTGTCGTCGTTCCTTCCTTGTCTGGCACTCGCAAGACCCCTGTGCGCGGCCGCACCCCACTTGTGCAGACCTTCCTTAGGAGGTGTGCTTGTCAATGCCGGTTGAGCCAATGACAGCACAGAAGTGACTGAAAGCATGGAATCATAGATCATCCTGATACTCCATCCCCGAGCTAAGGTCAGTCCATGTCCGCTGCCCATCGAAACTCCGTCCTATCAGTCATGTGTGGTGGGATCGGCCTCCTCATCTTTCCTGGTTGTCAGGGTGCGGACCCAGAGTGGAACGGACTGGTTCAGGACAGCGCAGGGATAGACATAGTGCTGAATCAGGGAAGGCCGGTCTGGGGCGAAGAAGATCCATGGGTTCTATCCGAAGTCTTGAGCATCGGGGTGGCCGATGGTGAACCCGAGTACATGTTCGGACGGATCGATGACATCGGAGTCCTATCGGATGGGACCATCGTTGTAGCTGATGGAATCGCTCAACACCTCCGCTTTTTTCACCCTGACGGCCGATGGCAAAGGACCGTTGGCCAACCCGGCGAGGGCCCGGGGGAATTCGGGTGGCGAGGATTGGCCGTCGTGGTTGGGCCGGGCGATACGCTTCTGGTGGTGGACCAGCACAACCAGAGGGGGAACCGGATAGATGCTGATGGGACCTGGTTGGACTCCTGGCCGGTCCCCAACGTCGAAAACGGATGGTTGGACAAAGCATGGGACTATTCGCCAACGGGCCGGATGGTGTCCCACCGGGGTCAGCTTCCGGGGATGGACTCGGGAGAGCCCTCGACTCATGACTTCATCGTGATTCGTGACCTCGCTGGCTCGGTGGGTGACACGGTGGGTTGGATGCCAGCCGGGGAATCGGCGCGGGCCTCCGGAGGGCGACTGGAGACGCTTCTCTATGCGGGGGAGCCGACGGCCAGCCTTTGCCCCGACAATAGCCTTATCACCGGGCGCCAGAGCCGTTACGAGATCAAACGCTACGGACCAACCGGCACCCTCGAGCAGGTGGTGCGACTCGACCGGGATAACTCTGCCATCACCGAGAGTGACCAAGCCCGTCTGCTCCACCGTTTTAGAGAGGGTTATATGCAGACCGGCTTCGGTGCTTCCTGGGTAGAGGACCTCCTTTCGACGGTGCACTTCACGGAGTTTTATCCAGCTTTCGCAAGGCTGAAGTGTGGGCCCGGCGGATCGATCTTCGTTCGACCCTGGAGGCCGGTCAGTTCCTTGACTGACGACGAACTTCCGGATGTCATGCTCGGCTCAGAGAGTGAGGCGTCTGCAGAATTCGATGTGTTCGATCGGAAGGGGAGGTACCTTGGGGTGATCCCACTCCCGTCGGGCTTTCAACCATTCCGCTTCCACGGAGAGTATCTCTATGGTCTTTGGCGTGATGCCCTCGACGTTGAATATGTGAAGGTCATGAAGATCGGGGGAATCCCGCCCGAAGCGGGGGACTAGACCAGCCGGTGCCGGTGCCCGACGCCGTGAGGGGAGCGCGCCTCATATCAGCGGTGATGCCGCGGCTCGCCTTTGGCTTGCGCCATTCGGGTCATTCGCGATGGTCACGCCGCTTGCATAGGTAAGCGCCGCGCCCTCCGGTGATGCCGGCAGCCCGCGAGGCGTTGTTCGCCAGTGGCCTCCAGGCTCGAACCAAGAGGAACAGTATGACAGAACTCGAAGTGCTCCTTGAGAATTGGGATCGTTTCAGATCGGTTACCCTCCAGTTCTTGGATGTGCTGAAGGATGATGACCTGAACTGGCGACCCGAACCTGATGCGTTCTCGTGCGGGCAGCAATTGCTCCATATCGCTCAGACCGAAGCCTACTGCTTCCGGGGCTTATTTGGCGGTGAGTGGGAAAAAGGAATCCTGAAGTTTCCGGAAACCATCCCTTCGGTCGCAGAGTTGCGCCGGTACTTCACCGAGGTCCGCGGAGCCACCACCCAGCGGCTCGAATCCTTGACGGACGCAGACCTGGCTACGCTTCACTCGGGTCCGGACGCGTCCGCCGATTACCCGCTTCGATGGTGGCTTTGGTTCGTCCTGGAGCATGAAATCCACCATAAGGCCCAGCTGGCCGTTTACCTCCGCCAGATGGGGAGAGTGGCACCTTTCTTCGCGAACCCACTCCCCTTGGGAGAACGGCCAGATATTCAGGCTCGAGAGGAACTCGACGGGGCATAAGCGGACGCGGGAATGGTTGCGAATGGCCACCGGCGGATAACGGCACGCCTACCGCGGCTCGCTCCCTTCGGGTAGGCACCTGGCGGTGCCTCCGGCAGCCCCCGAGGCACAGCAGCGCTACGTCGAGGAGGAGCAACGCCGCTCCCAGTGGATGCAGCGGCGCTCGAATGCCGACGAATCTCTGACTCAGGACACTAGAAGCATGGATATGAAAGGGATTCTCTTTGCGTCAGCGCTGATTTCAATCGCCGGTTGTACCGCACCGGAACCCGAAGCGTCGACGCCAACACAAGCCCCTCCTGGCTTGGCAGGCGTATGGGAGCTTGCATCCTATACCGTCACCAACAGCAACGGCGTCTCCAGGTTCCCGTTCGGTCACCAGCCCAAAGGCCAGATCGTCTACACCGAGAACGGCCAGATGTCGGCCCAGTTGATGAGATCAGACTACGACCTCACTCCGTTTACCGAACTCGACTTCTCCACAGCGTTGCAGGAGTTGGGGCTGTCGGCTTTTTTCTCTTATTGGGGCACGTACGATCTCGATGAGGCTGCTGGCACCGTGACACACCGGATAGAGGGATGCCTCTATCCAGCATGGGTGGGGGCCAGTCAGGTTCGGAACTTTCGACTAGAGGACCCGAATCATCTCGTTCTTTGGGCGCAGCTTGCCGATGTGGGCGATCCGGGAGATCTATACGAGTTGGGCTGGACGCGAATCCAGTAAGTAGACGGGAGTGACGGATGCGGATCCGACCCCACACTCGCTGTCGTCTGTGGCCCTTCGGGCCATTCACCCTGCGGTCACGGCGTGGTCGGAGGCCAGCGCCGCGCCCTCCGATGATCTCGGAAGTCCGAGAGGCGTTATCTGCAATGGCAGTGGATACGGGTCAGGTCAGGCGACCTCGTGACATGAGACGAGGAGTATGAGTTCAGTGCGAGAGGCCACGATTCGGGATATCGACAGAGTCGTCGAACTCTGGGCTGAGCACGTCGACTTCCACGGCGACCTTGATCCCCGCTTCAAGCGGGGCGAGGGATCAGAGACAGGCTTCCGGGACCATCTTCTGAGGAACCTGGGGAAGGCAGAGTTCCTCATCTTGGTGGCGGAGGCCGAGGATGAGATCGTGGGCTTCCTCCACGGCGAGCTCCTCCAACACCCGCCCTGCTTCGCGAAGCGCACCCACGGCTTCATCAGCGATCTGGCTGTCTCTCCCCACTACCAACGAGCAGGATTCGGGACCGCTCTGCTCGAGGAGGGGATGGCCTGGTTTTCAGAGAGGGGCGTTTCAACGGTAGAGGGCAAGGTCCTCATGTCCAATCCGAAAGCCATGGGCTTTTGGAGGAGGGCAGGATTCGACCCCTTTATGCAGACATTCCGCGCTTCGACTATTCGCGGTGAATGAGTCGACCGCGTGGGTGTCACACATTTTGGGGGCCTGCGGCGGATCGCGCTCGGCTCGTGCCCCCCGGGTAATCCTTGGCCGGTTAGCCGGTTCAGGGTGCAAACGTTGCGCCCACTGGGATGGCGGCAGCCCGCGAGGCGCTAGGAGACATGCCCTTCTGGGTGTCATGGCGGCTGGGAAGGACCTTCTCCTCCACGGTGAGGACGTGGCCGATACAGAAGCCGTTTTGGTACCGATATGCCGCGGATCCCAGCGCAACACTCGAGGGGCGAAATCCAGCACGTAGACAAACGGGGCAGAGAGTATGGACCTCCAGATTCCAGATGAGAATACGGCTGAGCTAGTTCCTTACAGGCCGGGCATTTCCCTCCGCGAGGTCGCGAAGGGTACCGTCGCTCGATTCCTCCCAGGCTCCGTGATCGGGATGGGTGTGCTGTCGGCAATCATCCCCCCAGCGGGGTTCGACGGACTCCGATTACTCGAGCTCCTACTCCTCCATCAGGTTGGTCCCCTTGCCATCGGCTTCGGGCTCGGGCTGGTTGCACTTCACCGCTGGCTCTACCCCGACTCAGAGGTCGCTGGAAGAAGAGGCTTCATCGCCGGACTTCTTTCGCCGATTGCCATGCTTGGCGCAGGAGTACTGACAGGGCTCCTGAGTATCCTCCCCCCGGTTCAGCCCGCGCTCGTTTCCTTTCTCGTAGGGATCGCAATGGCATTGGGCATGTATTTCCCTTGGCTGAGCCCCACACCCGAGGGGAAACGGTCCCATCGCTACGAACCGGATCAGCCGGACCAACTGCCAGAGGGCTCAGGGCACGCCACGTAGAAGAGATAGAGAACGGCGGTGCATACGGGAGGCGGATGGGGGCAATTCATGTACCCGAGTCGAAGATCCTCGAGGGTCTCCCAGTTCATGAAGGAATGATAGAGGGCCGTCGCACCGTCATTTGCACCGGGGCAGCAACCCTCTGCACCTACTGCGGTTCGGACGGACCTTACGCCAAACTCAGCATTGAGTGCGCCTTGGACATCTGCGTTCGAATCTGGAATCCGTGCGGACAAGCTTTGTCACACGGAGCCGAGCAGGCCGCGCACGCAGAGCCCTTGGCTCCTGTCAACTGCGCGTACCTGCTCATGGCATGTTTTTCTCGACCCTGCACTTCGAAGTAATACGCGTAGCGCATGATCCTGCTCACCGGCACCCCGTCGGGACATTGGTGGGCACACTCCACGCAACCGTGCCGGCAATACTGTGAGTTCACCGACCGCGCCAAGCGATTGAGGAACTCCTCATCCGATTGAGAGAGTCTCGTACCAGAAATCGCGACGAGTCGGTCGATATTCTCGAAGTCGTTGAGGCTGACACAGACCGTGTGCGCATCCGGGTTCTGGAGGACCCATTGGATGCTGCCAAGGCGCAGGTGATCCGCTGTCCGTAGGCCGTACCGTTCGGCGAAGCGCTTCTGTTCATCCGTCATGTTGTCGGGATCGAACGAGTCGAAGTGTAGGACGCCCGGCGCGCTCTTCATGATCGTCGTACCAACATCGTTCGCCTTGCACGCCGCCAGAATCTGATCTCCCTGTTCGCTGTTCATGAAGTTGTATACGAACAACATCATGTCGAACCGCCCATCTTCAGCGGCAGCGGAGAGCACTTCGGCCATGTTCCCCTGCCCGGTCCTGGAAGGGCCATGGTATGAGACGCCCGAGAACCTCACCTGGCCCTCGGCCTTGAGGCGTTCAATTGCCGCGTGGTAGCCCGGATGGTTCAGAAACTCAGTTGTTGGCGTGTGGTGCATGGAATACGCGTCGAGATAGTCCGTTTGCAGCCGATCGAGACTCCGTCGTATGCGGTCCAGCACCTCGGATTCGGTCTCTCCGCCCCTGAATACGGCTTTGGTGGCGATGAAAACGTTCTCGCGGCCAATGTGTGGAAGGGCTTCACCGATCGTGCGCTCAGCCGCGCCGTTGCCATAGGACTCAGCAGTATCGAAATAGTTGATGCCCTTATCGAACGCGGCCCGTACCAGCGACGACTCCCTGAGCGGGCCGGTTCCGAATCCGATATCGGAGACGCGCCAGCCGGTCCTGCCCAGCGTCTTGTAGCCCTGAACGCGGGGGTTCTGGCAAGCCGGCTGTCCGCTCAGACTCGAGGGCGAGCCTGCCGCGGCTGCAGCCAGTCCACCAGCCAAGGTCGCCCCACCCGCTCTCACGAAGCTCCGTCTGGAGAGGTTGTTTCGGTTGGACCTTGCACGAGGATCTCCGGTCATTCGTGACATCCCTTCGTCATGTTCGTTTGTGCGGCCGGGTCATTTCCCCACGCCGCCCCTTCCGCGATTCAACAGACAATCCGAGGCTCGTTGCTCTCGCTACCGCTGAGGAACCTGCGGGAGGGGCCTTGACCGGGCAAGGACGGGCACAGGGGGTGTGTGCAGGTGTGGAACGGTGCCTCCCCGGTCGGTGGCCGTCGTTCTCGGTAGGTGGGATGGCAGCAAGGCTGCGCCCGAAACCCTCGCGTTCGCCCGGATTCGCCAACCTGGATACGTTATGAGTACTACACCTCTCAGCGGTCGGGCGGCGGATCGCCTTCGGCTCGCGCCCCTCGGGCCATCCACCCCCGGTCACGCCGTTTGCAGAGCTTGAGCGTTATGCGCATCGGGGACGGTGGCAGCCCGGGAAGCGTGCGCCGCTGAATGAGGCCGGGCAGGGGAGAAGAGAAGCCCTTGAACTGGAGACCAACATGGACTTCGTCGACAAGGCCTGCATCGTCACCGGGGCGAACACGGGGCTGGGGTTCGAGGTGGCAGAGCGACTCGCTGCCCGGGGGGCGGATACTACCCTCCTGTGCAGGAGCAGGAGGAAAGGGGAGGAAGCCGTTGCCCGCATAGGAGCCACATCTCCGAATGCCTCAGTTGAGTTGGCGGTCTGCGACCTCTCGTCTCTGAGTTCGATCCGAGACTTCGTTGAGAGGTATAGGGACCGGCATCAGAAACTGGACCTGCTCTACAACAATGCCGCCGTGATGAAGTCGGAACGCACGGAAACTGGGGACGGCTTCGAGATGATGTTCCAGGTCAACTACCTGGCCCCGTTCATCCTCATGAATTCCCTACTGGATCTCTTGAAGAGGGGCACCTCCCCTTTCGTGATCAACAACGGACGGCCGTCCTACAAGCTGCGCCTGGATATGGAAGACCTCCAGTTCAAGAAGAAGTATTCCATGTATCAGTCCTTCTTCCTCACGAAGCTCTGTCTCCTCTTCGCGACGCTCGAGCTTGCACGGCGCCAGGAGAATGGCGGCGTGACGGTCACCATGATCGATCCTGGACCGTTCAAGTCTGAGCTCGTGAGGGATAAGAGGCTCATGGGCTGGTTCAAGAAGGCGAAACACGGGAGGGTCTTCAAGGAGAGAGAGGACCATCCACTGTCGGACTATTGGGCGGATCGGGAATACGGCGTACGCCTGTGGTCGATTACCGAGGAGATGTTGGGAGGGCTCACCCACTGATCCCTGGAGCGGAGAACCCAGCCCCCGGTCCCTGTACCAAGAAACCGGGAAGGGAGTTGTTCGGCTAACAGCGCTCGGGGTTCATTCTCGCTTCGCCGGGGGCCCTTCGGGCCGGTCACTCGCGGTAACCCCGCACTCGTTGGCGAACGCCCCGTCCTCGGCGGAGCTTGGCAACCCGCGCGGCGCACCGCGGCGCTGAGAGGTAGACGAAACAAATCCAGGAAGCGCTTAAATGGAAGACCCGCGAAAGCCAATCGGTCGCCTTCCCATCGGCATCTGGTTCGGCCTGGCAGTCTTGGGGCTCCTGATGGTGGCCTGGGCGATGCAAGCATACTCCCTGCTGAATTGGGAGAGCGCTGTGGCGCTGGGTATCCAGAATGAGAGACTCACCGGGGATGCTGCGGAGCGCGCTTGGGCTCTGGAGAGCTGGGGGGTTGCAGCTGCCGATCACCGTCGTCGCGATCATCGGGATCATGCAGAGACGATTCTACGGGTTCGTCGCGGGAATGATGGCATATTCCATCGGCGTCTACTTCCCCCTCTTCTTCGCGTTCCAGAGGTGGTCGACCTATCCCGGGACTGTGATTACGGCGCTGGTTCTGTTTTGGGCACCGTCACTGTTGGCGATCCTGAGCTTGTGGACGAGCCGGGATGAATTCCAGAGGTGAGGAATGAGCCGTTTGTGATCGTGCCTGGGGGTTCTGATCGCACTCTTTTCCGAGAGCGAGTGGAGCGACTCTCAAGATCGCCGGCAGAGGCGAAGGTCGTGCCCTCCGGCCAGGGTAAGCAGCGGGTCGGTGGAAACCGGACAAAAACCTGAGGAATCCGAAGTGAGTCTCCAGAACCTGTTTCATTCGGTGGCCACCGGCCCGAAGAAACGCCGTGAGCTCTTCACGCCAGTCGGGCTGACTGTTTTTGGAGGTTCCCTGGCCATTGTGATCTTTGGGGGCCTACTAACCGACAAGTGGTTCCGCATCCAAGGAATTCCCCCCAGTCCGGCCTCGGTTGCCAGTGGATCGATCCTCTTATCCATCGGGGCAATCATTTGTGGGTGGTGTGTGCTCCGATTCTTCAAGTCGAGAGGGACGCCGGTCCCCTTCAACCCGCCTGAGGAGCTTATCCAGACTGGGCTTTACGGGAAAATACGGAACCCCATGTTGACCGGTGTATTCCTGGCGCTCTTCGGTATTGGCCTACTCCTTCACTCCCTCTCGATGGTTCTGATCTGGACGCCGGGGTACATCCTGGTACACGTGCTGGAGTTGAAGCTCGTGGAGGAACCAGAATTGGAGCGGCGCTTCGGCCCCTCTTATGCTGAGTATAGAAGGCGGGTCCCGATGTTCTTCCCGAGGTTTTGGCGGCAAGTGAAGTCCAACGGTGGCGGGTGACGCCGGGGCTGGCGCGCCCGCTACGGATGCGGCTGGTGGGCCATCCACCTGGGTCTCACAGTTTCAGGGAGCGGGTCCCTCGTCCTCAGGGTGGTGACCTGCTCTGTTCGGCCTCAGTACTGAGCGAGGAGGTGTTTTGAGGAGGTTCAACCAGAGTCTCAATGCGGGTTTCTTATGCGTCTTCTGCCTGGGTTGTACCTCTGAGACGAGAGTTTCCGAAGTCGCCTACCTCACCGTCATCGACTCGATGGCCCGGACGATTCCACTCGACTCCCCTGCCTGTTTCGCCTCCGGGTTCTATCCGGATGGGCGTCAGGCTCTCCCAGGTCCTCTCCGGGACTCTCTCCTTTCCCGAGGATGGGCACTACACGATCCCCTGACTCCCTTCGATACAGGTGCCGTGCTCGTCTATGTCGCTGAGGCCCGATCCGAGGAGGGGGACCTTTCGATCCTGGTCGGATTCTCAGGAGTGCATCTTTTCAGGGAGGAGCTGTCGATGTGGGGCGAGGATCGGGTATTCCGCCTCACCTGTGAACCTCATGGTTGCCGGGTCACAGGCGTCGAGGACCGATCCCATTGGGATGGCACCGTCTCACGAGAGGTTTCCGACTACCTCTCTGAGGGGAGGGAAACGTGCCAAGGGGCTGTCCCTTCCCCACCGACAGAGGTACCGGGTTGAGTCCGGATGATTGGGGAAACAGAGTCCGGTAGGCCCGGAGCAACGAAGGGGATCCGGACGGAAGAGGAAGCAACCGGACACAGGCTTCCGTCGATGAGGTCCGCAACGCATCGTGCGTCATGCTTTCCAGTCAGGAAGAATGGGAATCCGATGGTGAGACTCGTTCGCAGGTACCTCCTACTGGGAGCCGCTATCTCGTTCGGACTTCCGGCGGCGACCGGCGCCCAGCACTTCCCCGCCGACGAGGATCTCCGGCTCATGCTGAGGTACCTGGTCGAGGACGGCGTAGCCCCGGGGATCGTCCTAGGGGTATTGGAGGCGGGCGGGTCGACCCGCATGCTCAGCTATGGAACGGGTGGCCGCGACACCCGCCCCTTGAGTCCTCGATCGGTCTTCGACCTGGGATCCATCAACAAAACGTTTACCGCTACGCTCCTCGCGGAGATGGTAGGACGTGGGGAGGTTGCCCTGGAGGATCCGGTCGCAGCCTACCTCCCCGACTCGGTGAGCGTGCCGTCTCTGGATGGTCGAGAAATCACCCTGCTCGACCTGGCGACACATACGTCCGGACTCCCACGGCTCCCGGACAACTACCGGCCCCCAGAGATGAGGGATCCCTACGGTGACTACACCGTGGAGATACTCTACGCCTTCCTTTCCGGCCATGAGCTCCGCCGCCTGCCGGGTGCCGAGTATGAGTACTCGAACCTGGGGTACGGGCTTCTTGGTCATGCGCTGGCAAGGGCCGCTGGAGTGGGCTACCGAGAGCTCCTCAAGGAGCGAGTCCTCGGGCCCCTCGGGATGGACGACACCGGGTATGAGCTGAACGGCGCATGTGCAGATTGGATGGTCTGGGGACACAAGGACGGCCGGGCCGTCCCCTACTGGACGGGGACCGAAGCCATCGATGGCGCCGGCGGGCTCCGAGCCAGTCTGTTGGATATGCTCACCTACCTGAAAGCGAACATCGGGCCCCCGGAAACTGCGTTGGAGAAGGCGATGGAGGTGGCGCGGGAGTCTCGGGGCACGAGGGGGGAAGGGGGGTCCGGGTATGGATTCTCCTGGGGGATCAGCTCTATTCCCGGCCGGGCCCCGATGATCACGCACGGTGGGGGCACGGGAGGGTTCAGCACTCGGATTGCCTTTTTTCCTGCGAGCGGCGCTGCGACGCATCTCGAGGACCTCCTCCGTTTTGGCCCACCACCGGAGGGGTGGGGGAACCAAAAGGTGGACACGGAGACCCTTGCACGATACGTCGGCGAGTACGAATCCGTGTCCGGGAACTCCTCTTACTATGTTCGGTTGGAAGAGGAGGGGTACCTCACGTACCAGCCTCGTGGGCGGAGCCGAGCCCGGTTGTATGCGAAGTCCGATACCACTTTCTATCTGCTGCAAGGTCCCTGGAGCTTCACATTCCGGATGGGTGGGGCCGGAGGGGCCGTGGAGATGTGGATGGAAGTGGATGAGAGAGAGCCGGAGCTGGGGATCGAACGGACTGCTCGAAAGGTCGGTGACGGCACGCCGGCGCCGGCCGTGGTCGCG
The DNA here is from genome assembly GCA_039592115.1 of Gemmatimonadota bacterium. GTDB lineage: Bacteria > Gemmatimonadota > Gemmatimonadetes > Longimicrobiales > Gaopeijiaceae > JBDHCH01. Next base: position 1,957 of record JBDHCH010000167.1, on the reverse strand, counting down.
GGGAATGCTGGGCTTGCTGTGGCCATCGCACGGATTGCGGATCCCATCGTCTGGACGGTCTACGGGTGGGGGCCAGTCGCCTGGGTCGTCCTGGGCGCGGGTGTTTTGCTGGGAGTGGCGGCTCTGGTGTGGAGGCTCCTCAGGCGGAGACGTATAGGGCAGCTGCAACGCGCGTGACACCTCGCCGGGCGCATCCGTTCTAGAGCAGCCTGGGGGGCGTCCGGCGGCATTTCCGATGTGAGTCGAGGGCAACACAACACAGGGATTTCCAGGCCATGCAGATCAAGCTCTGGACACCGTTCCTGATGTTCGCCGGTCTGCCCCTTGTCGGTTGCGGACTGCCTGACCGAGCTCTGAGCGATGTGGCACGGTGGGACAGTGCCGGTGTCACGATCGTATCCAACCCGGACGCTGCTTTGCCCGAATGGACCGTCGATTCGATTCCGTCCGTGGACATCGGCTCCGCTGACGGCGGGGAGGGTCATGACCTCGCCATGCCCTGGTCATCCCTACGTCTGCCCGATGGACGGATCGCGATATCCAACGCCCTCTCCAACGAGCTCCGCTTCTATGCTCCCGAAGGCACCTTTATTCGGTCCGTCGGCCGCGAGGGCGAGGGGCCCGGGGAGTTCAAGACGATCGCTGCCCTCGAGTTGGGGAGGGGCGACACGATCGTCGTGGCCGATGCGATCCTTCCGCGGTTGACCCTGTTCTCGCCCGTTGGCGAGTTCGGCCGACTGATCCGGCTGGAAGCCCTGGAGGGTCGAGGGCCACGGCTCCGAGGCCTCCTCTCCGACACCATCGCCCTCTTTCGCGTGCAGTTCTATGGGAGGAGTGGGGGAAGAAGCCGGGCCGTTCGGGATACGCTCTTCCTCGCCACGCGACCTCTCGAGGGGGGTGCCCCGCAGCTCATCGGCCGGTTCCCGGCCCGGGAGAAGTTCAACCAGGTCCTGCCGAACAGATCCGTCGCGGGATGGAACCTGCCCTTCGCACGGAGTGCTCATACGGCCCTTGCCGGCGGCCTGATCTGGGTTGGCGTTTCGGATGCGTACGAGTTGAAGGCCTTCGGAGCGAGCGGGGAGCTCAGGTACGTGGCCCGGGTGGATCGACCAGTCCGGCGGGTCGGCCAGGCTGAAAGGGATCGGTTCTTTGAGCACCAGCTCCGTGGGATCACCGACGAGAGCGAACGAAGGACCTATGAGAACGTTCACCGCATCATCGAGTTCCCCGAGACTCTTCCTGCTTTCTCCAGCCTCCAGAGCGATCCCGGAGGGTTCGTCTGGGTAGAAGAGTACGCCCTTCCCTGGGAGGAGAAGCCACCGGAGTGGAGGGTATTCGACTCAACCGGTCGTGCAGTGGCCACAGTCCGGACCCCTGCTGGACTGACGATTCATGAGATCGGCGGCGACTACCTCATGGGGCTCTGGCTGGACTCCATGGACGTCGAGCACATTCGGCTCTATCGACTCAGACGGGGCCCTTCGTGACCGCTTGAGATCGGACGGCTGACGGTCACCCCCATTCTTGGTCCACCAATACCTTGACTATCGACAACAAGAGGTGAAGATTGGCCCTGTTGTTGTCGATAATCAAGGCATAGACCGCCGCCCCTGACTTCGGAGCACTCCGGTGAAAAAGGGAAAGCCCGAGCTACTGCACGGAACCCTGGAGCTGTTGATCCTGAAAACGTTGGCCGTTCAGCCCATGCATGGTTGGGCCATCTCCAAACACATCCAACAGATCTCCCGGGACGTGTTGGAGATTGGCCAGGGGTCGCTTTATCCAGCGCTATACCGACTGGAGGACCGGGAGTGGATCAAGGCCAAGTGGGGTGTGGCCGACAGCGGTAGGCGTGCGAAGGTCTACTCCCTCACACCAAGAGGGGTGAAGCAGCTGGCGAACGAGGAGGCCCAGTGGGAAGCCTTTGCGTTGGCCGTGGGCCGGGTCCTTGGGTCGG
>JBDHCH010000166.1:0-8608 GCA_039592115.1 Gemmatimonadota bacterium | reverse complement strand
TGGGCGCCATCGTGCTTTAACGAACAGCCGTGGATGTTCGTGTACGGGACGTCGGAGGAGGAGAGGAACACATTCCTGCAGATCCTCATGGAGGGGAACAGGGTGTGGGCGAAAAACGCCCCGATCCTGGCGGTCCTGTTCGCCAGGCGCACCTTCGCCCGCAAAAACCGTCCCAACCGCTGGGCCCAGCACGACTGCGGCGCCGCGTGGGTGTCCCTGGCCTTCCAGGCCAGGATGCTCGGCCTTTACGCCCACGGCATGGGGGGCTTTTCCCAGGAGAATGCTTACGAGCTGCTGAACGTCCCCGAGGAGGAGTACGAGGCCATGTGCGCCATCGCTATGGGTGCCTACGGCGACCGGGAAGCCCTCCCGCCGGAGGTGAAGGAGATGGAGCAGCCGAACACCAGAAAACCTCTGGCTGAAGTGGCTGTTAAGGGAACCTTTCAGCCGTAGGTTTTCTAGTGTAGCGTCTAGGGTCTAGGGTCTAGAAGAAAAACGGCTCCTGTGAAAGCAGTAAAAGCCTTAACGCAGAGAGCCGCAGGTCGGCCATTCCCGGCCGAACCGCAAAGGGCCGCAGAGGAGACAAAATCCTGGGGGAGGAGCAGTTCCTGTGAAAGCGGAATAATTTACAGGGATTAAGGGGATAAAAGAATAGTTTATAACTTCAAACTAAAGCGTTTTTTGATTTCTCATCCCTTCCATCCCTTTTATCCCTGTTAATATTGATTTTGAATTTGCATTTGGCAGAAAGCCGGCGAACCCGAGATCGCTTCGCTTGAATATCGGCTCGCGATGACAAGGCGGTTGTCATTGCGAGGAGCGGCGAGGCAGCCCAGGGTGACGAAGCAATCCCGGTTTCTCAAAATGCGGTAAAAGAATTAACGCAGAGTACCGCCGTTCGACAAACTCACGGCCCTGAGCAAATGAAATGCGTCGAAGGGCAGGCGTGCCGGCTGTGGCACGATCGCAGAGAACCGCAGTTGGGCCTGTAATTTCTTCCAGTATTTAACAGCGGCCCCCTGCGAAAACGCCTGGGAGGTGGCGTTCCTGCCTGTCCGCCATAGCCTTGGCGACGGCGGGCGGCCCTCCGCGTTAAGACTTTTAGGTTTTCTTATTTAAAATTTGGAATCCTCGTTCGACGAAGCTGGTCGGTAGGCGTTAGCGAAGGCGGATGGAATTTGGAATCTTTCTTGCCAAATACTTTTATTCAGAATTTAGCTACCATCTGCCGCGAGCATCTTCTCGCCGAGAAATGGCTCCTCGCCCCTAACCGGCGCGTCGGGAACCAGTGGGTGGAGCAGGTGGCGCGTACAGGGCAGCCAGCGGTGAACCTGCGGGTCACCACTTTCCGTAGCCTGGTGCTGGAGCTTTCCGGTGCAGATGCCGGCAAACTACTATCCGACCGGGGCGTCGAGATCCTCATGTCCCGTGTCCTTCATGAGCTCCGAGCTCAAGGTCCGCGTTATTTCACAACCCTGGAGGTATACCCTGCACTGGTAAAAGCCCTGGCGAAGACCCTGGGGGAGCTTCGTTCTGCGGGCGTCACGCCCGCAGAACTGGAAACGGAGAAAAATCAAAACCTTAAAATGGAGGAGCTGGCGGACCTGCTGGCCGACTACGAGGAAGGGCTTACCGCTGGCGGGTATGTGGACCACAGCGGGCTCCTCGCGGATGTCGCTGGAAAGATCGAAACCGGCGCCATATCCTGGCCCGATGACAGGTTCCTCCTCGTGCCGGACGACACGGGCCTGGGCCGGCCCGAGGAAAGGGTACTGGACCTCCTCCCCGCCGTGACCGTCAAGGGGCTTTTGCCCGTCTGCCCCCCCGAAAAGGAACCGCTTACGGACCTGGGCCGCATGGCGTGGCTCGGCTCCCCCGGCGACGCCCCCCCTCCCTTTAACGATGGCTCTTTACAGATCCTCGGCGCCTCCGGTGAGGTGAACGAGGTGCGGGCCGCGCTTCGCCGCTGCCTTGCCGAAGGATGGCCCTTCGACCAGGTGGAGATCCTCTACACCGACCGTGACACCTACCTTCCGCTCCTCTTCGAGACCCTCGCCAGGTACTCGGGTGTTGAGACCGGGGACCTTGACGCCCTTCCCGCCTCCTTTTCCGAGGGGATCCCTGTGCGCTATTCCCGCCCGGGAAGAGCTCTTACCGCCTGGGCGCTGTGGATCCTCGAAGGATTCCCCGTTGCCGCCCTGGCGGGGATGGTCCGGGAAGGACTTCTTTTCATGGACGGTGGAGGGGGGCTGGCAGAGCGGGGCGTGGCGGCGGACACCCTGCGGCAGATCGCACCGGGGACCGCCAGGGACTTAGGAGCTATCATCGATGCCCTTGTCGGCCGGCGCAGGGAAGCAGAAAAGGGGGACGAGGCGCCGGAAGTTAAGCTGGATGTATCCGCCATCGCCTCCCTGGAAAGTGTATTGAAAACCCTTAACCGGACCATACCCGGCCCGAATGACTCCCTTCCCAACGTCCTTGACTGCGCCCTTCGGTTCCTCGTCGAGGGTGTCCGGACAGCCGGGGAGCTTGACGAGTATGCCCGAACCGCCCTGCTCAAGGACATCGCCGACGCCGGGCGCCGAATGGAGGAGTTGGCCCACGTCCCTGCTGGTGAACCTCTAAGCTGGCTGCTATCGCTCGCCGGTGAGGTGCGGGTCGCCGGGAGCGCGCCCAGGGCGGGGAAGGTCCACATCGCCCCGCTGAGCGCCGGCGGCCACTCGGGACGGCCCCACGTCATCGTCCTGGGGCTCGACGACAGCCGCCACCCGGGCTCGGACAGGCCGGAGCCCGTCCTTCTCGACCGGGAGAGGGAGGAGATATCGGGCCTTTTGCGCCTTGCCGGGGAAGACCTCGGACGCCGCGAAGAGTCTTTAGCGGCTCTCGCTGCGCGCACGGACAGCGTACACGGCAAGATCCCGGCCACCCTGACGCTTGCCTGCAGCCTCCAGGACCTGGTGCGGGACCGCGACACCTTCCCCGGGGCCGCCCTGGTCAGGGCCTACAGGATATTGAAAGACCCCCTTGCCGACCAGGATTCCCTCCTCGCCCACCTGTCGCCGCCGGGGGGCTTTATCGATCCCGGCGCGGGGGCCTGCCTCGATTCGGCCGAGTGGTGGATCGACCGGTTCACCGTCCCGCTGTCTATACCCGACGCCCGGCCCGCCTTCATGGGCCGTTTTGCGCATCTTAAGCAGGGTCAGGAGGCAAGGGACCGCAGGAGTGGTATGGCGCCCTCCTCCTGGGAGGGCCTGGTGGGCTCCCTGCCCCCCGAGCTCGACATGATGTCGGAAAAGGGTCCTGCGGTCTCGGCCAACCGCCTGCAGACCCTGGGCAGGTGCTCCCTGCGCTATTTCTTCAGCTATCTCCTTGAGATTACGCGGGTGGACGAGGAGCAGCCCGAACCGGACCGGTGGCTTTCGCCCCTCGACCGGGGGACCATCCTCCACGACCTTTTCCATGAGTACATGGACCGCCTCATAAAGACGGGCGATGCGCCTGATGCCGATCGCGACGGGCCTGAGCTTCTGTGGGCCCTCGAGAAGCTGCTCAGCCGCCACGAGGCCGCCGCGCCGCCTTCCTCGCACCAGGTCAGGGATCACGAAGCGTCCCAACTGGCCGACTCGGTCCGCATTTTCCTTACTGAAGAGGAGCTGTTCACAGCCGACCACGAGCCCCTTTACGCCGAGGCCTCCTTAGGGATGGCGTCCACCGTCCTGCCGACAGAGCTCGACTGCCCCGAGCCGATCCCCGTTACCCTTTCAAGCGGCAGGGTCATCAGGGTCCGGGGTAGGGTCGACCGCATCGACCGCCGCCGCGGCGACGGGCAGTTCGTTATCACCGACTACAAGTCCGGTAGCAAAACACCCTTTACCGGGAAGGACCGCTTTGGCGAAGGCCGCATCGTACAGCACCTCCTGTACCTTCTCATGGTCGAGGCGCGCCTCATTCAGACCCTGGCCCTGGCGCCTCCGGTGGCGGCCTTCCGCTTCCTTTTCCCCACCTCCCGCGACCAGGGGGAGAGCGTCGTCCTGAGCAGGGAGGAGCTAGAAGAGAGGATGGACATCCTCGAGGACCTGTGTCACCTGGCAGAGTCGGGGTGCTTCGCGCCCACGGATACGGCTGATGACTGTACCTGGTGCGACTACACCTTAATTTGCGGCGACACCGGCGCCCAGGCCCGGCGCGTCGCCGTCAAGCTCCAGGAGGGGGACGACCCCCGCCTCGATCCCATGAGGAGGCTCCGTGGGTACCTCTAAGGGCGCCGGAGTGACGCTGCCGGATAGCCGCGAGCGTAAACGGATCGAGGAGCACCTCGACACCAACTTCCTCGTAGAAGCCGCTGCGGGCACCGGCAAGACCACCAGCATGGTCCGCCGCATGGCTGCCCTCATCGCCTCGGGCAGGGCCGAGGCGGCCCACATCGCCGCCGTCACCTTCACCCGCAAGGCGGCTTCGGAGCTCAAGGTCCGCTTTGTCCTCGAGCTGGAAAAGTCACTGGCTCTGTCACTTCAAAAGAACGAGGAGGAAAAGGCCGCCCGCCTCCGCACGGGGCTTGAGGAGTCGGGCCGCAGTTTCGTTGGCACGATCCACTCCTTCTGCGCCCGCCTTCTGAAGGAGCGTCCCGTCGAAGCCGGCATCGACCCAGGCTTTACCGAGCTTGACGACGCCCAGGAGGCCCGGCTCCGCCGGCTTGCCTTCGACGAGCACATGGCCGGACAGGCCAATGACACGATGCAGGGCCATCTTCGTGTGGCAGGCCTGGCGCCGGGGGACCTTTTCGGGCTCTTTACCACCATGGTGAGCCACCCCGACGTCACCAGGTGGCCCGCGCCCGAACCGGTCCCGCCGGACTTTGTCGAAACCGGGGAAGCCCTGGCGCAATACATGGTCCACATGAGAGAGCTGCTCTCCGAGATCCCCGGCGACGTCGGGACAGACAAGCTCATCCCCAAGATGCGGCGCGTCGTGCGCATGGTAAGAAATACCAGAGACCCGATGAAGACGCTGGATCTTTTCCGGATCCTGGAGAACTTCGAACCCGACGCCACCCCTCGCCACAAGTTCTACCCGGGGGGCAAGGAGCAGGCCCTTACCGAAGCCGCCCGCTGGGAGGCGTTTAAAAATGACGTCGCCATGCCGGCTGTGCGCTCCTTCATGCAGTACCGGTACGCGGCGGCGGTAAAAGCCATGCTGCCCGCTGTTGAAAGCTACCGCCACATGCGCCGCCTCGAGGGGGCGCTGAGCTACGAGGACCTGCTCCTATACACGGCGGCCATGCTCCGGGATAACCCGGAGGTCAGGGGCTATTTCGCCGACCGGTTCCGGTACCTTCTTGTCGACGAGTTCCAGGACACCGATCCCGTCCAGGCCGAGGTCATGCTGCTGCTCACGGGCACGGACCACCACGAGTGGAACTGGAGGAGGTGCGTGCCGCGCCCCGGGTCCCTCTTCGTCGTGGGTGACCCCAAGCAGTCCATCTACCGGTTCCGCCGCGCCGACATCGTCATCTATAACGAGGTCCGCGCCATCATCACTGCCGGAGGTGGAGAGAAGCTGGCCCTTGCCGCCAATTTCCGGTCCCGGCCCGAACTCCTCGAATGGATCAACGACGTTTTCGCCCCTCACTTCCCCGAAGAGGAAACCGACGAGGCCCCGGCCTACGTCCCCTTGAGCCCCGGACGGGAAACACCGGGCGAATCCTACCTTGCGGGCGTCAGGACCATCCCCATCCCGGCCCGGTGCACGAACCAGCGCCTCATCATGGAGTATGAGCCGGACAGGATCTCACGGACCATCCGCAGCCTGGTGGACACAGGGGCCACGGTGACGGGGAAGGACGGCAAGGCCAGGCCGTGCACCTGGGCGGACTTTCTCGTAGTGACCATGAAGAAGGACCACCTCTCCCCCTTCTCCAGCGCCCTTGACCGCTTTGCCATCCCCCACCGGATAACCGGGGGGGCAGCCATGGGCCGGGTCAGCCACCTGGCGGACCTTTACCTGGCGGTTAGGGCGGCCGCACGCCCACATGACCCGGTGGCGGCGGTGGCCGTTTTAAGGAGCGACCTTTTCGCCGTACCCGATCCTCTCCTTTTAGAGCTTCGCCTCGCGAGGGGCGAGTTCAGGTGGGACAGGCCCCTTCCCAGAGAGCTCGCCAGGGGGACGGCCGAGGTCTTTACCGACATCTTCGAGCGCCTTCGCCTTTACGCCCGCTGGCTGGCGGTACTCGCTCCGGTACCGGCCTTAGAACGCATCACCGAGGACCTTGGACTTGCGGCTCTCGCGGCCTCGGAGGAGGACGGGGACATCCGGGCCGGGAGCATCTACAAGACGTTCGAGCTTTTAAGGGAAGCCTGGTCGCGGCGGCCCACGTTAGACCACGTCATCGAGACCCTCCACGGCATCGTCACCGGCGAGGAGGAATACGACCCGGCGGCGGTGCGCCCCGAGCCGCCGTCATATGTTCGAGTCATGAACCTGCACAAGGTCAAGGGCCTCGAGGCTCCGGTGGTTTTCCTGGCGACACCCACCGGGAAGTGGCCCACGACACCGTCCCTTCACATCGTCCGGGAGGGCTCGCGCGGCGAAGGATACGCCGAGATAGTCGGACCGGACACTCCCTGGGGAAAAGGCGCCCCCGTGGCAAAGCCCCCGGGCTGGGACGACACCTGGGCCCCGAGGGAGCAGGCTTTTCTGGAGGCCGAACTCATCCGGCTCCTTTACGTCGCTGCCACCCGGGCGGGGAGCATGCTGGTCATCTCCCACATGGAGGGCATGGGCGGATCCCACACCTGGGCCTTTTTCAATGAGCACCTGAAAGATGCAATCCCCCTGAACGATCCGGAGGACCTCGAGCCCCCTGAGCTTCCCGAGGCCGACCTCGGACCGGACGACGACGGGGATCCGCAGACCAGCCGGAACCGGTGGACCGCCCTGGCCGGCCCTACTTACAGCAAGGAGTACCCGTCGCGGCTGGCGGACCACACACGGCCGGAGGCGGCCGCGCCCACGGGAGAGCACGGCACGGAGTGGGGAACAGTCATCCACAGGCTGCTTGAGGCGGCGGGCGAGCAGCCGGGCAAGGAGCCCGAGACGCTCTTAAAGCTCGCCGAGGCGCTCCTTGTCGAAGAGGGGCTTTCAGGAGAGCATGCCGAAAGCGCTGTTAACACCGTCAGGGCGGTCATGAAGTCAACGATCTGGGAAAAGGCAGGGTGGGCGAAGACCGCCCTGCGCGAGGTGCCGTACACGAGGCTGAAAAAGCAAAAGCCCCGGGGCCCGGTGCTCGAGTCCGGCGTCATGGACCTGGTGTTCGAGGAGGACGACGGCTGGGTCATCGTAGACTACAAGACGGGCGCGATGGACCGGGAAAAGTACCGGCCCCAGCTGGAGGCGTACAGGGAAGCGTGGGAGGCTATGGGGTGCGGGAGTGTTAAGGAGGTGAGGATACTATTTGTGGATCACGATGAATACGTGATCCTGTGAGTACGCAGAACGCAGCACGCAGCACGCAGTAAAAGCAAGGTTGTCATCGCGAGCCGATATTTGAGCGAAGCGATCTCAGTTCCCGTAGAAGCAGCAAGGGCTAATTTACCGCAGAGGACGCAGTGCGGCCGGCTGAAGGCCGCACCGCAGAGGAAACCATAATCCAGGGGAAAGAACAGCTACTGCAAAAACGGAAAGAGCTGTCTCGCGCAAAGAAGCAAAGACGCCAGGATGAATATCGGGGACATTAGATATGCCTTATCCTCATGAATACATGGTTGCAACGGACAAGTTCGCCGCCTTTCTCCGTGATGTTAAGGAGGAGGCGGGATTTGGCAGCAGCCACATGGCCTATACCATGACGCAGGGGGTTTTCCAGGTTTTCAGAAGAAGAGTCGATTTCAGAGGCGCCATTGCGTTCGCCAACGTTCTGCCCGTCGGACTGCGTGCTCTATTTATAGATGATTGGGTCCCGGATGAAGAGCGGTTACCCGTTACGGACTTCGAAACGATGAATAAAGAGGTTCTACTTCTCCGGCCCGACCACAATTTCGCCACAGATTCGGCCATTGAGCAGGTGGCGGCAGCTTTAAAGAAACATGTGGATCTGGAAAAGCTTAGAGAGGTGCTGGAGGGGATTTCGGAAAAAGCCCTGACCTTCTGGCAGGTGGATTAAAGTCACATTCATCGTTGCTCTTTTCTACTTTCTTTCTTAACAGGGATAAAGGGGATAAATGGGATGGGAAAAGACCAAATCCATTAAAATAGGCATTTGAACACGAAGTACACCCTTCGACAAGCTCAGGGCAACCAACTTTACACAAAGGGGTAATCAATTATGCTGAACAAAAAGCTCCTTCCACTCGTCCTTTCCTTAGGATTATTGCTCATGACGGCAGGAGACGCCTGGGCTCCGGTCACCTGGATCATCACTGACGGCGATCCTGATTACTACATGTCGGACGCCATCGTTGCCGTAAACTCGGCGGGCGTCTGGTTTTCTGTGCATGTGCCAAACCCTGTCGGCCTCGAATGGCAGGATCCTATCGCCGGGCAGATTAATTACGTCTGGGTGCGGGTAGGGAGGATTAATGCCTTTGACATTCCGCAGACCGGAAAGCTCCGC
>JBDHCH010000165.1:0-21706 GCA_039592115.1 Gemmatimonadota bacterium | reverse complement strand
TGAGGATCTGATCGAAGGAGATCACGTCATCCATCCGCCACCCAGCTACTCCCAACGTACCGGGCCAGTCTCTGATCCCGCTGGTATGATGAACCAGGTGATCGATGGTTATGGTGTGGCCGAAGTCTGCCAGTTCCGGGATGTAGTCCCGGACGTCGTCCTCCAACGAGATCGTTCCTTCCTCCACCAGGATCGAGATCGCCAGACCCGTGAACTGCTTCGACACCGACGCGATGTCGAAGACCGTCGAGGGCGTGATGGGGATCTGGTGCTCGAGGTTGGCGAGCCCGTAGCCCCGCCTGAGGACCACCTCGCCGTTCCGCACGACCACCATGGCCAACCCTGGGGAATTCGACCTGGTGAGATGCTCGAATCGAGCGTCGATCTGATCGGTCAGTGAGCCCTGGACTTGCCGCGCCGAGGAGGACATCGGGAGGGTCAGGGCGAAGAGTACGGCGGCGGTTGTGCTGCGGACGGATCGGTTCATCTGACGGCTCACTGGTGTGGAAGCGGATACGTGTCTGCTCGGTGCTGGCCGCACCTGGGCTCGTTGATCACTGACTCTGGCCCGCCTCGAGTCCCAGTTGCTGGGCCAGGAAGGCGAGCTCCCGAGCCGAATCTTCGACGCGGATGCTGAGGGGCCGACCTCGCCCTGCGGCGTGCCCTCCCCTGGAGTCGTACCAGAGCACAACCGGCAGGCCCGATGCGGTGGCGGCCTGGAGCCGAGCCGTCATTTTCCTCGCCTGAAGGGGTGGGACCCGGGTGTCGAGATCCCCGGTAGTCAACATCACCGCGGGGTAATCCACCCCGTTTCGCACCGCCTGATAAGGGGAGTACTGCCGGATGTGCTCAAACATCCCGGGATCGGTGGCGTCCCCGTACTCCAGGAGAGCCGGCATGTTGTTGGTTTCGGTGAACTGGGGGAACCGGATCATGTCGAGGTCCGGATAGGTGCAGAGCACCGCCCGGTAGAGCTCGGGTCGTTGGGTCATGGCGCTGGCGACCAGGAGACCGCCATTGCTGCCACCGGAGATGGCCAGACGCTGAGGGCTCGTGTAGCCGTTCGCGATGAGGTGCTCGGCGGCGGCGATGAAGTCGTCGAAGACGTGCTGTTTGTTTTGAAGCATCCCGTCCCGGTGCCAACTCTCTCCGAACTCGCTTCCGCCTCTGAGGGTGGCCACGGCGTATATGCCGCCCAGCTCCAACCAGAGTGCTGCAGTCGTGGAGAAGCCCGGCTTGATGGCTGAGTTGAATCCCCCGTAGCCGTTCAGGATGGTGGGGTGGCTTCCATCCAGCGTGATTCCCTTTCGGTGCATCACGTACATGGGGGCCCTGACTCCCCCGGTGGACTCGAACCAGACCTGCTCCACCTGGTACGGTGACCCGTCGAATGGGACCTCCGGTTCCTCCGAGACCTCCCGCTCCCCTGTTTCCAGGTCAAGGTCGTACGTCGTGGCCGGAGTGAGGCGCCCCCTCACCGTCAGGATCGCCTTGCCCTCGCCGTTCCCCCGGATATTCACGGACGAGTACGGGGGGACCTCCACTTCACCGGTGGGGGTTCCGTCCAGATCGAAGACGCGGATGCGATCGCTGACCTCGTGCAGATATGTGGCGTAGATCCTCCCACCGATGAACGTGTAGCTTTGAAGGAGGTCTTCGGCCTCCGGTAGGATCTCGTCCCAGTGCTCGGGCTCGGGTGCGGACGGGTCCATGACCATGAGCCGGTACATGGGAGCTTCCCAGTCGGTACGAATGAGGAAGCGGCCGTCCCTGTATCGGATGTCGAAATGGGCTGGGACCCCCACGACTACGGGCCGAATCTCGCCCTGCCCCGCCACTCCACCCCCCCCACCAGTATCCTGCAGGTAAATGTCGTCACGGGCCCATCCATGTTGCGCCGTGAAGACGCGGTACCGCCCGTCCGCAACGATGTCCATGTTGATGAAGGCGGTGGGTCCGATGCCTTCCCCCCATATCTCGATGTCATGGGAGGGATCGTCTCCCAGGGTGTGGTGGCGGATCCGTGGCCCGGTAGTCCGTGAACGGTAGGTGTGGAAGAATCCCGTACCGTCCTCGTCGAACTCCACCCCGCTGTACAACGCGTTGGGCAGGCGATCCGGCAGGTCCTCTCCGCTTTCCGTGTCCCGGATCCGGTACTCCACCTCGTCGGCTCCACCCTGGCGGATGGTATACAACATGAGACTGCCGTCGGGCGAGAATCCGGCGATAGAGAGGATCGTCCGGTACGTGGGATCGATGTCCGCCGGATCCAAGACCACCTCGTATGCGCATTCCAGGCTGGGCTCTTCCTGCTGGCATGGTGCATCCGCCGGAGCCACCCCCTGTTCCTCTCCGATGTCAGATGGGGCCGGCCGCCGATAGATCCTCGGTGCCTCCTCCCCTGCCCGGCGCATGCTGAAGTACTCGAACTCGCCTGAGCGGCGGGTCCCTCCCCCGTCGGGAATGTCCTGAAGCTCCCGGAGGCGGGCGCGGATCCGGTTCCTCAGGGGGGACTCGCCGACGATCAGCTCGGCGTATTCGTTCTGGGAGGAAATCCACCTCCTCGTTTCCGGGGCATCCTGCGCTTCCAGCCAGCGGTAGTCGTCCGTGATCTCGACACCGTGGATGACGTCCGTTGCCGGCTCGATCCTTGTGTCCGGGGGTGGGGGGTAAGGACTTCCGCATTGGGCGGTTGCGACGGCCAGGAGGACACAGGCTGCCACGCGGGGGAGGAGGTCGAAGGGGACCGGGTGTGTGAAGGGGTTTCTCATGAAGGGACTCACGGGGTTTCGGGGACCACGAGTCGTTGCCGGAGGATCGGAGATGCCTCTGGGAATGGAGGCTAGGCTCCTCGAGGCGGTACCGCCAGGATCGGGTCACGGTACCTTGAGAAACTCCTGGCGCGCCTCCCGCCTCCTATACAGATTGGTTCGTCTCCCATCTTTCAGATATTTCGCCACCCGAGACCGGCGTGTTGCCGTCTTGTGGCCGTGCCGAACCTGCCGTGAGGTGCCCCATGGATGATCCCGTCGCCCGCCTGAATCAGGCCCTCGAGGGCCGGTACCGAATCCAGGGGGAAATCGGTCAGGGCGGTATGGCCACGGTATATCTGGCCGACGACGTGAAGCACGAGCGGAAGGTCGCCCTGAAGGTGCTGAAACCCGAGCTGGCTGCCGTCCTGGGCGGTGAGCGGTTTCTCGGGGAGATCAAGACCACGGCCAACCTCCGTCACCCCCACATTCTTCCCCTCTTCGACTCTGGGGAGGCTGACGGGTTCCTGTACTACGTGATGCCCTTCGTCCAGGGAGAGTCGCTCCGGGAGCGTTTGGAGAGAGACGGACGTCTTCCGGTTGACGAGGCGCTCTCCATCACAACAGACGTCGCTGCGGCCCTCTCCTACGCTCATGGGAAGGGGATCGTCCACAGAGATATCAAACCGGCCAACGTGCTCCTCGAAGATGGAGAAGCATTGGTGGCCGATTTCGGGATCGCGCTGGCGGTGTCGGGAGCCCACCGGACCCAACTCACGGCCACTGGACTCTCTCTGGGCACCCCGGCGTACATGAGCCCGGAGCAGATTGGCGGAGAGACGTCCGTCGACGGCCGGAGCGATGTGTACTCCCTGGGTTGCCTCCTCTTCGAAATGCTGACGGGAGAAGCGCCCTATTCGGGCCCCTCCGCGCAGGCCATCGTGGCCAAGGCCCTCTCCGATCCCGTGCCGTCCTCCCGGGAACGGCGGCCGGAAATACCGAAGGTCGTCGATTCGGCGATTACTCGAGCATTGGCGAAGCGTCCGGAGGATCGTTTCGAAACGCCGCGCGAGATGTCCGAGGCCTGCGCAGCCATCCGACCCTCTGGCCCTGGTCGACGAGCATCGAGGATGGCGCTAGGGATATCCGCGGTGGCAGTGGCTGTGCTCGGGTTCTTCGGGTGGCGGACCATTCAGGTGTCGAATGCTCGAAGCTCGCTTCTGGAAGCGTCCACCCTCGCCGACGGGGGGAACTTCGTGGAAGCTTATGCCCTCGCGACAGAAGCCGAGCAGTGGATTCCCGACCATCCCACGCTCGGCGCCCAAATGCCCATCATTTCAAACCTCCTGACGGTGAGAAGCAATCCGGAAGGGGCGGAGGTCAGCCTTCAGCGGTTTCCGGAGAATCCAGGGGAAAGCACCGAGGCTCTATCCATCGGCGTGACGCCGATCATCGACTACCGGGTTCCCAGGGCGGACCATCGGATCGTGGTTTCCCTGGACGGGTTCCTCCCCATCGAGCGGATCGCATCGACGGAGTTGGCTAGAGAGGGCGGCGGAGCCGGCGAAGCGCACCGGGTCACTTTTTCCCTCGAGCTGGATCCAACGGAAAGCGTTCCCCCTGAGATGGTGAGGGTACCCGGGGGCGAGTACGAGTTGATGAGTCCCGATGCACCCACCGGCCTGTCCGTTCCCCTTCAGGATTTCCTGATCGATCGCCACGAAGTGACAAATGGAGCTTTCCAGGAATTCCTCAGGGGAGGCGGCTATCCCGCGGATGCGCACTGGGGCGACACTCCGGACGGCTTGAAATCAGGATTCGTCGACCGGACCGGGCTTGCGGGTCCGAGGGGCTGGGTCCGGCAGGGATTCCCAGAGGATGAGGCGCCCTTCCCTGTGACCGGGATCTCCCGGTACGAGGCATCAGCCTACTGTCGCTCCCTTGGAAAGCGGCTGCCGACCGTCTACGAGTGGGAAAAGACAGCCCGGGACGGTCAGATCTCCCACCGAGGTGTCCTGATGCCCTGGGGGTTGATGACCTCGGCAGGATCAGCGACCCGGCGGTCGAACTTCGCCAGCGATGGCCCGACTGCCGTGGACGCGTTTCCCTTCGGCGTCAGCCCCTATGGCGCGTATGGAATGGCCGGTAACGTCCGTGAATGGACGGCCAATCCCTTTGGCGATGGCTTCGCCGTTACCGGAGGGTCCTGGGAGGGCCCCTCCTACCTCTATACGGAGTATGCGTCCGCTGCGGTCTCCTTCTCGTCTGCGGCCCTCGGCTTCCGGTGCGCGAAATCCCTCGGGTCCGGTGATCAGGGGATCGGGAAGATCGACCTCGACACGCGCTCGCCGGTCTATACTCCCGTCGATGAGGCCACGTATCGCACGCTCCTCGCCCACTACCAGTACGATCGCCAACCTCCCAAACCCCGTCTGGTCGACACGGTCGAAATGCCATCCTGGACCAGAGAGCGCATCTGGATCGACGGGCCTGCAACGGACTCCATCCTCCTGTACTTCTATGCCCCGAAGACCTCGAACCCGCCGTATCAGACGATCGTCTACGTGCCGGGATCCGGCGCATTCTGTTGTCAAACCCTCCCGGAAGAGATGGAGTGGGCCATCGATCCGGGTTTTCTCCCGCCGGAACCGAGCTCCGTCCGGTTCAGGGACCTGATGGTCCAGCAGACCACGGAATTGCGTCTCGGAATCGACTACGTCGAAGCCAGAGGGGATGTGGATCCAGACCGATTGGCTTATGTGGCCGTGAGTTTTGGGGCGGGATCCCGGTTGGGTTTTTCCGTGGTGGACGACCGGTACAAGGCGGTCGTGTACATCGGTGGTGGAATTGATGAACGCGTGAAACCCACCCTTCCCGAGGCCGACAACGTCAACTTCGCTCCCTACCTCTCCGTTCCGAAGCTACTCCTCAACGGCCGGAGTGACGAGGAGCACCCCTGGCTCACCCGGGGGCTGCCGCTCTGGAACCTTCTGCGGGAGCCGAAGGAGTTGGTGCTCCTGGATGGCGGGGGACACGTGGTCCCTTTGGAGACTCGTATCCCGGCCATCAATGATTTCCTGGATCGAACGCTCGGCCCCACAGTCTCTCGTTGACATTAAGGTAGGAGAGGTCCCCGACCCTCATCTGGCGACCCCTTCCTGCCCGGCCGTACCTTCTCTTTCCCCATAAGATGAGGAGCGGATTGCACCATGCCCCCAAAGCTCGGCTTCCGGATTGTCCAGACCGTTCCCCGCCCACCGGTGGACCTTGTCGACGCGTTCAAAGGAAAAGCCTCCTCCAACCTGGCCGACGCCATGGGCCGATTCCATTTCATGGACCCGGGAATCGTCAATCGGACAGGCCTTTCCCTTTGCGGGGTGGCTGTCACGGTGAATGCCCGGCCTGGTGACAACCTCATGATTCACAAAGCCCTGGAGGTGGCCACCCCCGGGGACGTGGTTGTGGTCTCCACCAACGGGAACACGACCAGCGCGGTTTTCGGCGAGCTCATGGGTCACACGGCGGTCGGGGCGGAGTTGGGTGGGATCGTCGTGGACGGCGCCATCAGGGATGTGGATGGCCTTCGTGCGCTGGAGCTTCCAGCCTTCAGCCGATCGGTGACTCCAGGGGGTGGGGATAAGGACGGGCCGGGAGAGATCAACGTCCCCGTCTCCTGCGGCAACACGGTGGTCATGCCCGGGGATATCGTCGTGGGTGACGAGGATGGGGTGGCCGTGGTGCCCCGGGAGGAGGCGGCCGAAGTGCTGGACCGGGTCCGGGCCCTAGAGGAACGGGAGAGGAACCGGATTGCAGAGATCAAGGCCGGTCACCTCTTCAAGGCCGACATCGACGAGATCCTGCGGGCCAAGGGTGTCATCGAGTGAGCTTCGATGGCGGGGGAGGGGGACCGGAGTTCAAGACCGGCGTGGGGGGGCACCCCCCCCTTCTCATGACTCCGGGGCCGACCCGCATCCCGGAGAGAGTCCTGCAGGCGGGTCATCGGGTCCTCCATCACCGGACGCCGGAGTTCTCCGCTTCCCTGGCCGAGCTCCTGGAGGGTGTGAGGCCCCTCTTCGGAGCTTCCTCTGCCGACATCCTGCCGATTCATGCAACGGGCCGGGCGGCCATGGAGGGCGCTATCGTCAACTTCTTTCTCCCCGGGGAGACGGTGGTCGCCGCCTGCAATGGGAAGTTCGGGGAGATGTGGGCCGGATTCGCCGAGCGCCACGGCCTGGAGGTCGTGAGGATCGCCGAGGATTGGGAGCGGAGCGTGGACCCCGATGAGGTGAAGGCTGCCCTGGGCGCCCACCCTCATGCCCGGGCCGTTCTTCTGGTCCATTCAGACACGAGCACAGCGGCACTGAATCCCGTCTCCGAAGTCGCTGCCGTCGCCACGGAGCACGGCGCGCTGGTCCTGGTGGACGGGATCTCCTCGATTGGAGGAACGCCCTTCTCCTTCGACGCCTGGGGTCTGGACTTTGCCGTTGTGTCCTCCCAGAAGTGCCTGATGTCCAGCCCTGGGATGTCCCTGGCCGTCGTGGGGGAGAGGTCTTGGGAGTCCGCTCAGCACGGAGGGATGCCCAGATCCTACCTGGACTTCGCGGCCATCCGCCGCACCCTGGCCCGGTCTCGTCCAGAAACCCCCGGGACCACCCCTGTCCTTCTGGTCCTTCAACTCCTGGAGGCCGTCCGGATGATCCGGGAAGAGGGGGACGGCGCCGTGTTCGACCGTCACCAGGCCATGGCTGTCCGGGTCCGGGAGCGGGCCGCCAAGCTCGGCTTTGGTCTCCAAGGGGAGGATATCCTGGACCGATCTCCGACCCTGACAGCGCTTCGGGTTCCGGAGGGCCTGGTCCCGGAGGAGGTTCGGCGCCGCGTCCGGGAGCAGGGCATTCAGATCGCCGTCGGATTGGGGGCCTACAAGTCCCGTTGCATTCGCATCGGCCATATGGGGGACATCCGGATGGCGGATGTGGATCGCACGATGGACGTTCTCGAAGAGACCTCGAGCACGCTGACCAGAGTGTGACGGCCGCCCCATGACCACCGGCGATTCGATGCATCGAGGTGGTTCGGAGTCGACCCGGGGCCCTTCCCTCGGGCGTACCGTTTCCGAAGGGATCCTGGGTGCCCATGCCGGGGTTGATGCCCGAGCCGGGGACATCGTGGTTTGCCGGGCCGACCTGATTCTGGGGACCGACGGGTCCACCCCGATGGCCATCCAGTACTTCGAGGCCATGGGCGGCAAGGCAGTCCCTGATCCGGAGCGGGTCCTCCTTGCCCGTGACCACTATTCACCGCCGACATCCCCCTCCACTCGACGCTTCCATGCCCGGATGGAATCCTTCGCCGCCGAGTACGGAGTAGAACTCCTCCCTGTCGGCGGCGGGATCAGCTTCCAGGTTGCGATGGAAACGGGCCGGGTGATCCCCGGCGACCTGGTTGTGGGAGCCGACAGCCACACCGTGACCTGCGGTGCGATGGGCGCGTTCGCCACGGGCATCGGGTCGGCCGACCTGGCTGCTGCGCTCCTCACCGGGAAGGTCTGGCTCAAGGTTCCCGAGAGCATGCGCGTGGTTCTCGACGGGGAGTTGCCCAGGGGGGTTGGAGCAAAGGACGTGGCCCTCGAGGTGGTCAGGGAGGTGGGCTCAGACGGGGCGGCGTATCGGGCGATCGAGTTCGTTGGCCCGGCAGCCGATGCACTTCCCCTGGAGGAGCGGATGGTCCTCTCCAACATGTCTGCAGAAATGGGAGCGAAAGCGGGGATCTTCCCCGTGGAATCAGACCCCGCCGCGCACTTCGCCGATGAGCTCCGAGTCGACTGCTCTGCACTGAATCCACTGGTCGCCCTCCCACATCAGCCCGCCAACGGGGTCCCTGTGACGGATGTGGTGGGAACGCCCATCGACTGGGTCTTCCTGGGAACCTGTGCCGGCGGCCGGGCCCACGACTTCCGGGACGCGCTCGAGGCTTTGGACGCGGGTGGCGGGATCGCGGCGGACGTGACCATGGTCGTCACCCCGCCATCTCCCCGGGTACGCGCCGCTCTGGAAGCGGACGGCACGTTGAGACGTCTGGCAGCTCATGGGGCGGTGATCACGGAGACCGGATGCGGCCCCTGTTGTGGGACCTCGGACCCTGTGCCTCCTCCGGATGCACGGATCATCTCGACGGCCAACCGGAACTTCCGGGCCCGCATGGGCGAGGCGTCGGCAGCGATCCACCTGGCGTCTCCGGCCACCTGTGCAGCGGCCGCCACCGCCGGGCGCATCGTGGATCCGAGGGAGGTCGTATGAGTTATCTGAAATCGCAGTCCCGGCGGAGAAGATCTCGCGGCGGGTGGAAGATGGTCCGCCGGAGGCGCGGATGACTTCCGAGATTCGCGGCAGGGCCCGGCGCCTGGGTGAAAGGGTCAATACCGATTACATCATCTCTTCGAGCAGGAAGAAGGAAACCCTGGATCCCCATGTGTTGAAACGTTGGCTCCTGGAGGAGGTGCACCCCGACTTCGCGACGTCGGTGGAGCCGAATGACATCCTGGTGGCGGATGAAGCGTTCGGGTGCGGGTCCGCCATGGAAGTGGCGGTCACAGTGGTCCTTGCGGCGGGGATCAAGGCCGTGGTGGCGAAGAGCTTCTCCCGCACATACTTCCGGAACGCCATCAACAACGGCCTGATTCCGGTGGAGTGCGATACGTCTGACATCGGTGAAGGGGATTTGATCGCGTTACGGCTCGGTGAAGGCGGCGTGGTCGTGCTGAATGAGGCCACCGGCTCGAAGATTCAGGCACGGTCCCTCCCGCCGTTCACGCTGGAGATACTGCAAGCAGGTGGGCTGGTTCCGTACATGCGGACTCACGGTGGGTATCCCGAGGAAGCAACGTGAAGCTGACTACGAAGATCCTTCTTGGCTTGATCCTGGGCTCGGTGGTCGGGGTGGCCGTTCAGGCGTCGGGCTCCGAGGGGGCGAAAGCCGCTGTCCTGGTGTTCGAGCCCCTTGGAACGGCATTCATTCGACTCATCAGCATGGTCGTGGTGCCATTGGTGGTGGCTAGCCTCTTTGTCGGGACGTGCTCCGTGGGTGATATCAGGCGGCTCGGTCGCATCGGCGGTCGCTCCATCGCCTACTTCCTCGTCACCACCCTGATCGCATCCGCCATCGGGCTCTATCTGGGCGTCCTGGTGAAGCCGGGGAGCTCGCTGGACCCGGAGGTTCGGGACCAGATCGCGGAAGAGTACCAGGCCACGGCGGAGGCCTCCGCGGCCGTCGTGGAGACGGTTTCCCTGAGAGACCGCTTGCTGGAGATCATTCCCCGGAACCCGGTCGGCGCCGCGGCAGATATGGACCTTCTCCCCCTCATCGTCGCCACCCTTCTTTTCGCTGCAGCGGCGTCGGTCCTGGAACCTGACAAGAGGGCCCCATTGGTTGCCTTCTTCGACGGAGTCAACGGGGCCGCCGGCGTCATCATCGACTGGGTCATGAAGTTAGCTCCATACGCCGTGTTCATTCTCATCGCTGGGGCTATGGCCCGTTTCGGGGTTGGATTGCTTCGGGGGCTCCTTCTCTACTCGGTCCTCATCATCGTTGGGGAGGCCATCCACGGGTTCGGAGTCCTCATGCTGGCGCTCCGGGCTGCAGGGGTGGGGGTCCGGTCCTTCTGGCGCCACGTTGCGGATGGACCCCTGATGGCTTTTTCGACGGCCTCCTCCAACGCAGCGCTCCCGGTGAGCCTCGACGTTGCCCAGAAGAACCTTGGTATCTCAAAGGAGGTGGCGAGCTTCGTCCTGCCCGTGGGAGCGACGCTCAACATGAACGGCTCCGCTCTGTACAAGGGGCTCACCGTGGCGTTCATCGCCCAGGTCTACGGCGTGGGCTTGGGTCCGGCAGAGCACGTCGCCATCATCCTCACTTCAACTATGGCGGCCGTCGCAGGGGTTGGCGTGCCAGGGAGCTCACTGGTTACGACGCTGATTGTCCTCGGTGCCATCGGGATGGGGCCTCAGGCTGCGGCCGGCATCGCCCTGGTGGTGGGGTTGGACCGATTCCTGGATATGTTCAGGACCGGGGTAAACGTTCTGGGAGATCTGACCTGCGCAGCCATCGTGGCAAGAGGGGAGGGTGAGACGCTCAGCACCTGACCCCTGGTGCTCAGGGCCTGGCTGCCATCACTTCTGCAAGACCCTTCTAGTAGGAGTGGGTCCCGAGCACTATCTCACACCCGAACTTCTGCTCGAGAATGAACTTCAGGCTTTCGAAGTCGATGGGACAGTCGGCCGTCTCCATGGCCAACTTCATGCAAGTGCCGAAGTGGATGACATCGATGGGTCGGTCGAGGCCGTTCGTCACCTCGGTGAGGAGTTTCACTCGTGGGAAGGCCAATCCGGGGCAATCACCACAATCGGTCATGCCCACCAGATGCAACTCGTCTTCCCCGTACCTCGCAAATTCACCGTTTCGCTCCGCCATCCCCTTATGACATTTGGCGCAGGCGATGCAGGAGTGATCCTGGATCTTTTTGCAGTAAAGGATAGCCACGTGCGACATCTCCCACCTCCAAGGCTGGATCTGGGCGGTCTGGTTGTCCGATTCCCTCGTAGGCATAGTGTGCATATGCACAAAAGGAATCAAGGCCCCACTACATTTACATGAGATGGGGACATCAGGGAGGAGAAAGGGCCCGGTGGCCCAACGGATACGATCCGAATCAACGGAGGCTAGACTTGAACCATCCACTCACACACAAACCCGTCGTCGGGGAGGGCCTGCCCTCTCCCATCGGCCCCTACTCTCCCGGCGTTTCCTTTGGCCAATTGGTGTTTGTGTCCGGCCAGGGCGCGACCGTGCCCGAGACTGGCGAACTGGCCGGCCTGGACGTCGAGACTCAGACGGAACAGGTCTTCAAGAACATCTCGGCCATCCTCGAGGCGGCAGGGTCCAGCCTCGCCCATGTGCTCCGATGTGGAGTGTTCTTGGCCGACATGCGGGATTTCCCCCAGATGAACGCCGTCTACGAGCGGATGATGGCCGGAAACAAGGCAGCTCGCACCACGGTGCAGGTGGCCGCGCTGCCCGCGCATGGGCTCCTGGTCGAGATCGACGCCATCGCCTACGTGCCCTGACGGGTGGCGCGTAACGAGGGAGCCTTTTCTGCGACCTCCGGTGAGCCGCTGATCCTCACCCTCCCAGAATGAAGGTGCGGATGTCCGCTGCTACCTCCTCCCGGGACGGACCGTGGAGGTACATCATGTGTCCCGCTTCGTAATACGTCATCGTGACGCGGCCCATATCGATGCCGTGGCGGGCAAGGGTGTACTCGGCATCGAAGAATGGCGTCGCGTAGTCGTAGTACCCGGAGGCTACCATGACCCGAAGGTCGGGGTTGTAGCTCATGGCCCACGCCAGGTCCGGAGCCGTGTTCACGTACCGAGGCTCACCTCCACCGGACAGTGTCCGGTCCCAAACCCAGTTCCGTCCCACGTCCGGACCGGACGTGTGGTACGGTTTCTCCAGATCCACCCCGAGCACCTCGTTCAGGTGCTGGTGGATGGCAGTGCTGTAGGGAGCTGAGATCGCGGCGCTGGCGGCATCGAAGGACGGGCGATCGGCAACATCGTCGATCTCGTCAGCGGTGTAGCGGCCGTCAAGGCGGCCGATGGCGAGGCCCTCTTCTCGGAGCAACTCCTTCACGAACCGAGTGGCATTCACCCGGAGCCGGGACCGGAGCACGTAAGCGGATTCCAATCCGGTGTACGCGGCATACCGGTGAGCTATCTCCTCTTGTTCGGCTTGGCTCAGACTGCTGCCCCGGAAGAGAGCTGTGAGATAGTCTCCCGCGGCAAACCGCCGTACGTCGTCCAGGAACTCCTCCAACGTTCGTCCGGTCCGATCCACCTTCCCGTGATACCAGGCCGTGGCCGCCATGGTCGGGAGGTACGTGATGAAGGAGATCAGGTTGTCGTCCACGTATGGGCTGCTGCCGGTATAGTCCATGGCCTGGGAAATGAGGATGACGCCATTCACGGCGATGGGCTCCGAACCCCGCATGAGCTCCGGGAGCATGGCCGCGGCTCGAGTGGTGCCGAAGCTTTCTCCGGCGAGGAACACGGGAGAGTTCCATCGACCGTTCGAGCGGATCCACTCTCTCACCACTGCCGCCACGGTCCGTGCGTCCTCTCTCAGGCCGAAGACGTCGTCCGGCTTTCCGTCACCAATCAGACGACTGAAGCCCGTGCCGGGCGGATCGATGAAGACCAGATCGGTCACGCCCAGGGGGCTGACCGGGTTATCCACGACCGAGTAGGGCGGGGAGCCGGCGTGCACGGCCTCACTGGGGACGTCGACCCGCCGCGGACCCATCAGCCCCATATGGAGCCAGACCGAAGCCGAGCCGGGGCCTCCATTGAACACGAAGGTGATGGGACGGGACGACGGATCACTCACGCCCTCCTTCAGATAGGCTGTGGTGAACACGCTGGCGAATGGCTTCCCGTTCTCCCTCTTCAGCTGGATGTCCGCGACGATCGCCCGGAATTCCAGCTGTTCCCCGTTGAAGACGCCCGAGTGGCTGGACTCGACCCGCACCGGATCGGGTACAGGCCGGTCCTCGGGTTTCTCCTGAGCCACCAGGACTAGCGGATAGAGGGCGATGAGGCACGGGAGAGCCGAGCCGAACAGGTTCGTCTTGGTAGGCATGACCGGATCCGGGAAGATGGTGATTCCGAGCAGGAACCTTACTCAGGATCCCACATGGCATCGGGGTGTCGCGATCGAGCTTTGGCTTCGATGGGCTTCACTGCATCGGGATGCCGGGCTGCCACCCGATGGAAGGCAACCTTGCTGAGCCGATAGACTTCGGAGAACTCGAGGGCGCGGACGGAGGCGGTCCTTGGGCCGTCGGTGAAGAGAGCGATCTCACCGAAGAAGTCGCCGGGGCCCATGTTTCGAACGCTTCTGAACTCGGTACCCACGAGGGCTTCCACTTCGCCTCGAACAATGAAATACATCTCGTCGGCTTCCTCTCCCTCCCGGAAGATGAAGCCCCCCGGAGTCAGGACTTCCCACTCCAGGTGCCCAGCCACCTCTCGACAAAAAGACGGATCGGCACCCCTGAAGAGGTCCACGCGTTGGAGGACGTCCTGCTTCATATGTACGGCGACCTCACGCCACATGTAGGTGTAGTAGTCGTAGATGTTGCGCTGGAGCTCCGGTGGAAGGTGGGTGGCTCGGACCGCCTGAGCCAGGCGGTCGACATTTCGGCTGAACTGGGCTCGCCCGGGATCCCGTCTCGACCAGATCGAGGCCAGAAGGCCCACCAGGTAGCCGAAAAATGCCAGACCTGCAACCATGGTGAAGAGAGAGAAGATCTTCTCCATGTCCGTGTTGGGGACGACGTCGCCGTAGCCCACGGTGGTAAGAGTCGTACCGGTCCAGTAGAGTGCATCCAGGTAGTTGGAGAAAAGACTGCGGCCCGGGTCGTGCCCCCTGAGCATCAACCAGCCGGTGGCGATCCAATGGATTGCCAGGGCGGCCCAGTAGAGGAGAACGGTGATCGTCAGGGTGGTGGCATATCGGAGCGCCCTGAGTCTAAAAGCGATGAAGTAGTGTTGTATCTTCCAGTTCTTCAGGAGACCGAGAAGTGCGACCCAGGTCACCGCCAGGCTCGAGACTCCCGTTGTGAGCCCGAGCGCGATTGCGAGAAAGGGCGCCACCGTGATCAGGTCCAGGAGGAGCCAGCCACTGCGGTACCTCTTCCACCGGGCAGCTTTCCTCGCGATCAGAACCGACTGCGGAAGGTCCAGAGCAATGAGAAATGAGGCGATCAGCAGGATCCCCGCCTCCCAGGGGCGCCCGTCGCCGGTCCGGACGAACCCCCAGGGAAGCGTGAAAGCGAAGAGGGCCGTCGCCAGGGTAGTGGCGGTTATCCACGCTTTGTCCGACGGCGGGGACCGGTGGAAGGGGTCGGCCAACTCTGGGCGGTAAAGAGCGGAGCGTTCCATGGGACCTAAGATAGGTTGGTCCCCAGGCGCTGGCACGGCGGGATAGTGCTGAAACGACCGGAGGTCCCGGTTGCGGCTGAATGGCCAAGGAACTCCTCCGGGGGCCCGCCTCTTCCTATACTGTTGACCTGGATCCGATACCAGATTCGATCTTCCTGGAGTGACGGCTTTGACCTTCTCGGTTTCATCCGGCGCCTGTGACCCGGCCTCCCAAGTCATTCTCCGCTGCTGGGGCACCCGCGGATCAACTCCCGATCCCAGCCCGGACACGGTCCGCTACGGGGGGAACACTTCCTGTGTGGAAATCCTGGCTGGGGATGAGAGCATTATTCTCGACGCTGGGACGGGATTGCGCCGGTTGGGGAAGGAGATCTTGAGGAGGGGTGGAGACCGGGAGGTCCGGATCTTCCTTACTCATTACCATTGGGATCACATTCAGGGCCTGCCGTTCTTCGGGCCGGCCTACAAACCCGAGGTCGCCCTCCGAGTGCACGGGCCGGACCAGGATGGGAAGACCGCGGGCGACATCCTCGCGGGCCAGACGTGTCCGCCATACTTCCCCGTGACCCTCCAGGACTTCCCCGGCTCCTTCGCCTTTTCAACGGTGGAGGAAGGCGAGCAGACCCAGGGATCGTTCCGCATACGAGCAATGAGGATGCGGCATCCTTCCTTCACCCTGGGGTACAGGGTAGAGGTTTTCGGCAGGTCCATCGTGTATGTCCCGGACAACGAGCTCGAGGGAGGACACTACGAAGTTCCGGTCCGCTGGAGGGAGGCGTTCGAGGAGTTTGTGGAGGGTGCGGACGTGCTCCTCCACGATGCCATGTTCACCGAGAGCGAGCGGTCCGCATTTGTGGGTTGGGGTCATTCGACGTACGAGCAGGTCGTTCAGCTGGCCCTGAGATCGGAGGTGAAGAGCCTCTTCTTCTTCCACCATGCCCCGGGCCGGACCGATGAGGAGATCGATGCGCTCCTGGAACGGTTCAGTGAAGAGGTCGAGGGGCTGGGAGGCGCCCTCCGGCTTCACGCGGCTGCAGAAGGGGTGGACCTTCCCTTGAGTCCGACTCCATGCCGGTGATACGGACCGATCCCGAAGAGGGTCACACCGGGTTTCCCTTTGATGCTTCTTCCGTCCTCGAACCTGTTGGAGATCCAACCTCCGTGGAGTTGACCGCATGAACCGACAACTCGCGGCCATCATGTTTGCCGACATGGTGGGATATACCGCTCTCATGCAGGAGGACGAGGGTCTGGCCCGGGCCAGCCGGGATCGGAATCGGGAGGCGTTGGTTCGTCGGGTAGGGGAACACGAAGGGAAGATCCTCGAGTTCTACGGGGATGGGGCGCTGAGCATCTTTCGAAGCGCCATTCATGCTGCCCAAGCCGCCATCTCGGTCCAGGGAGACCTTCGCACTCCGCCTCCCGTCCCGATCCGGATCGGCCTCCACACCGGGGACATCGTCCACGATGATCAGGGTGCGTTCGGCGACGGCGTGAACCTGGCAGCCCGAGTTCAGGCGTTGGCCGCACCTGGTGGCATCCTCATCTCCGAAAAGGTGTTCGACGAGGTCAAGAACCAGCGGGGTATCGACACGACCTCCCTCGGTTACTTCGCGTTGAAGAATGTCAAGCGGCCCATGGAACTATGGGCCATCGCCAATCGAGGATTGGTGGTGCCGGATCCGGCGAAGATGGGATCGAGGCCGTCGCAAAACCGGAACAGTGTGGCGGTCCTCCCCTTCCTCAACATGTCCGCCGATCCGGACAATGAGTTTTTCAGCGACGGGATCACCGAGGAGCTCATCAATGCGCTGACCCGGATCAACGGACTTCAGGTGACCGCGAGAACTTCCTCTTTCGCCTTCAAGGGAATGAATCGGGACGTCCGGAATATCGCCGAGGAGTTGGGGGTCACCACGATTCTGGAGGGGAGCGTGAGGCGGGCCGGAGACCGGGTACGGATCACGGCCCAGCTCATCAACGCGGAAGACGGTTACCACCTCTTCTCGAAGTCGTATGACCGGGATCTGCTGAACATCTTCGAAACCCAGGACGAGATCGCCGAGACCATCGCTGCGGAACTGCAGGACCGCTTTCAGACGGGGTCTGCCGCGGCCGTGGGCGTACCCGCAGGAGCGGCGGAGTCCCATCCGCCCCCAGACGACGGCGGACTCCCTGGCGCGACGGAAGACACCAGGTCCCACCACCACCTCCATGATACCGAGGCCTATACGGAGTTCCTGAAGGGCGTGCACAACTTCAGCAAGTGGACACCCCAGAACGCACGTGCCGCCCTTCGGCATTTCGACCGCTCCATCGAGATGGATCCCGATTGCGCGCTGCCCTACAGCGGCAAGGCCACTGCGTACACGTTCCTGGCGGCCATGGGTCAGATGCCGGGAAGGGTCGCTTATCCTCGGGCCAGGGAAGCGGCCCTCCAGGCTATGGCCATCGACGAGGCTGGCGGGGAATCTCACGCGGCGATGGCCACGGTCCTCTTCTTCCACGATTGGGATTTCGATGGGGCGTATCGGCACTTTCAGAAGGCACTGACGCTGACGCCGGGCGCCGCTCCGCTCCGGAAGTTGTACGCCATGTACCTGATGGCCATCGGTGATCTGGATGGGGCGGAGGAGGAACTCCTGTGGGCTGCCCAGTTGGATCCCCTCTCCGGATCGATACGAACGACTCTGGGGGAGCTCCTGATCCACAGTGGCCGATTCGAAGATGCGGCGGCCGAGCTCAACCGTGTGCTGGAACTGGATCCGGAGTTCAGGGCAGCAAGGGAAGCTTTGGGGTGGTCGTTCAACGCCGGGGGGCGTTACGAGGATGCACTCAGGGAGTTCGAAGAAATCACGACGCGAACCCGGGACCCCTTCAAGGTGATCCCTCACCGGATGTGGGCGCTTGCAGGCCTGGGACAAAAGGACGAGGCCCACCGGCTCTTCCGCCTCCTGGAAGAGCGCCGGGAGCGGGAGCCGGAGATCTCCCTCGAGGTGGACTTCGCTCTCGCCCACCTGGCGCTCGGCGATCACGAGAGGGCTCTGGATTATCTTGAAGAGGCGGTGGAGCAGCGGTTGGGGATGGTGGTGTTTTTGAACACCACGCTGGCTTGGGAGGAACTTCGTCCGCATCCTCGCTTCCGTGCGCTGGTCAGGAGAGTGGGAATTCCAGCACCCGGATCAAGCCGCGCATGATGTTTTCCCTAGGGCTGCGACCTACCTTATGGCAACGAGCCTGTCGCGCCCGGCCACCCTCGGTTCCGGGGTGGGCGGGGGGCGGATTCCATTTCCGACCAAGGAGACTCGGCCATGGCCGATGATGCTCGGGTGATTGACCCTTCCGAAGAGATGACTGGGGACTCGGGGGAGAAGAGGGAAAAGAAAAAGGCCAAAAAGGATGGGAAGACCGGCTCCGCCCGGGGGGTGGAGACCATGTTCCGGACCAACTACCGGACCCACCTGGATCTCAGCAATTTGGCCGACAACAAGGCCAACATCATGATCTCCATCAACGGGATCATTATTTCCATCCTACTGGCCTCCATCTATCCCCGGATCATCGAGAATCGACTGCTTCTCCTCCCCACAGCGGTGCTGTCGGCCTTCTGCCTCCTCTCCCTGGTTTATGCGGTTATTGCCGCCAGACCCAGGGTGACCCGAAGCAACGCGACGTTGGATGATGTCCGTGCAGGGAAGGCCAATATCCTCTTCTTCGGGACCTTTGCGAGCATGCCTGAGGACGACTTCCTACAGGGGATGAGAGAGCTCATCAAGGACCCGGAGCGCACGTACGAAAACATGGCCCGGGATATTTATGGGTTGGGATCGGTCCTGGAGACCAAGTACAGACTTCTCCGATCCTCGTATACGATCTTCATGTTCGGGTTGATTCTCGGGGTAGTCCTTTTTCTGGTCGCCTTCACCTGGGGATCCAGAGGCGGAAGCTTCCTTTGAGGAGGGAAGGAGCGGGACCGTCCCCGGTCCAGAAAGGGAGCCCATGAACGAACAAGCACCCGAAACGGAGGTATCCGTCGTAGAGCCGGGTGAGGAGTGGTCCGCTCAGGGAGGCCCGGGAGACCGCCCTGATGATCGCCTCCTCAACCGAGAGCTCAGCTGGCTCTCGTTCAACGGGCGCGTCCTGCAGGAAGCCATGGACCCCCGGGTCCCGGTATTCGATCGGTTGAATTTCCTGGCAATCTTCTCCTCGAACCTGGACGAGTTCTTCCGGGTTCGTGTGGCCTCCCTTCGGAGCCTCCTTCGGCTCAAGAAGAAGAAGCTGAAGAAGCTCGGCGTTCGACCGAACCGGCTGCTCCGGGATATCCACTTCATGGTCACCAGCCAGCAGGAGAGCTTCGGGAGCGCTCTCCGGGGGAAGATCCTTCCGGAGCTGGAGGCCGAGGGGATCTTCCTTCTCTCTCCCCGCGACCTCCTTCCCGAGCAGGCCGCCTATCTCTCCAGGGCGTTTGAGACCCGTATCCGACCCCACCTCGAACCGAGGGTCCTGGACGAAACGGAGGAGGGCACTTTCCTTTCGGATGGCCGGATCTACCTGGTGGTGGAGCTCTGGCCAGGAGAGGTGTCCCACTCCTGGGAACGACCCACCTATGGGATCCTCGAGGTACCCTCACCTCCCCTGTCGAGATTCGTCGTCGTCCCCGGGATCGGTCACAATGTCATGTTCCTGGAGGATGCCATCCGCCCAGCGCTGCCGGGCCTCTTCCCGGACCACGAAGTAGGTGGGGCCTTTGCCGTGAAACTGACTCGGGACGCGGACCTTTACCTGGAGGAGGAGTTCGAAGGGGACCTGGTCGAGAAGATCCAAAAGAGCCTCAATAAGAGGGAGACCGGACTCCCCAGCCGCTTCCTCTACGACCTCCAGGCTCCCTATTCCCTCATTACCTTCATGAAGGACCATCTCTCCCTGGAGGACGAGGACCTGGTTCCCGGGGGCCGCTACCATAACCTCCAGGACCTCTTTCAGTTTCCCAGGCCGGTGAAGAGCGAGGGCTTGGCCCGAGAGCCCCTCTCTCCCCTTCCCCATCCGGCATTGGATCGGGCTGCCAGCATCATGGCAGCGACTGTGGAGAAAGACCGCATCCTCCACTTCCCGTACCAGTCCTATGGTTATGTGCTCAGGTTCTTGGACGAAGCAGCGGACGATCCCGCAGTGGACCGGATCTGGATCACACTCTACCGGGTGGCAAAGGACTCAGCCGTGGTCCGTTCTCTCATACGAGCCGCCAGGCGCGGGGCGAAGGTCACGGCATTCGTTGAAGTACAAGCACGCTTCGACGAGGCCAGGAACCTGGGTTGGGCCAGGGAGATGGAAGCCGCCGGTGTCCACACCGTCTATAGCATGCCGGGGATCAAGGTCCATGCGAAGATGGCGCTGGTCTCGAGGAGGGAAGCCGGAGGCGACAGGCTTCTGGCTTACCTGGGGACGGGCAACTTCAACGAACGAACGGCGGGAATCTATGCTGACCATGGGCTCCTCACTGCAGATTCCCGCCTGACGGAAGATGTGCTACAGGTGTTCCGGTTCCTGTGCAAGGAGGTGGAGACGATTTCCTGCACCCATCTCCTGGCTGCGCCCTTCGACCTGCGGACACGGTTCGAGGAGATGATTGAAAAGGAATCCGCCAACGCACGGGCAGGGACGTTCAGCGGGATGGTCCTGAAGATGAACGCCCTGGAGGACCAGGGGATGGTCGATGCGTTGTACCTGGCCGCCAAGGCGGGGGTAAGGACGGATCTTATCGTCCGTGGCATATGCAGGATCCGTCCCGGCCTCCCGGGAGTCGGGGCGAGGATCAAGGCCCGGAGCATCGTGGACCGGTTTCTGGAACACGCCAGAGTTTATCGGTTCGTGAACGGAGGGTCGCCGCGCCTCTTTCTCGCCTCGGCCGATCTGATGAAGCGAAACCTGGACCGAAGGGTGGAGGTGGCGTTCCCGATCTACGATCCGGATATCGTGGAAGAGCTGGAGCACTTCCTCCATCTCCAGCTTTCCGACAACACCAAGGCCCGCATTCTGGATGCGGACCAGGAGAATCACTATGTGGGGCGGCGGGCCGGAGAGCCGAGGGTGGAAGCCCAGGACAGTTTCTACCAATGGCTGGAGTCCCGTTCGGAGGCCTGATCCTCCCCCTTCCAATCGTTGAACAATACAGGTGCGACAACCGACCCGATCCCTCCGCGCAGGCTTGGAACGAGGGCCCCGAACGCGTCGGGTGGGCGTACGGACGTCGGGTGAGAGTTCCGGGTGGGGCGCGATGTGCCCAATGAAGGGTGAGCATTCCGGGCCCGTATTCGCTCAGAGGTCCGGGTCTCACGGGGCAGAAGAGTCTGCAAGGCTTCCGGCGACAGAAGGTGAGGTGCTCCCCTTTCGATGATTGGGATTCTCGACGGGAAAGGGCTGGCGCGAATCACGAGAGGTTCCTTCGGACGGGCCATTGCCTGGCGCCTTGGGGCTCCGGCTTTGGCCGTGGCCATGAGTTGCGGCGGACCCGACGCAGGGCTGATTCAAGACGCAGATCTGGCCGGTTTGTGGTCCGGCTCCTTTCACTTCCTCCGTGACTCGGTTCACGTGGTACTCGAGCTGGAGGCAGCCGGCTCCGGCATCCTTTCGGGACGTGTGTCTCTCCCGGCTCAGTCTCTCTACGATGCCCCGGTGTCTGCTGAACGGATCGGCCGAGAACTGCGGATTGGCCTGCCGTCCCTGAGGAGCCGATTCGAGGGCCGGCTGGCCCGCGACGGAGAGTCGATCCGGGGGGACTGGCTTCAGGCGGGTGGGAAATTCCGACTTTCGCTGACCCCCACTTCCCTTCGCCCCCGACCCCACCGACCGCAGGAACCCCAACCACCCTTCCCCTACCAGGAAGAAGCCGTCCGGATCACCCATTCCGACGGTGGGGTTGTCCTTTCGGGTACCCTCTTTCTCCCCGATGGGGAGGGGTCC
>JBDHCH010000164.1:0-8722 GCA_039592115.1 Gemmatimonadota bacterium | reverse complement strand
AGACATGGGGCTGGTCCTCCTATCGGCTGCGACCTGGAGCGTCGCATGTGGCACGGGCGCGAAACCAGATTGGGGCCGCGCTAACCCACGGTAACCCGATCAGGTTGGGCCAGCTCTTTCATAACTTCTCGGGCCCTCAGTCCTCGCTTTCGCTCTGAACTTTTGAGGCAGTATCCTGAACACCACGGGCCCGGCCCTCCGGGACCTCGCCGGACGGGAGCCGTAGGATAGGGGCGATCAGGCAGACGCCCGGCTCCGGCCGGGAACCGAATGGTTCGTTACGAGAAGGACCTGTGAGCAAAGGACAAACTGATCATCGGGAAAGTTGGTTTCTCTCCACGATTGCAGTCTCCCCCAATGCGTAATTACATTGTATATCCCCGAAGGAGACTGCGATGAAGACAAAGATCATTCGAATTGGTAATTCCCGAGGAGTCCGGATTCCCAAGCCGCTCCTCGAACAGGCTGGCCTGGAGAACGAGGTTCTTCTTCGGGTCGTGGATGACGGAATCGTCATCGAATCCGCCGACAAACCGAGAGCGGGATGGGGCGAGGCCGCGCGGACCCTCCACGAACGGAGGGAGGATGGACTCCTCGACGACATGATTCCAACTGAGTTCGACGAATCTGAGTGGGTTTGGGAATGACGCTTCCCCAACGCGGCGAAGTCTATCTGGTCTCACTGGATCCGACGCAGGATAGGGGAATCAAGAAGACCCGGCCTTGCGTCATCGTTTCTCCAGACGAACTGAATTCGAACCTGGCCACGTATATTGTGGCTCCCATGACGACAGGCGGACATCCGTACCCTTTCCGGATTCCCTGCAGGTTCCAGCGCAAGGATGGCTTCATCGTCATCGACCAGCTTCGGACCGTCGATGGGAGACGCCTCGTTCGACGGCTAGGCAAGGTGCACCCAACCACCCTTCGAAAGGTCCTGACGATCCTCCAAGAGATGTTCGCGGAGTGAGGGAAGGGTTCTAGAATCGTTTTCCGGGGTTCGGCCTGAAAACGTGGAGAGACTCTTCGAGAGAAAGACCGGGGCCTGTGCATGTTTCGGCCCAAAGGAACGGTCCTTCTTCGTAATGCCCGGTTCAAGCACGGGCCTCAGATCCGCCTTCGCGGGTCGGCTGGCTGGCCTATCGGATGGGCTCTGGCCCGGCCCTCCGGGATCTCACCGTGCGGTGAGCGGATTGGCATCGCATCTTACCAGCGGAGCACGGCTCCGATCTTGAACCGAATGGTTACTCGAAATGGCGCCGAACAGAGACTTCTTACTAGACCTTCTTCATGAGTCCAGCTGTCGCGGAGATCCGGAGCAAAGTTTCCGACGTCATGCGCCGGCGGGGAGTCGTGCGTGCAAGTGTCTTCGGCTCCGTGGCCCGGGGTGAAGCTGACACCGACAGCGACGTCGACTTCTTGGTTGAGTTCGAGACCGGCCGGACTCTTCTTGACCTTTCCGGGCTCCGGCTGGACCTCGCTGAGATCCTGGGATGTGACGTTGATGTGGCGACCCCGAAATCCCTCCATCCCGAACTCAGGGATAGGATCCTGGGCGAACTGGTGGTCATCCTATGAGTCGCTCCGCTGAGATCCTCCTCCGCGACATTTTCCAAGCTGCGGACCTCCTGGCCCAACACACTTCCGGCCTAACTCTGGAAGAGTTCACTGAGAACACAGAGAAACAGGACGCTGTCGCTCGTCGTCTCGAGATCATGGGTGAGGCAGTGAAGGGATTGCCACAGGATCTACGGGACCGTTATCCGGAGGTACCCTGGCGAGAGATCGCCGGAGCCCGGGATGTCCTGGTTCATGAGTATTTCCGCATTGACCTTGACCTAGCCTGGGAAATGGTCAAAGAAGACATTCCGGACCTGGCGGATTGAATCCGCAGGATTCTGGAGGATTTGGGCCAGTAGGTCGCCATCCCGAGTAACGCCCATCATTTCCCGCCAGGGCCCTCAGTCCTCGCTTTCGCTCGGATCTTGTGTAGCAGTATCCTGAACACCACGGGCCCGGCCCTCCGGGCCCTCGCCGGGCGGTAGCTGCAGGATAGAGGCGATCAGATAGGTGCCCGGCTCCGCCCGAAAACCGAATGATCCGTTTCTGGAAAGGGCGGTGACGCACGGTTCCTATAGCCGGTTCCCCGCCGACACCGAGGGATAGAACAGGGCATGAGATGAACTTCAATCGCCGTGAATTCTTGATGCTGTCGGGCTCCGGTGCTCTGCTGTCAGCCCTGAGTGCCAGCTGCAGTCGTCGAAACACCCCTCCACCGAACATCGTCCTATGTGTGTCTGACGATCAGGGCTGGGGGGACATGGCCTTCAACGGCCATCCAGTGCTGCAGACACCCAACTTCGACGCCATGGCGAGGGAGACCCTCCGCTTCGACCGTTTCTACGCAGCAGCTCCAGTGTGTTCCCCCACCCGCGGAAGCATCCTCACCGGGCGTCATCCCAATCGGTACGGCTGTTTCCGCTGGGGCCACCCGCTCCGACCCCAAGAAGTGACGCTCGCCGAAGCCTTGAAGACCGTCGGGTACGTGACCGGCCATTTCGGGAAGTGGCATCTGGGTTCTGTGGAGAGGGGCAGCCCAGTGAATCCTGGCTCGAGCGGGTTCGATGTATGGCGTTCAGCGCCCAATTTCTTTGACAACGATCCCATTCTTAGCAGGGAAGGCACTGCTGTTCAGACAACGGGAGAAAGCTCGATGGTGACCGCGGAGGCTGCCATCGAGTTTATCCGGAGGCAAGCAAGATCCTCGAGACCGTTCCTCGCCGTGGTGTGGTTCGGATCGCCCCATTTGCCCCATAGGGCAGTGGAGAGCGACCGTCTCCCCTATTCTGGACAGGAGAAGGCCCTGCAGCATTTCTATGGAGAAATCACTGGGATGGATCGGGCATTCGGGATGCTCCGCCAAGAGATCTCAGACCCGGGAATACGGGAGAACACCATTCTCTGGTATTCCAGCGACAATGGTGGCCTTCCGGAGGTTGGCAGTACTGGCGGTAGGGGTTACAAGGGTCAGATCTATGAGGGCGGCCTGCGGATTCCCTCCATGCTGGAATGGCCAGCCCGGATCTCAAGGGGCCGCGCAACAGCCGTCCCCGCGGTCACCTCCGACATGTACCCTACCCTTCTGGAGGCCGCCGGAGTGGCCATAGAACACCAACCACCACTGGACGGCTTGAGTCTTATGCCTCTGATCGACGGAGAGATGCGGAGGCGTACGGATCCCATCGGCTTCTGGCAGTATCCCGAGGACGGGATCCTCGTGCCGAGCGCCGAGTGGATGGCCGACCTGCTAGAGGCACAAAGTACTGATCCGGACGCCGTCCCAGACTCGTCTCGCCTTCATCATGATGCCGGTGATCTGAGTGTGCAGTATCCTGAAGACGTGTTCCCCGGACACGCGGCCTGGCTGGATTGGCCCTGGAAGCTCCACCGAGTTGAGAACGAGACGGGCGATGTTGTTCTCGAGCTCTACGATCTCGAAGCGGATCCAGACGAAGCCAACAATCTTCTCACAGAGCAGACCACGCAGGTTCAGGCGATGGCTGCTGAACTCTCGGCTTGGCAGAGGTCGGTTTTGCAGAGCCTTAACGGCCGGGATTACTCCTGACGCGGTCTGAGATCGCTGGGAAAAGGACCTCGGAGCACGCAGACCGGCCACTCTCGGTGCCGCGCGGTTCCCCGTCGGGCCTATGTGTGCGCCATCGCCCATACCTGCCGGGCGCGTTGTTTGCGGGCAGTTGCTCTGGCGCTGGGCCAAACCCTCAGGTCTCCCCGGCGCCCGAATCCTGAACCGACGCCTGAAATCCCCCTTGCCAGGTTCGTGGGTGTGGCCCCTGGCGTGCCATCTGCCTCAAGACCAGACCGACGCTTCAGGTATCCCCTGTTGACCTTCTTCGGGCCTCTCTCAGCGCGGCATCGGCGTCCGTAAAGAGAGAGGTCGGGAGATCCACCCGGTATGTCCTGAGACGAATCAGATCCGTAGCGGGATCTCGGGTCAACGCGTACACCACCCCAGCATTCATGGTGAAATCTCTCCACGCAGTCGGGAAAGTCGCCTTGGCCAAATAGACCCCCTCTTGGGATACAAAGTGAAGCGTGGCCATCCCCGATCCGAACTCATCCGGGTTTTGTTCAAGGAACGCTCCGAGACGGTGGGACGGATCGAACCGGAGCGGCCCGAACCGGCATTTCACCCGCCATCTTTCCTCCATGACGACCAGGTTCTGCTCCATGAACTCAGGGGGATGCCCGCTGCCAGACAACCTCCGGCGCAAATCGGAAAGGGCCGACTCACGCTCAGACTCCGAAACGACCTCAACAGGGAGATTGACCCAGCTCTCCCTCAAGAGGCTCCCAGCCCGGTCGAACACCTGGATCTGAGGAGTCGTGAACCGGAGCCGGGCGGCCCCCTCCCCCCAGGACGAGAGATCGTGGCATCGGACGCCCTGTTCTTCCGGGAGGGGATCGAGGGGTCGAGACGAAAAAGCGCTGAACTCACCACCCTCGTTGACGCTGACCCAGTCACCAAGTGTCTCCGCAGTCGGGTCGGAAAGGAACTCTCCCTTGATGAGCAACTCCCCGCCACCTAACGGGAATCCGCCCCATGCTTGCCCATCCAGGTGCAGGGAAGACAGGTAGCTTCCGTCCAGATCCAGATACTCGACACTCCCCTTCCCTCCATCGATGACCACGAGACGTTCGCCATCCTGAAACGCATCCAACAACCGAAGGAACTCACCCGGACCGCCGCCGGGCCGTCCGAGGGACCCCCGGGTCTCCCCCGACGTGGAGACGAGATGGATCCGATTCGCCGGCGGATCCACGACGGTGAGGGTTCCCGATCGCACATGGACGCGGGATGGATCCACCCAGTGGGATTCGTGGACCTCCCAAAGCTCCGATACGACACCCTGGGTTTCCCCGAGAAGGGGTTCCCCCGGGCTCGACACGACCTCGACGCCGTCCCGTACTTCGACCGATCCGGTCCACCGGGGAGCCGCATCACACGCGAATAGAGCACACAGGAATACCAGAGATGGCCTGGAGAAACGGATCGGATAGCACGGCTTCATGGGAGAATCTCCCTTCCGGATTCATCATGGGATATCATCGTCCCGCTCCCCCTCAGGCCCCGAGGTGCGGTTTCCAGCGATACCAGGTTGACTGTG
Organism: Gemmatimonadota bacterium; assembly: GCA_039592115.1. Lineage (GTDB taxonomy): Bacteria > Gemmatimonadota > Gemmatimonadetes > Longimicrobiales > Gaopeijiaceae > JBDHCH01. The sequence continues at coordinate 3,536 of JBDHCH010000164.1, read as the reverse complement.
TGTGGACCGCCACCCCACAGGTAGGCCACCCGCTACCTCACAGGTTTCGATGAGACCATCCGCCCGAACTGTTGCCCGCCCCCCCGACCCGGCTGATCCTGCCTCCCGGGAAAGGCAGTGGAGATCCGACAGTTCAATCGAAGCGGCTCAGAACCCGGCCCGATCGGTGCCAGGTCATCTGCCCGCCATCCAGCGCAAACTGCCCGTTGACCAGGACGTAGTCGATCCCCTCGGCATACTGGTGGGGTTCGAAGAAGGTGGCGGCGTCCCGAAGGGTTTCCAGATCGAAGACCACGATATCGGCGAAAGAGCCTTCGCGAATCTGGCCCCTGTCACGTAAGCCCAGGATCTGGGCAGGAAGAGAAGTGGAGGTGCGAACCGCGTCCTCCACGGAGATCACCCCGCGTTCGAGGGCGTACCGCCTGATCTTCCGAGGGAAGGTGCCGTAGTAGCGCGCGTGGATGAGTCCGTCGGAGGGCAGAGCAATGCTGGCATCAGATCCGGTGGCGGTCCACGGCTCGGCATAGAACGCCTCGATGTCGATCTCCGACATCGAGAACCCTCTCAGGTGCGCCCCTCCCCGCCGCTCGGAGTTTCCCTCCATCTGAAGGGCGATGACCATTTCCACGTCGGAGACACCCCTGTCCCGTGCGAGATCGCCGAGGCTACGACCGATGAACGAAGCGTCGGGGTAGTCCATGACGATGATGTTCTCAGCCCCCCCTCGCCAGTTGAGGTTGTGCCGAATATCGGTGAGGAGGTCGGCTTTCCGATCCTCATCACCCAAAACAAGCCGAAGGGTCTCCTGTGGATCGCGGCCCGTGGCCCACCGTGGGATCAGCACCGTATTCCCGTCGCTACCCGAGCTGGTGTATGGATAGGCATCGGCCCAGATATCCACCCCTCGATCGCGGGCGTCGGAGATGAGGTTGATGATCGAGGTGCTTCCACCCCAGAAGTCATAACCGCGGGCTTTTATGTGTGTGACGATGATCCGGCCCCGCGTACGCTCACCCACCTCGATCAACTCCAGTACGTTATCGATCATCGAGGGTGGGTCAGGCTCATCATGGCTCGGGACGAACCACATGGGGGAGTAGCCCGAGGCCCGTTCATGCGCCTGGAAAAACCCACCGTAGGGGACGATCTCCTCCATCAACCCGATCAGTTCCTCCGTCGTGCTCCAGATGGATGGGACATACTCGAGCCCGGAAGACATACCAAAGGCGCCGTCCTCCATGGCCTGCCGAACCATGGCGCGCATCTCTGCGATCTCGCCCGGCGTGGCCACTCGCTCGTGGTCGGGGCTCATGACTTCCCGCCGGACCGCGTTGTGTCCGATCAGCTGGATCACGTTCGGACCGGTACCTTTGCTGGTGAGGATGCTCCTCTGAAGCCCGATGTCCGTGGTGCCGTAACCACATTCGTTGGAGACTACGGTCGTCACACCCTGCGAGATGAAGTTGGGTGCAAAGTATCGCTGGGAGTCCTCGCCCTCCCACGCGTCATCCCGCGTCACGGGATCATAGCTGTGCGTATGAATGTCGATGAAGCCGGGGGCGAGGATTCGGCCTGAAATGTCGATGACTCGCCGGGCACGGACCTGCATCCCCGGCCGGAGCACGTTCACAATCCTGTCACCGATGACCGCGACATCCGCGGGAAAGGCGGGATTCCCGGTTCCGTCCAGAACCATCCCGCCTTTGAATAGGAGGTCGTATTCCTGACCGGAGAGGGATTCGTGAGGGGGAGCAAAGGCCGAGAGCGTGAAGAGGGAAAGGGCTGCGGTGAAGCGGATCGATCGACGCACGGGAACCGTCTCCTTGTTCAGACACCTGCCTGCCGGTTTCCCTCCCGTTCATAGACGGGGCTATGCCCGGATGGGGCGACACCGGCCGAGAATGTGGGTGGTGACGGACGGGCCCTGCAAGGCACTGGACCGACTCCATGCCTCTTCACCCCGGGTCCCTCACGGCCGCAGGCAGAACCCGGGGCCGACTTGCCTCTCCCTCGACAGCGCTCGACAATTGGGGTCGCGTTCCGCCTCTTCTTCGAACCCTGGCCAAGTGTGAGAACATGCCCGAGCCGTCAAATCCTATGACAGCATGGTCTACCGGCTTGATTAGGCGGAGCAGATATGCGGGTTGAAGAGAGGCCGAGGCCCGACGGGCCGAACGTGCAGATGACCCAACCGGCGGAGCGCCGATACGATGTGGACTGGCTCCGGACCATCGCCATCGGCCTGCTGGTCCTGTTCCACATCCTCCTGAGTTTCCAGCCCTGGGCAGCTTCGAGTGGATTCCCACAGAACGAAGAGCTTCTGGAGGAGCTGGTGCCGTTCATCTCCATGCTCACGGTCTGGCGGATTCCGCTACTATTCATGATCTCCGGGATGGGAGTCCGGTTCGCCATGGAGCGCCGCGATTGGAGGCAACTCCTCAAAGACCGGGCGTTGCGGATCCTGGTCCCTTACCTGTTCGGCATCATCGTCCTCGACACCCTTATTGCGGTGGCGTTACCCCGCCTTGGTTGGGCGGCTGAGTACGCGCCCAACTTCGGCCACCTCTGGTTCCTGCTGAACATCTTCCTGTACGTCCTCTGGCTCATCGGAATCATGGTGTATTTGAGGGACAATCCGAACAACGCCTTGAGCCGTTTCCTCTCCGGGATTGTCCGACGACCCCTGGGCCTCCTTCTTTTCGCCGTACCGTTGATGGTTGAGGCCTGGCTGACCAACCCGGAGTATTTTTCCGTATACATCGATAACGTGCACGGTTGGTTGTTGGGTCTGATCTGCTTCTTTTGGGGGTTCGTCTTCATCTCCGCCCAGGAGGTCTTCTGGCCCGCGGTGGCGAAAACGCGGTGGATTACCCTGCTGCTCGCTTCTTCTCTCTTTCTGGTGAGGCTCATGGCACTGGGGTTCGAGAATGAGTTGGCCTGGCTGGTTGCCCTGGAGTCCATGAGCTGGATGTTAGCCATCTTGGGCTTCGGCTCTTTGCACCTGAACAAGCCGTCCCGCAGCCTGGGATATCTCAGCAGGGCTGTCTATCCTGTGTACATTGTCCACCTGCCGGTTCAGTTCGCGATCTGTTATTTCCTCCTTCCCCTATCCCTGTCGGCGTACTGGAAGTTGGGTTTTCTCCTCGCCGGGACCTTCGGTGTCAGTTTCCTCCTCTATGAGTATGTCCTCCGCAGGTTGAAATGGATCAGGCCCCTGTTCGGAATGAAACTGACGGGGGCCTGAGATATTCGGCGCACCGGGGTGGGTCGGCTCGATCCCGTTGCGCCGCTGGCTTGGGCTGGAGTGACTGGAGCAGGACGTCTTTCTCTGGGACCACCTACCGATGAGCTCTCCTCCCTGGGAAGCGGATCGACTGCTGACACCGGAAGGTGCGCGGATGGCGATCGGTGCCAGTTTTCCGAATGTCGATTCCCGAACGCTGGAGCGCCTCGGCTCAGGTTTCGAGTTCGACGTCTTCCTCACGGCAGACGGCTGGGTCTTCCGGTTTCCGCGGAGGGCCTGGTATGGATCTCGC
>JBDHCH010000163.1:0-8731 GCA_039592115.1 Gemmatimonadota bacterium | reverse complement strand
GACTGCCCCTGCGCGGAGGAGCAGGCGACTCTGACCTAGGTCTACGTCGCTCTTGGTCACGGGAATCGCTCCGAGTCGTGGTGATTTCACTGGAGTCGTGGCGCTCTCTAACGGTTTGTGGTTCTGCTGCAGAGCAGGTTAGCTGCTGCTACCGCGAATCGAAAGCCGGTGCCCGTGAAACGAGCACCGCCAGTGGCAAACGCGTGCTGGGCCGCGGAGGGCCGCCGGCAGCCGAGCTTCTTCTTCGGGTGGTTTCGTCGCCGGTGAGACCCCCGGAGGTCGCGAGGCAGATCCAACTCTCTTCAGCTTGGATGAGCGCCGCGGAGTCCGCCCGTGGCTTGGGTGAGTGAGAGATTCCTGTTCGACCAGCCGTTCAGGGTGAGTGAAGTGGGGTTGGATTGCGGCAGGAACTCCTCATGGTCAACATTCTCGTTTCGAATATCCCACGGGTGCCATGGAAGCGAGAGACAGGGGCCACGATGTTCAGAGAGCTACAGGAGATCAACTCACGACCGGAGCCCTTCCAGTATTACACGGCCGAGGAGCTTTGGACGGACGAGCATACTTCAAGGAAGATGCTGGGCTACCATCTGAACGAGGACATTGACCTTTCATCCCGCAATCGGCCGTTTATCAACCGTTCGGTAGACTGGATTGTGTCACAGTTCAGCATTGACGGCACGACCCGCCTGGCCGATTTCGGCTGTGGCCCTGGACTTTACACTACACCCTTTGCCGAAAAGGGCGCGCTGGTTACCGGGATCGATTTCTCGGAGCGGTCAATTCGGTATGCGGAGGAGATCGCCGCTCATAAGGGCCTGGAAATCAACTATGTGACACAGAACTACCTGGAATTCGAGACGGATGATCGGTTCGATCTGATTACGATGATCTTCTGTGATCTATGCGCACTGAGTCCTGCACAGAGAGAGACGCTGTTATCCCGATTTCGCACCCTCCTGAAGCCCGGTGGGATGGTGTTATTGGACGTACATTCCCTCAAGACGTTCGACAGCAAAGAGGAGGTTGCCACGTACGAATCCAACCAGCTCGACGGGTTTTGGTCTGCAGAGGATTACTACGGGTTTCTGAACACCTTCAAATACCCAAGAGAGAAGGTAACGCTGGACAAATACACGATCATTGAGAGGACACGGACCCGCGTAGTCTACAATTGGCTCCAGTATTTCAGTCGGGATTCACTCACCGAGGAGCTTGAAGCGAGCGGATTCCAGGTATTGAAGTTCTACGCCGATGTGGCCGGCACCCCTTTCCATCCAGAGTCTCCCGATATTGCAGTTGTCGGAAAACGGATGTGAACCCTGGTTGGGGGAAGACCCCGCCTGGGACCGAAGTCAGGTGGCCCATTTTCCCTCTGTTTTCCGCATATGAGGTGAAAGACATGGAGGGTGGCGGTCCCTCGCTGGGGTCACCGAGAAAGATCTCCGTGCAAACACCCTCATCCTCCGGCAGCCCTTGATTCGTCGGATCTAGCTTTGAGATGGATTAATGAGAGGAGGGATGAAATGTCAGGGTGTCCTGTGCGGTCAGCGGTGTTTCTCGGGTCCCTACTCCTGACAATTCCCAAGGCCACTCTTGCTCAAGTGGAGGCCCAAAGTCGCTACTTCACGTCCAGCGACGGGGTCGAACTCCATTATCTGGAGGCGGGATCCGGTCCGACGCTCGTGTTCGTGCCAGGATGGACTATGCCTGCGAAGATCTGGGAGCCCCAGATCCAGCATTTCGCGAAATCTTACAGAGTCGTTGCGTTCGATCCGCGTGGGCAGGGCCAATCCGAGAAGGTGAGTCACGGGTACCATCCTTCCAGGCGGGCGCAAGATATCGGCGAACTACTCATTCATCTCGACGCCGGACCCGCGGTTGTGGTCGGATGGTCCCTCGGAGTTCAGGAAGTTTTGGTGTATACCCATGAGGCTGGCACCGAACGTGTTCGGGCCGTAGTGCTCGTGGATCATATGATCGAAATGGATTGCTCTCGTTTTGCGTCCCGCTTCGTTGACGTGCAGGTCGAACGAGAGGGTTGGACCAGGGACTTCATTCGGGCAATCTTCCGGACTCCACAGTCAGAAGAGTACCTCGAGGCAGTCACACAGGCTGCGTTATCGACCCCGACAAACGCAGCAGCCATCATGATCGGCAACCTCGTCCTCATGGGCCCCTGTGACCTCAGTCCGGCGATGGATGCCTTGGACCGACCGGTGCTCTTCGTTGCCTCCTCGCAGGATTGGGCTGTCGCCGAGGGCCAACGGGTCCGGGGGCGATGGCCCGAAACGACCGTGGTGACCCTTGAGAATACCGGCCACACGGTGTTCGTGGATGCCCCGGAAAGGTTCAACAGGGCCCTGGAGCGTTTTCTCTCTGGGCCTGCGAATCGGTAACATCACCCCGGCCTATCCACGCCGTCGGCGTGACTGGACTTCCGTCATCCTGTGTCTGAGAAGCGAGCCATCGCGATCCCCTGCTCTCCAGCTACCGAGTAGTAGAGGTACTGAGCATGTTCTTCAATCAATAGGCCCGGGTCGCGTAACTCATGAAGTGGGCCCTCGGCCGCACCAATCACCGACGTAAGGATAGGCAGCTCGGCCCCCTCGTAAGGTTCCTCGGGCCGGAGAACCTCCTCCGCTGGACCAGCCACCCATTCTGTCCAGTGCCCCTCGAGTTGCACCACGGACAGAAGGAGTCTCTCTGGAGTGTCGCCAATTCGGGAGTAGAAGACGATGAGTCGATCACCGTCTCGGTGCAGCGCTGCGTGTCTCATTCGGGGGATGAGGTCTGGGCCTTCCTCAAACACCCCCAACCCATCATCCGAACGGAACAACACCCCCGCCTCACCACCGCGCTTGCCGATGGCGTAATATGCCCCGTCGAACCGGAAGACGCGGAAATAGGGAAGGCCCAGCACCTTGTCTGAAGACGAAAAGGTCAGCCCGTCGGACGATGTCGCCACAAACGTTCGCTGGCTTGATCCATCTCCCGTGGGTCCGTGAAAGTACATCCGAAGCGTGCGAGCAGAATCATCGACCATGACGTCCGGAGAAGCTATGTGGTCCACCGCTGGTGTTTGTTCGAGCCGGAGGACGCCAGGTTCATGGATCCTCCACGGCCCTGCGGGATCATCAGCCACAGCCAACCGGATGTACAGGCCCTGGTGATGGGCGAAGTACATGTAGTATTTGGCGAGGCGATTCTGAACCCAATCGGGCACCTTGATGATAGAAGGGCCGTTGATGTTTGCTCCCGTTGGGCCCTCAAGACCAGGCATACCGGGACGGATCAGTGGGTTCCCTTCAGCCCGGGCTAGAGGTCGCTCGCTCCAGTGGTCGCCATCGTCTTGGGACGGGCCACACGCCGACACGAGACAGACAACTGAAACGATCCATCGCGCGCGATTCGCCTTGAGTCTTCCCAGCATTCTACACCTCATTGGGGAATGCCTAACGGTCTGCGATTCTGCGGCGGGCCAGGTCAGTTGCGGGTTCCTCGTGCCGACAGAAGATGCCCTTGGAGCATGCACCAGCAGTAGCAGACTGCGTGTAATATCTCTTCACGAACGTTGATCCGGGCTCCCATTGATCGGAGCACTGGAACCCCTCGACTCTCAGGGCCCCTACCTCTTGAGGTGATCGTACTCGGGGTTCATCGGTTCCACCCCGCGGCCTCTCCAAACGTCTAACATGTACTTGAGGTTGGGACTGTCTTCCGGGTACCGCCCCTTGTCATCCGTTTTGTCAATCCACTGGCTCAGCATCCTGCGATGCTTGGACAGGACGTCTCCATACTGGGTGTGAAAAGCCAGATTGTTGATCTCGTACGGGTCCTCTTCGAGGTCGTAGAGCTCCTCCGAAGGCCTCTCCGTCGACCAGAACCTGTCTTGAATGGGATCGAGGGATCCCTCAGCATGGAGCTGACGCATGAGTTGGGTGATGTTCCACTCATCTCTGTAGTTCGGTTGCATGTACGGACGGTCGGGGAAGAAGTTGCGGATGTACCGGAATCGCCCGGTCCGTACCGTACGGATTCGATCGATGGTATAGTCGCACCGATCCCGAGCTGAGATGACATGGTCTCTCGGCTGAAACCCTTCCGCGAACAGATCCCTGCCCTCCATAAAACTCGGGACCGGAATGCCGGCGAACACAAGTGAAGTGGCGGTGATATCGAGGCCGCTAACGAGGTCATCCCGGACGAGACCCGAACCTCCCACGTGATCAAGACCTCCTGGGTGGCTGACGATCAACGGCACCTTCAAGCCGCTGTCATAGCAGAACTGCTTGTGCCGCCACAGCCGCATGCCGTGGTCGGAGAAGAAGATCACCACGGTAGTTTCCAGTAGACCGTCTTGGCGGAGTTGGTCCAGGATTCCTCCGACGCGATCATCGGTGATTTGGATGCTATCCAGGTGCTGGGCCCAGTCCTCTCTCACCTCTGGAACGTCTGGGTAGTACGGTGGCAGATCCACCGAGGCCGGATCGATCGGATCCCGGACCCGAGACTTGAACGTCTCCGAATAGATCTCCTTCCCGCCGCTGAGTTGGATCTGACCGAAGAAGGGTTGGCCGGGTTGCCGGCCCCTCCACCCAGTCTCTCGTTCTCCGGACTTCCCGTAGAGCGGATGGGTGGTGTATGCACCCGCGTATAGGTCCTCCCTGCCATACCAGAAGTTGTAGTCGTCCTTGCCCTGGTTAAACGTGAAATAGCCAGCCCTCCTGAAGATTTCCGGGAGAGTGATCACATCATCAGGTAGGTGGATGGCTGTTTCTTCCGTTCTGGAGCTGTGATGATTATGAGTCCCCAGGGTAGTCTGCATCGCGCCCGTGATCATAGCGCTTCGACAAGGCGAACAAACCGGGGCCGGCATGAAGGCGTTATTGAAACGCACCCCGCCCGCCGCCAAGCGGTCCAAATGCGGAGTCGCGTTCCTGTGGCCGTAGCAGCCCAAGAAGGGGCTGATGTCCTCAACTGCAATCCAGAGGATGTTCAGACGATCCTCCGCCGGTGAGGAGGAAGGAACCGACCAAGCTCGGGTCAGCGGCGAAGCCAGGGGCAGGCCAGCAGCCATACCGAGGAACCCCCTGCGGGAAATGTTCCGGTCCATCCAGCACCTCTCCAGGCTGACGGAAGCGGTGGCCCTGCGTCGACGGTTCCCAAATGCGACCTAACGGATCGCGGTCGAACTGCGGAGCAGGTTAGCTGCGGACTCCGAGAACCGAAAGAAGACTACCCTCCGGCAGCACCGACAGTGGCAATCGCGCGTTCGAACCGAATGAAAGTCCTCTCAGGTCGCACCGGCCTTTCGACACCCGATCGTTGAACCGGGCAATCGGACGACCCCCCTGAAGCCCTGACGATTCGGTCTCAGCCCTTTAGACCTCTTCATTCAGCGCCTCGGTGGGCGCAATCCTCAGGGCACGAAGCGTCGGTGCGATGCAGGCCACCGATCCGATGAGGGCCACCCCTCCCACGGTCGTCAGTGAAGCGATGACCACTGGGGAAGCCATGGAGTTCTGTCCGAGGTGGGTTGTCAGCACGTGGAGCAAAAATGCGGCGACCACCATTCCGAAAAGGGCGCCCACCCCGATCTGAACCATGGCACGCCTCGCAATTGCACTTACCACGCTGCGCCATCCTGCCCCCAGCGAAATCCGGATACCGATCTCTCGGGTACGCTGAGCGACCGTGAAGGACATGAGCGCGTAGATCGCCAGAGTCGCGATGGTGAGCAGAATTCCGATGAGCACGATGGCATAAGACCGCACCACGCCTTCGATGGTCGCCTGAAAGTTGAAGACCTCATCCAGGGCCACCGGGGCCCAGATGATGGCAGTAGGATCGGCCTCGGCAGCCAACGCTCGGAGCCGTGGGGTAAACGACCCCGGATCGTCACCCACACGGACAGCAAAGGGCACCGGATAGATTTCCCCCGGAGCAAGCGGGTAATAGATCCCCGCATCCCTTTCAGCGTCATTCGCAAACATGCCCAGATGCCCAACGACACCGACGATCTCGTACCACGGAGCGTGATCCTCCCCTCGCGACCATGGCCTCACTCGCCTCCCGAGGGGATTTCTACCACCCAGCACTTGATCCACGAAGTTGGCATTGACGATGACGGCAGAGGGGTTCTTGTCGAGATCTCCCTGGTCGAACCCACGTCCGCGCAGGATCGGCTGATCCAACGCGTCGAAGAATCCCACATCCACTCGTGCCGTGCGGACCTTCTGGCGAGGGACATCGCCCTCCACTTCAATCCACCGGTTGGGGTGGTCCATCCCCGGCAATGCGCTCCCCACGGCCATGCCACCGACGCCCGGTTCAGCGGCCAGGCGTCGAGCCAACGCCTCCTGGGTGGCACCCAGGCGCACCGATTCACTTTGGCCCATGGCCGTTTCTTCGGCTCCAGGATCGACCCTCGGGATCCGTAGTTCGGCGGACAGGAACTGGTCGGCCTGAATGCCCATGCCACTGCGGCGATCTTCTCCCCAGATGCCCACGGACACCCCGAGGATCGCCACTGCCAACGCCACGTCAACGACGATCAGCGCACTCGACATACCTCCGAAACGGATACCCGACCGACCGGCACTAGCGCGTCGGAGGTTCGATTGGATGTCCCGACCGGTGACTTTCAGGGCGGGGATGATCCCTACTACTGCTGCGCTGAACACGGCCAGGGCGAGAGCCCACAGGATGGCCTCGAGCGTCCAGCCCGTGAGAATCCCGTCCGCCGCACCGATGCGGCCTGCGGCCCAACTGGAAACCAGAAGTCCCACTCCGGTAGCGAGAACCGCCAACACCAGCGACTCCACAAACAACTGGAGCACGATCCTCATGCGACTGGCGCCCAGGGCCGTGCGAACGGCCAACTCACTGGATCGAGTCGAGGTCCGCACAAGGATCAGCATGCCGATATTCAGGGTGGGGAACAGAAGCATAAGAAGTGCGAAGAATGGGAACAGGTAGAATTGGGGCAGCGCCCGGAGCCCACCCTTCGGAACGCGATTGATCCCAATGGTGAAGGGCACGACCTCGGGGCGGAGTTGCGCGTGGGTTTCCGGCCGGTCGGTCGCCATTCGGCGTCCCAACATTGTCAGCTCTGCCTGAGCCTGTTCCGGCGAGACGTCGTCTGCCAGACGCCCGAAAACCCGGAGCATCCGCTCCTGCCTTTGGTCGTCGGTGAGGGCACGCACCTGAAGGGGCACCCAGATATGATCGAGCAAAGGGTAGAGGAACTCCTTCGGCATAACACCGACCACGGTCCGTCGGACGCCACCGACTCTAATGGTCCGACCCACTACTTCCGGGTCGCTGCCGAAGCGCGACTCCCACAGATCGTGCCCAATGACGACCACTGCCGGAGCACCGACCTCTTCGTCAGCAGCGATGAGAGGTCGACCGAGGAACGGCGGCACTCGAAGGATGTCAAAGGTGGAAGCCGTGACCTCGGCTCCCTCCACGGGCGCGGCCCGACCATCTTCCGAGATGATGTTGTAGACGCCGTCGAACGCCGCTCCCAGGATCGCGAAAGAGGTCAATTCCTCTCGCCACTGCACGAAATCGTACACATAGGTAGGCCTCACGACGGGCCGGGCAACATCGGAATTCCTCAGGACTTGGATTCGATCACTCTCCTCCAGGGGAGGTGGAGCCTCGGTAGCGTTCACGACGTGAAACGGAATCACCCCGACGGGAATCCCTACTGCCAGGGCAAACACGGCTACGAAGGACAAACCCGGATGCTTGACGAGCATGCGGAGGCCCAGTTTCACGTCCAGCCAGGAGATGCCGAATCTCGACAAGGTTCTTGTCCCCCTCCCAATCCCCCAAATGTTTCGATTCAGCCGACGTCCAATCGCTGGGAGGATGGAACGAGCGAACTGACGCCAATACCACCCCTGAGCGGCCTTCCGACCGTCAGTCTGGGACCGGCGGGTGTATTCCTCCGCCAAATCGCCCAAGATCGGTCCTCGATCTCCCTTCGGAAGGAGTCGGGACAGGATCGCTTCGGCAGTTCTCGGAGGTCGACCGCTTCGGTCCGGCGGAGGGTTACCCATCACTTGATCCGACACCCAAACCGCCGGCCTGCCACATGGTCTCAAGCGTTTGTCGGGCTTCCTCGAGAGCCCGAACACCCTCAGGCTCGACGCGGAACAACTTCTTCGCCCGGCCCCCTCGTTCCGGCGTGGCCTGCCCCAGCTTTGAACTCACCAGGCCTTTGGACTCCAACCGATCCAGGGCGGAATAGACGGTGGGAACGGACACGTCCCTTCCCGCTTGGTCACGAAGAATGGCGCGGATGTTCATGCCGTACGCCTCATCTCCCTCCAGTGAGAGGAGCGCCAACAGAACGAGCTGCTCGAACGCAGCCAGGTAATCACCTCGGCCCATAGAACCTCTGCAGTTTTTATCGCGTTAAGCGATAATATATAAAGATCGGAGTTCTGTGGTTAGACCAGGGACAGCTTTCGGATCTGGTTCCACGTCGCTGACTGTCTGATGGACGAACAATCGGGTGGCAGCGCGGAAGATTGCGATTCTGCTGCCAGGCAGGATGCATGCAGACGCTCGGAAACTCAAAGGCAATCCCCCAGAAGCAAGCACGGGCAGTAGCAGACGCGGGTCAGTTAGATGTGGTCGATCCGATCAAGCTCACTCGATTTCGGACGCTTCCGATGCGGCACTTCCAGGCATTGGATCCGAGTCAGGAAGTATC
>JBDHCH010000162.1:0-9138 GCA_039592115.1 Gemmatimonadota bacterium | reverse complement strand
GTCCACCGGGGGCACGGAGTTCTTCAGCGGAGAAGGGGATGGAACTGAGCTCTCCGGCTATCTGCAGGGAGTATGGAAACCCTCGAGGGATTGGCTCGTCGAGGTCGGTTTGAGGGCCGATCGTTGGTCCCCAACGACCGGTGACCCGGTCTTCCTCCTCTCCCCACGGTTTTCCGCGAAGCGGTTTCTGGCAGGGTCCCAGTGGGCGGTGAAAACCTCCGGAGGGCGCTACGGCCAGTTCCTCCACTCCATTCGGGATGAGGAGCTCCCATTGGGGTTGGACACCTGGATCCTCTCAGGTGAGAAAGCCCCTCACGTGGTTTCCGATCAGGTCCAGATCGGCATCGAGGGCTATCCCCTGGAGGGTTGGTCGCTCCTTCGATGGGGTGGTTACGCTGAACTTCGCCGACAACCCCAACGACGATGGAGACGACTACCTTCCGGGGAGGGGGACGTCCTACGGAGCGGACCTGTTCATCCGCCGGTCGCAAGGGGCCACCACCGGCTGGTTGGCCGTATCCTGGCTCCGGGCCACCCGGACCTTTCCGGATTTCCAGTCCGGGTTGGATCCCGCCCCGGAGGTTACCTATCCACCGATTTTCGACCGGCGGTTGGACGTGGACCTGGTCCTCCAGCGGGATTTGAGGAGAGGTTTGGAGTTGGGTTTGCGGTGGAACTTTGGAACGGGCCTGCCCTTTACCCGGCCCCTGGGGAGCTATGCCTATCTCTCCCCCTCCACCATCCCCGGTGTGGGCCTCGAGTGGGAGCGGTTCGATCCGAAGGAGGACGGGGAGGACGCCGAGGGGCTCTACGGGGTCGTTCTCCTTGACCGGAACGAAGCTCGGTACCCGGCTCGGCATCGCTTGGACGTCAGCCTGCGGTGGGTGCTGGAGAAGAGTTGGGGACGCATGACCCCGTATCTGAGCGTCCTGAACGTCTATAACCGAAAGAACGTTCTCTTCTACTTCTTCGAGTACGCTGAGACTCCTCCTGTACGCACCGGCATTTCGATGTTTCCAATCCTGCCCACCATCGGGATGGAGGTGTCTTTCTGATGCTCGGATTGACGCTGCGGCGATGGATCGGCGGGGTGCTCGATTTTCCCCCCTGCCGCCGTAGTGGTTGGCTGGTGCTCCTGCTGGCTTTCACCGGGTGCGAGCTGGAGGAGGTCACCCTTACGGAGCCCGAGGACCTCCTCGTTGCCGAGGTCTACCTGAAGGTAGGTGGCGGGGAGATCGAGCTGGTGGCTTTCCTTCAATGGACCCTGGGCTCGGATGGGCCGTCCGACCTGCGGGAGGCCACGATCCGTGTGCAGAGCCCTGACGGTGTGCCCGTGCCTCTCTTCCCCACCGATGTGTCCGAATGTTTGGTCCCAGAGCTGACGGACCAGCTGGAGGGCGTCTGTTTCCAGGCCCCTCCGCTGGAAGAGGGACGGTTTCTCCCGGGAGACAGGGTCGAGGCGGAGATCTCCACCGCGGATGGGCAACTCTTGAGAGGTGGAATGATTCTCCCCGGCGACTTCATTCTACTCCGACCCGGGGTGACGGGAAGGTGTGCCCTTCCGCCGGGAGAGTCCTTGGAGGTTCTCTGGAATCGGTCGGACGGAGCCTGGGCGTACGCTGGGGAGGCCCTCATCCATGGGCTTCGAGACGCCCTGTCCCCTGCTGGGATCGAGCTCGAAGAGGACACGGTCACTCTTCTGGGGCTGTCCATCACGGAGTCGGACACCACCATGGTGTTTCCCCAGGAGTTCGGTGTATTCGACCGGTTCGACCTGGACCGGGACCTGGCGCTTGCCCTTCAGGAGGGATTGCCTGAGGGCGCGACGGCCCAGGTGGTGATGTCGGCCCTTGAGCGGAACTATGTGAACTGGGTCAGAGGAGGGAGCTTCAACCCTTCTGGAGCGACGAGGGTACCATCTCTGCGAGGGGACGGGGTGGGGGTCCTGGCGGGGATCGTCCGGAGGACGGTCCAGGTGGTAGGCGCCTCCCCCGATGCAGAAACTCCGAGCTGCCTCCCAGGGTCCTGAGGCCCCTCGCCTGTCGTACCTTCGCTCCCTAGTTTCTGCGCCATGAGCGTACGAGCGGCAGTCATGGTGGCTCCCCATGCTCCAGTGGAGATGTGGGAGCTGGACGATCCGGTCCTGGAGCCGGGTTCAGTCCTTCTGGAGACGGTTGCCAGCGAAGTGTGCGGCACCGACGTCCACCTCCTTCACGGCCAACTCTCGGGCGTGCCCTATCCCATTGTGCCGGGGCATGTGAGCGTGGGTCGGGTCCTGGAGGCCCCCGGCGTAGACGCGGATGCTCTGGGGAATCCGCTGAGCCCGGGAGACGTAGTCACCTTCTACGATGTCCACGAGACCTGCTGGTCATGCTACCACTGCCTGGTGGCTCGGCAACCGAACCGGTGCGCCAATCGGAAGGTCTACGGCATCACCTACTCGGCCCGAGACGGCTTGCTGGGGGGGTGGGCGGAGAAGATCTACCTCAAACCGGGCGTGAAGGTCTTCCGGATCCCCCATGGGGTGACGGCGGACCAGGTGATCGGCGGTGGATGTGGCCTGTTCACCGGATTTGCTGCAATGGATCGGAGCCAGCTTCAGCTCGGGGACACGGTTCTGGTGCAGGGTGCCGGTCCCGTGGGTCTCTCTGCGGCGGCCTTCGCTGGCCTGGGTGGAGCTTCGGCGGTCTTCATGATCGGGGCTCCGGAAACCCGGCTGGAGTTGGGGCGCAGCTTCGGGGTGGACGAAACCTTCGATCTGAACGAGACCTCCCCGGAGGAGCGGAAAGAGAGGATCCTCTCCCAGACGGGGGGGCGGGGAGTTGACGTCGTGATCGAAGCCGCGGGGCACCCGAGTGCCATCCCTGAGGGATTCGACCTCATGAGGGATGGGGGGAAGTACGTCGTGGTGGGGCACTACTCGGATGTGGGAACGGCTCCGGTAAACCCGCACCTGGACATCAACCGGAAGCATGCGGAGATCCTGGGGCAGTGGGGGACGGGATTCCATCACCTCACCCGGGCTCTGACTCTTCTGGCCCGGCACTCCGAGGACCTCCCGCTTCAGAACATCGTAGGAAAGCGCTACGCTCTGGAAGAGGCCAACGAGGCGTTGGCGGACGTGGAGGCGCTGAGGGTGACGAAGGCCTTGATCACGCCGTAGTGGTGGATCTGGCCGGGGAGGCTCGCGAGCCGCACCTACCCCCCGACCATCCTCAACCGGGACACCAGGAGGTCGATGGCCACCTGGTTCCTCCCACCCTCCGGGATGATGATGTCGGCATAGGCCCGGCTCCCCTCGACAAATGCCAGGTGCATGGGGCGAACGGTCTTCATGAATTGCTCCACCACCGACTCCAGCGAGCGGCCACGCTCCCGCATGTCCCTTCGCAACCGGCGGATGAACCGGATGTCCGGGTCGGTGTCCACGAAGACCTTGATGTCCAGGAGGTCGCGGAGGCGCGGCTCCGCCAGAACCAGAATCCCGTCCACGATGATGACCCCGGTGGGCTCCACCGTTTGGATCCTGTCGGTTCGGGTATGGGTCGAGAAGTCATAGACCGGAACCCCGACCGGCTTGCCAGATCGGAGGTCGGTGAGGTGCTCCACGAGGAGCTCCGTCTCCAGAGCATCCGGGTGGTCGAAGTTGACCTCCGCTCGCTCCTCGAAGGGTCGGTGGGCCAGGTCCCGATAGTAGGCGTCGTGGTGAATGACGGATACGGGAAAGGGGTGGAGACTCCGGAGGATCTCCTCGACCACCGTGGTCTTGCCGGATCCGCTTCCTCCAGCCACGCCAACCAGGATCCGGTCGGTCATGAACGGTCCTGGCCGGTGAATCTCTCCCCGACGGATACGACATAAACCCGATGGGCCAGGTCCAGGGAAATGTGGGAGATCGTTCCATCGGGAATCCCGACCTCTACGCCAAGGAGTGCGCCGGCGCGATCCTTACTCACTACCCGGACCCGGGTCCCCGGAAGGAGTCCGGCGGTTTCTGCGGCTCTCAGGCCTTCAGCGTCGTCGTCCCGAATGGCCCTTATCTGCGCCTCGATGTTCAGGCCCAGCTCCCCCAGCGTGAAGGAGTCGGTGGCCTCGATCTCTCCGGCCGACGTGGGTATGGGTGCCCCGTGGGGATCATGCTTCGGATGCTCGAGACGGGCCGCCATCCGCTCGATGAGCTCGTCGGATGCCGCATGTTCCAGGCGCTCCGCCTCTCGGTGCACATCTTCCCAGGGATAGGCCAGCTTCTCCGTCAAGTAGGTCTCGATGATCCGGTGGCGTCTGAGGATGCGGAGAGCTTCTCGAGTACCTTCGTCGGTGAGCGCTACTCCCCGATACGGCACATGCTCCAGGAGGCCCGATTCGGCCAGGCGTTTCACCATGCCGGTCACGGATGCGGGTTGAACGTCGAGGGCCTCGGCGATGGCGTTGGTGGACGCCACCTCTCCGGTTTCGCAGAGGGCGTAGATCCCCTTGAGATAGTCCTCGACGGACCGGGAAAGGCCGGACCTTCCTTCTGCCATGGGGAGATGTCCTGTATTGGGGAACGTTGGAAAACCGGCCTAAACCCGCTAATATTATACGTTTCCGGCCCACGGTCCACACCATGTACGGAGGGGACGCAGTGAACGATTCAGTGGCTGTGGACGCCAAGCGGATCTTGCTCCGCTACGGCGCGCCTATCGCGATCCTGGACAAGGTCTCCGAAGATGACCGCATCAGGTTCGCCCGCCTGGTCGCCCGCACCACTCTTCCCGATCGGGAGGTGCGGTTGCGGGAGCTTCTGGCGGAGGGGGGGTATCTGACCGAGGAGGACTAGCGGTCGTGGAAGATCGGAGGGGCCGGGAGCCGACGAGGTCGGTTTCCGGCCCCTTCCCTTATCCCCCTCGTCATCCCCGGACGCGGAGGCTTCGAATCCGGTTGAGTGCCGCTGCCAGCTCGAAGCGGCGGAAAGCGGCGAGGTCTCCTGGCTGCCGCGGGTCCAGCACATCGAGACCCTTCGATTCGATCTGGTCCTCCACGGCCTCCAGGATCTCGGCCATCCCGAGGGTGCCGTCCATTGGCCCCCTCCAGGCCAGGATGATGCCCTGTGCGATGGCTCTGAGCTGGGGCCATGAGATGAGCTGCTCCACCGCAGAGAGGTCGATCTCCTCTCTCCCCACGGTCAGCGCGTTCAGCCCATGGACCTTGACGTGCTCCTCCCGTCTTCCCCTCCTCGGATCCACGGAGGAGGGAAGAGGGACCCGGGGCCGAACCGGCTCATGGGGCCCCGCGATCTCCCGGAGACGTCCCGTCGGAAGGTCCGCGGCCACTGTCCTTGCTTCCTGGGTGACCTCCCGGGGAACGTAGGAATCCATCGCAAGGACGGTGTCCGCCACCTCCAGGTAGTCACCGCTCCCGCCCAGGACCAGGATGGAGCTGATACCGTGTACCTCGTGGATCTCCCTGATTCTGTCCACGAACGGAGTGATGGGCTCCTTCTCCTTGGGCACCAGTGCCTGCATTCGCCGGTCCCTGATCATGAAGTTGGTGGCTGCAGTGTCCTCGTCCACGAGGAGGACACTGGCCCCGACCTCCAGGGCCTCCATGATGTTAGCGGTTTGGCTGGTGGATCCTGACGCGTTGGCGGTAGAGAATGCCGATGTGTCCTGGCCGTTGGGGAGGTCTCGGATGAACGGAGAGATATCGACGCCTTGAACGGAGCGACCATCCTCAGCCCGAATCTTCACAGCCCCGGCATCACTCACCACTCTCTCCCTCCCGTCCCCGGGCCGGTGGTTGTAGACCCCTCGCTCCATCGCCTTCAGAAGGGTGCTCTTTCCGTGGTACCCGCCCCCGACGATGAGCGTCACCCCCGTTGGAATGCCCATCCCGGTGATCCTCCCGGCGTTGGGAAGCTCCATGGCCACGCGCAGGCTCTCCGGGGAGTCGAAAGCCACGGCCTCGCCGCGGGGCAGGGGCTCCTGGCTCACGCCACTCGCTCTTGGAAGGATCGCGCCGTCCCCAACGAACGCCACCAGACCTCTTTCCCGAAGAGCACCTCGAAGGGCATCGGCGTCCTCGTTGACCTCGGCATGAGTCGAGATTTCCCCCGGGTTGAATGCCTCGGCGCGGAGGCTCCGACGAACGATCCCCGGGACGATCTCCAGGAGTAGCTTCGCGGCTTCCCGGCCCAGAATTCGGCGGCCCGAGGCTGGCAGCCCCACCGTGAACCGGGCCTCTACCGATCCGTCAGGTCGGGTCATGACGGCGGTCTGGGCCAGGACCTCCTGGACCGGAGCCTCGATCCGGATCTCGCCGCTCTTTCCCGTGCCCCTGATCCCGGATCCGCCGCTGGCCTCGTCGCGGAATTTCCGGGCCAGGAGACACCCGGTCCCGATGGCGCGGCTTCCTGCCCTGCAAACGTCCCTCGGCAATCCCGTGTAGGCCGGCTCAAGGAAGACCCGCACCCGGCTGGGCGTGGCGAAGGGATCTCCCTGGACATGGTCCACTCCGAAGAGAAACTCAGGAAACCGCCAGAGTCCACGGATCTCCTTGTAGGCTTTGTATCCCTTTCCCTCCATGCGGAGGAGGACTGATCGTAACTCCTCGTGGGATCTGGCGTTCACCGTGTGTCCTCGGGTAGAGCTAGGAGGTGCGAAGAGGCCGCTCAAGGTTCCTACGGGTCCGGTCCGCTCCTGCCTCAGATGGCTGACCACGGAAAAATGGGCGAAGCCGGAAATGCTGGACAGGGTTTTCGGCGAAGGGACGGCACGCAGGCGCCGGGAGGAGTGGTCGCGAGGAGTAGGTCCCGACGGGGGATGCCCTAGCGGGTCTAGCCTCGACGCCATTCAGGAGCCCACATTGAAAACCCAGGGACTGAACCTCAGCGTGGAGCCATCATGACCTCTTCTCCATTCCGTCTGGGCCGGGCGAGCCTCTCTGCGGTCGCCATCCTTGCGCTCGCCTTCCCCCCGGCATCCGCCCAGGATCCGCCTGCTTACCAGCTCCAGGTTGACCACTCTTTCCACGGGATGGTGGCTGCGGCTCAGCCACTGGCCACGTGGGCCGGGGTCCAGATGCTGGAGGCGGGCGGGAATGCTGCCGATGCTGCTGTTGCCGCGGCGTTCGCCATCGCGGTGGTGGAGCCCACCATGAACAGCATCGGAGGGCGGACCCAGATTCTGATCCACCTACCCGGTGGGGAGGTCAAGGGGATCGACGCGACCACCCAGGCGCCGGCTACCTATGACCCGGAAACCGCTCCCCAGGCGGGGTACGGCTATGCCGTCATCGGAGTGCCTGGCGCTGTCGCAGGACTGGTTCGCCTCCAATCCGAGTATGGAACACTCCCTCTCGAGACGGTCATGGGGCCGGCCATCCGCTATGCGGAAGAAGGATTCGCGATCCTCCCGGGAGACGCCCGACGCCAGGCCATGGGGGCACGGCAAGCCGCCGAGTTCGAGGGCACTCGCCAGTACTACCTGAAGGAGGATGGGAGCCCATACGAGGCCGGAGACGTGCTGATCCAGAAAGACCTTGCCCGGACCCTCCTCACCATCGCCAAGACGGAGGGAGAGGACTTCTATCGGGGGGAGATCGCCGCGACCATGGCAGCCGACCTCCAGGCCAACGGCTCGGCTGTGACCCTGCAGTCGCTGAACGACTACGCGGCTGAAGAGGGCCACATCGTGAGAGGCAGTTATCGCGGGTATGACCTCGCCGGGATGTACGTGCCCACCGCCGGGGCCGTGGCCATTGAAGCCCTGCACATCCTGGAGAACTTCGATCTTGCTTCCATGGATCCTGAGGAACGGATCGCAAGAGTGGGTCAGGCCCTGGGGATGGCCTTCCAGGACTGGGCCCTCCAGGAGGGCCCTGAGGATGCAGCCCGAGTGACCTCGAAGGAATTCGCGGCCCAGAGGGCGTCCGAGATAAAGATGGGGGCGCCGGGGGGGATGAATGAACAGGCCGCCCTCCACCTCGAAGAGAGCCACACCACGCACCTCTCGACAGCAGATGCCGAGGGCATGATGGTGGCCCTCACCCAGACACTGGGGCCCAACATGGGCTCCAAGGTGGCCACGCCCGGGTTGGGATTCCTCTACGCGTCGACCCTCGGAGGGTACCTGGGCCACATGGAGCCGGGGGAACGTGCCCGGTCGTTCATCTGCCCGTTCATGCTCATGAAGGATGGGCAGCCGGTCATGGTCCTGGGAGCCGCGGGCGGGGCCATGATTCCGGTGGCGGTGGTGAACACTGTGGTTCACTTCGTCGACGATGGGCTTCCGTTCCCGGAGGCTGTCACCGCTCCCCGCATCGCTCCGGGAATGGGCGGAGGGTTCGCCATGGAAACCCACTTGGGGGCGGGCTGGGCGCCAGAAACGGTCGAGGCTGTCGAGGCGCTGATGGGCGTCGACATCACTTCGACCAACCGAACCGGGGCGTTCGGGCGAATTCACGGGATCCGCTTCAACGCCGAGACGGGTCGTTGGGAGGGCGTTGCGGATCCGGATTGGGAGGGTACCGCGTTGGGACCGCGATGTGTGTTGGATAGACCGGACCCCAGCTCAACCTGTGTGCCTGGGTCAAAGGCCGGAGGTTCCTTTGACATACCGTCGGGATCATAAAAGAGGAACGATGAGATGAATGCCATGAACCGCTGGCTGGTCGCTATCGTGGCCCTGCTCCTGGGCTCTGCTACCTCGTTGGGAGCCCAGGAGTCCTACGACGTCATCATCCGGAACGGAAAGGTGTTCGATGGCACCGGGAATCCCTGGTTCCTGGCCGACCTGGCCTTCCAGGACGGGAAGATCGCCGCCATCGGACCGCATCTCTCCGGCACCGCCGATACCGAGATCGACGCGGAGGGCCTCTGGGTGGCTCCTGGTTTCATCGATACCCACACCCATGCCGGTGGAGGATTGGCCACGGCGGAGCTGAGTCATGCCCGCCCCCTGCTGGCCCAAGGTCAGACCATGATCCTGGCGAATCCCGACGGCCGGAGTCCCCTGGACCTCGCGGCCCAGCGGGAGGCGCTCCTGAAAGACGGCCTGGGGGTGAACGTGGGCCAGATGGTTGGCCACGGGTCACTCCGGCAGGCGGTCATCGGGATGGAGGACCGCCTGGCCACGGACGCGGAGTTGGAGGAGATGAAGC
>JBDHCH010000161.1:0-8824 GCA_039592115.1 Gemmatimonadota bacterium | reverse complement strand
GGCATGGACGCCGAACCCCTGGTGACCCTTTGGATTCTCCCCTGCGGGGCCGTGGGCGCCGTCGTCATCGCCGGATGGTTGGTGGAGGCCAAGCAGAGCGTCATCGAGAACATGGCGCCGGTGCTCACCATGATCTTCACCCCCCTGTTCACCCTCCTGCTCGTGGCCTTCCTGGGAACCGTGGCGTGGACGGGGAGCGGGATCAATATCGAGCGGGAAGTCCTCATCGCCTTCGACCTCCTCCTGGTAGTGGTGGTGGGTCTTCACCTGTACGCCATCTCCGCACGGGACCCCCACGCGGAAGCCGGGCTCTTCGATAAGCTCCAGTTCCTGCTGGTGGTGTGTGCCCTCCTGGTGGACGCCATGGCCCTCTGGGCCATCCTGGCGCGGATCACCGAGTTCGGGTTCAGCCCAAACCGGGTGGCCGCCCTGGGTGAAAACCTGATCCTGTTGGCCAACCTGGGTGGGGCCGCCGTGCTCTATGCCCGCTTCCTGAGTAGCCGGAGCGATTTCGCCTCCATGGAGCGGTGGCAGACGAACTTCCTCCCCGTGTACCTGATATGGGCGGTAGTGGTGGTCGTGTTATTCCCGATGATTTTCGGATTCGTGTAGGGATCCGGACTCGTGCGCTGGGAGCTGGTTCTGGATGATGCACTTCCGACGGGGGCTCCCGGCAGGAGCCGCGCACCTGAGCGCCCTCGGTGCAGATCTGCGGCGACCGGGGTAGAAGGTCCAAGAGCAAAGGGAGGTAGCAGTGAAGAAGTGGTTGAGACGCATCCGGGGCGCCGTCGGGATGGGCCTGACCTGGGCATTGGCGTGGTTCGGCGCAGGCATGATCATCATGGCGGGGTTTCTACTCTTCACCGGTAGTACCGGCGCCGACGTCCCGTATCCGCTCGGGTTTGGTTTTCTCGGTTTTCTTGCCGGTGTCACCTTCTCCGGGTTCCTGGGGCTCGTTGAGGGTAGTCGCAGGTTCGATCAGATGTCGCTTCCGCGCTTTGCAGGGTGGGGGGGCGTTGGGGGTCTGGCGTTTTCCGCGATCTTTGTCTCCGTCGTGGCCCTTGCAGACGGCCCCTCGTTCTTGTGGAACCTGTTGGTCTTGGGCCCCGTCTTCGCTGTGGCCGGCGCGGGCTGCGCGGGCGGGGCGCTGGCAGTGGCCAGGAGAGCAGAGGACCGAGAGTTGCTCACGGCCAGCGCCGACGTGGGCGAGGCCGGGCTCACCGAAGATGAAGCACGGGATCTGCTTGGACCCGGAACCTGATCAGCAGTGGCAGGGATGGAAGGTGCAGGTGCACACGGATATGGCAATGAAGAGGTGGTTGATTCGACCGCCGCGAACGATGTGAGCCGGTGACCGGGAACTCGAGAAGGATGCCCTTGAACCTGGCCCGGTTTTTCTTGATGGGGTTAGACGGAAGCTCCCCGGTCGGCCCCCACCCATTCGTCTTCGAGAACCGCAAACAGGAGGTTGTCTCGCCATTCGCCGCGGATCTGGCAGTCGTGCTTGAGGTGCCCTTCCTGCCTCATCCCCAGTTTCCGTAGCACTCGGATCGATCCGACGTTCTCTGGGTCGCAGCAGGCCCAGATGCGGTGGAGTCCCAGGGACTGGAATCCGAATTCGAGCACCACCTCGGCGGCTTCCGTGGCGTAACCCTTCCCCCAAGCGGAGCGAGCGAAGCAGTAGCCCAGCATTGCCTTGGACCCATCGGCGTGGAGCCCAATGCCACCGATGAGGTCTCCCAGCTCCCTTCGAATGACGGCAAGCTCGAATTCGACTCGCGGATCGACCTCGAGATGGGACTGCGCGCGCTTGAGGAAATCGCGAGTTTCGGACTCGGAGTTTGGCCCCCAGGTCATGAAGCGGATCACGTCCAGGTCGGTCGCGTAGGCATGCACCGCCTCGAAGTCCTCGTCCCGAAAATCCCTCAACAAAAGACGCTCGCTCGTGAGCATGCGGTGTTCTCCCTTGGATGCCGAAGCCCTGGCGGGCGACGTTCCCCGCTGTGAAGACTCCTCCGAGAAATAACCCCAGGCGGGTCACGATCCAGAGCTCTTTCGGAATCCGGCTTCATGTTTACCCCGCCCGAGACGTGAGATCGTCCTATCTTACCACGGGGCAGGCCAACTCACAGGCACGACAGAACTGCTCCACCGTACAGGGCTCATTCATACCCACCAGTGATCCATCAACCGTCACCACACCATCTCGGTTCCTCTGCATCTCCGGTTCGCATCGCTTCACCTGGTAGTGCCCTGCTTGAAAGGCTTGCTCCGGACATGCCGCATGACAGGGCGCAGCACAGTGGGCGCATGGCGAGGGGATGGCGAGGTTCGAGGCCTCATAGCCCTTCTCCAGGACCAACCCACGCAACCGGAGCCGTGAGCCGTATTGCGGCGAAATGAACAGGTTGTGTCTTCCGATGACGCCCAACCCAGCCAACACTGCAGCATCTTTGAGAAAGACACCACCCTCTTCGATGGAGTAGGCCAACGGCGTGGATTGAATGGCCATTTCCGATCCCAGCCATTCCTTCATCTGCCGGGAGAGGCGCATCAAAATCCGATTTCCTGGAGTCCGTCCCGGGATCTGCTCACTCCACCAATCCAGCCCAGGCTCCTCTTCCGGATGGGCCAGCGCCAAGACCAGAACGGATTTAGCCTCAGCCGGCCAGGTCACTCCGTGATAGCCATCATAATACGGGGATTGATGGTATCTCCTGTACGAAGGCGACTTCCTCAGAGCCTCAACAGAGGTCAATCCGGCCAGCGTGGCACCGAAACGTCTCGCCTCACGGACGATACGACTGCCCTCTTCAATTGAGATCAACGGTCTTCCTGAGCTCCACCAGTCCGCGATAGGTCACACCTACCCCTCCGCACACGATCAGGAGGATATTCCCTGCCTCCCTCAAGACGCCTTCGCCTTTGTATGCCAGTGCCAAGGCCGCTCCGCAAGCGGGCTCCACTACGACACGGTGATCGTCTGCGAACTGGAGGCAGGCGTCCAGCGCTTCCCGATCCGAGACAACGCGGGGAACGACGTTGAACTGGCCACTCACCTCCAGCGCCTTCGCAGCCACCTCCTTTGCGCCGAGGGTGGTGGCCACACTCGAGATGCAGTCTAGCGCAACCAACCTGCCCGCTTGAAGCGACTGACTGAAGGAGTCTGCTCCCACCGTCTCGGCGGTGACAACCGCAATATCCGGCCGACAAGCCGCGTCCAGCCCCTCAGCAACGCCACAGGGAAGGCCCCCACCCCCCACGGAGAGTACAACGGTGTCGATTTCAGGCCCGGAAGCGAGGGTTTCGGTTATGAGAGAGGCATGGCCTTCCCAAATCAGGGGATCGTCGAAGGGATGAATGTAGGCGACGTCCTCATCCAGCATTGTCTGAGCATGATCATGCGCTTCCTGCCATGACTGCCCGTGGACCAAAACCGCAGCTCCTTGATCCCGGATCAGTTCACGGGCCCGCTCCGGAGTGCTCACGGGAACGACCACGGTCACGGGAACCGAGAGCTGACGTCCGGCATACGCAACCGCGAGCCCTGCGTTCCCGCCTGAGGAGGAAACGAACCTGCGGCAGCCAGACTCGAGATGGCGTTGGCAGGCAAATCCTACTCCGCGAATCTTGAACGATCCGGTTGGCTGAAGAGCCTCCATCTTGAGCCATACCCGCTGACCGACGCTCCGCAACAGCGGAATCGATTCAATGACCGGTGTCTCAATGTGAAGGCGGCGTGTTTCCATTCGTTTTGGCGAGCCCCGTCAAACGGTTCCCGATCCTACCGCGGACCAGGATGCTATCCAACGCCCAGAATCTCAAGGCAAACGCCGTGGCAACTTCATACCCTCTCGGAACAGCAGCACGGACCACTTTTCCCCCCGAGGACCTCGGACATCGTGGAGTGGATGCGGATCCTTGTCTGTTCCACGTCCAGCAGATGGGCAGGTGGCGCTCGAGTTCGCCGGAGTCGGGGGCCTCGGACTCTGGCAAGGCCAGCGTCGGGTCATGGCTTTCTACCGACCGGGACTTGGACTAGGTTTTGGACATGACTTTCATGGCCCTCATGATGCTCCTCACGGTTCTTGGCGTTGTCTTCGGCGCGGGCCTGGTGGGTTATTTCCTCGGAAGACGTCGGCTGCCTCCGTCGTCGGCACCTCCTCAAGGTCGCCTCTTTTCAGAACAGGCTGAACGGATCGAGCTGCTGGAGACCGAACTGCAACGCGTGAAGGATCAAGCGGACTTCACCGAGCGGCTGTTGACCGAGCGCGGCGGCGCTCAACCCGGCGACACCCCCGAGGTCGACCACCCAGGCTGATTGGGCCCCTCCCGACAGCCGTTCAGGGGAAACCCCGGGGTTCGGTCCATCACGGACTCAGATCGCGATCAACCTCCATCTCCTGCGGATCCCAAAAACATCCCAGCCCCGGGTCAGCGGATCACCAGCCAAACCCCGAACAGGATCACGCCCACGCCGGAGATCCTTGAGATGTCCAGTGGCCGGACCTCCGCCCCCAGGAGGCCGAAGTGGTCCAGACCGGCCCCCACAATGAATTGGGACGCCACAAAGAGCGTCAGGACCGGAACCAGGCCGATCCGCGGAGCCGTGAAGCCCAGGATTCCCACCACCACCAACCCGAGGACTCCTGCCGACAACGCATACCAGGGGACAGTACTCCAGCTCCCCAGGTTTCCCCCTCTGAGGAAGAGCATGACCAGTCCGATGATCACGCCACCGCCAAAGTAGGTGATGAACATGCTTTCCACCGTCCCGACGTTGTGATCCATCTGGCCCATGAAGTGGGCTTGGAGGGTACCTGCGATGCCCCCGATGGCAGCCAGGAAGATGAGGAAAACGGGCGTAGTCACGGTCGAGGCCCTCCGGTTGGGAGAAAAGAAAGAGGAATCTAGGGGCGGCGTGGGGCGGCGGGGAGGGCGATTCGGGTAGGAGAGGTGCCGCAGCAGCATTCCGATGCCGGTCAAGCATGGAGATGAGAGCATGCGTTTCTGCTTTGCGCCAGGATCCCTGCCGGCTCCGGGAAGCTCAAAGGCGCCACGCCGAAAGCGAACACGGCAGTACCAATCAGGTGCTATGCGGAACGGTCGGACCGACGCGATACGATCAGTTCCGTCCGATAAGGTCGCTCCACTTCTCCCCCGAACTCGCTGTCGATCAAATCTCCCACGGCGTCTAGCAGCCTGCTCCGTGTCGCTTCGGGCAGCAACCTGTGATCCGAATAAGTGTTTAGGAGTCGAAGGTACAGGGGTCGATCATAGGTTCGGCTCCAATCGTGGCTACGGCGATGAACCGAGCCGAAGCCCCCTGCCCCGTCCAATTCTGCCACCACCGCCATCAACCGCTCTTCTGTCATCCCAGGCGAGGGCGGTGGCTCCCACTCGGGGACGATTCGGCGGTAGATCGGTTGAACCCGCTCGAAAAAGCAAGAATACGGTAGCGGGTGGGTGTGCCAAAGAAGGATCAAGGCTCCACCCGGAAGAAGGACCCGGGCGCAGGAATCAGCTCGGGTGTTTGGATCCAGCCAATGGTAGGACGTGGCGGAGATGAGACCGGCAAACCTCCCGTCCGGTGTTTCTGATTCAAAATCCTGACACCGGACCGTCACGTTCGGGAGGTCTCGGACTCGGGTGGAAGCCCGCCGAGTCATCTCTACACTTCTGTCCATAGCGAGAAGGGAGAATCCCCGCCTCCCGAACCACTCTGTCGCCTCCCCGGTCCCGCAGCCGATCTCGAGGAGTGACGCTTCTGGAGCGAGTTGGCCTAATTCCAGCGACGCCTCAAGAAGCGCGGATGGATAGGGAGGGCGGGCGGCAAGATAGTCCTCAGCATCTCCGAGGAAGGAATCTCTGCGGTCTTCTCGTTCGGAGCGTTCCATTCGGGACCCTAGCCCTCCAGATGCACCTTTACCATTTGTGGGCCTGCTGCGGACCAGGGTAGCCGCGGACGCCGCAAACCAAAAGCGTTACCCGTCGGAGCGGTTACCAGCAGCAGCAACCGTGCGGGCAGGTGGAGACCTCACCCAGCCGTGATAGCAGGGTTGGCGAGGATCGTATCCAAGAGCACCAACAGGATGATGATTGGAACGAGAACTGAGTGGACACGCCGGTTGTCTGAGGCTGCGAGGACGAAGCAGAGGACGACCATCGGGATCCCGGAAAGGTTCGCTGGATGGAAGACCCGATCCCCGAAGATCAGAGGTTGAACAAAGGTACCTTCCAGGGTACCGGCGATGACCAGGCCCCAGAGAAGAGGGGATTGACGGTAGTAGTAGCTCTCGAGCTCAGCCCCCTCTGCCCTTGTAGGAAAGAGAAGGTGGGCGATCAGAAAGAGGAGAATCGGATTAGCCAGGACGGCCAGCACGGCGAGGAAGCTGATCTCGCTCATCCCCTCCATGTCCCAGAATTCCCACCACTGCTGAAGGAGGGCAAAGAACACCCCAACCTGGAACAGGACGTGAATCCAGTACCACCGAACCTCGTCCCGAGCCCGAAGGAGATTCGCCCCGCCGGTGAGGATCTCGGTGAGGCCGAGCCCGACGACGACGGATACGAGGATCATGAGAAACTCGAAGAGTCCCATTGCATACCATCCTTTCGAACTCTCTCCCTCACCCTAACAGGTGGGGCTTCGGCTTCGGACCAGGGTGTCAACCGACTCGCCTTCGTTCTTGCATGATCGTCCGCCCCGTTGTTAGCACTCCGCCGGGTTGCGCCTCTGCCGCCGTGCAGGATGCCAGCCGGCGCCCGGAAACTCAAGTAAGAAGTCCGCGAGGAAGGCGCAGGCGGTAGGGATCGCGTGGCAGGGCTCCCCTCAAGCCACTGGTGTCGGCCAGCCGTTCAACACCCCGGGGCATCCAACAGGTCCCGAGGGCATTAGTATGGGAAGGTTCGGGGCTTCAGCCCGAAGGAGAAGGCGAGTGGAGACGTGGCAGAGACGGATCCGGCGTACCCCGAAGGTCATATCCGCCCCCCTGACAGCTACGGTCATCACATGAATCCAAGCACAGCTGCTTCCCCAAGGCGATTCGATATCGACTGGCTTAGGAGCCTCTCGATGCTCGCAGTCTTCCTCTTTCACTGCGCCCGTTTCTTCGACGAGTATCCGTGGCATGTGAAGAGCAGTGTAGTGGACCCGGGCCTGGATGCTCTGGTCGGTTTCCTGGTCGTCTGGATCATGCCCATCTTCTTTGTATTGGCGGGACAGGGTTCTTTCTTTTCCCTTGTCTTTCGCTCCGGCAGGCAGTTTCTGGCTGCCCGGACGAAACGACTCGCCGTGCCATTCATCATGGGCGTGTTCATCCTGATCCCCCCTCAGGTTTACTTGGAGCGTCTCCACTGGGGGGACTTCGACGGATCCTTCCTCCAGTTCTTCCCACACTATTTCGATGGCTGGTATGCCTTCGGAGGCAACTTCGCTTGGATGGGTCTGCACCTCTGGTTTCTCGAGGTCCTCTTCATCTTCTCAGTGATCATGTTGCCGGTTTTCCTTTGGCTGCGACGCCAGAGGGCTCGGGAGGCCCTAGGATGGCTCGCTGGGTTGTTGGACAAACCCGGGGGGATATTCCTGCTCGGGGTTCCCATGGCAATCATTGAAGTGTCCCTCGATCCGGAGGGTCTGGGAATGAGGGAGTTCGGAGGGTGGAGTGTGATCCAGTACCTCTGCCTGTTCTTCTACGGATTCATCATCGCTTCGAACGCTGGCTTCCAGAAAAACATTGAAAAGCACCGTTCAACAGCCCTCGGCCTGGGGCTCATCCTGCATCTAAACGCCCTCTTCCTCCCCCACACCGCGGGCTATGCGGTCCACATGATCATTCGGGCCTTCAACTGCTGGTGTTGGCTGGTCGCCATCCTGGGTTACGGTGGGCGGTACCTGCATATCCACAAGCCGGTTCTCGATCACGCGAACGAGGCAGTCCTCCCCTTCTATGTTCTACATCAGACCGTGATTCTGATCCTCGGTTTCTGGATCATCCGCCTTTCCATGCCTTCCCTTCTTCAGTATTCACTGATCTGTGTCCTCAGCTTCACGACGATCATCCTCCTCTACCTCTCCATCGTGAGGAGTAACAACCTCTCCCGCTTCTTGTTCGGCATGAAATCCAGGGCGTGATCCACGGACCGAGGCGAGTGATGGGCGCTCGAGCCCGAGGATATGAAATCCCATTCCCTCACGAGACGGTGCCAGGCTGGAGGGTGTTGGGTTTGGTGTCTGGACCCGGACCGGCCGGGGAGGAAGAGGAAGGTGTGGTTAAAACGGGGGGGCCGGGAACTAGGGCGCTCGAACCGAACCGGGTCCCGATCCTGAACAGACGATCGACCGACTGAACCAAACCTTCGGCCCAGGGATCAAGTCAAAGCCTACGCTCTTGGCCAGCTCGACGGTCCTCGCAAACCGTCGGGCAGGGACGTGTACCTTCGGCTCGACAAGAAGAAAGCGGCCCGACGGTTTTAAGGATGACATGATCTCGCTGAGGAGCCGCAGTTGGTCCGGCACCTCGTGGACCATCCAGAACCCCAGAACGAAGTCGACCGGGTTCTCGAGGCCGAGGTTCTCGGGCTCACACAGTCGGAACTCGATCCTGGAATCCAGCCCTCGGCGTTTCGCCCGGAGCCGAGCCAGGTTCAGCATCTCAGGTTGGATGTCGAGCGCGATGACCTCCCCCTCGGCGCCGACGAGCTGGGCCAGTCCGAGGCTGAAGTAACCGGCGCCGCATCCTACGTCCACGACGGAATCCCCCTCCTTCACCAAATCCCTCAGGATGGTGCGGGGGCGTTGAACCAGGCGGCGCAGGGGATTGTC
>JBDHCH010000160.1:0-10012 GCA_039592115.1 Gemmatimonadota bacterium | reverse complement strand
CCCTCTTCTAGAAGGGCCCGGATCTTCTCATCCGGGTAGCTCAGGAGCCTTCCGAAGCGGACGGCGACATCCTGGCGGGCCTCCTGGTCGTACTCACCAGCGGCCACCAGGCGCTCCTTCTCCGCTTTGAGCGCCTGGTACTCCGCCAGGGTTTCACCCCGGTAGATCAGGAGAACGTGCTTCGCTGCGGTGAGTTCCTCCGAGAACAGGTCCGTGACCAGGAAATCGGTCTCCCGGAAGATCTCGACTCCCTGATCGTCGGCCAGGCGCTGGGCCTCCTCCACCAAGGCATCCATCTCCTCGGCTTCCATGGGAGAGCTGAGGGCCAGCTGTTTCACGCCGACCCCCACCATTTCGGCGAACACGGCGATCCCACCGAGGCGGTAGGACCTCACGTCGATGGAGGTTGCGGGAACAACCTTGGGGGTGTCCTCTGCCTCCCCGCCGCACCCGAGGGCGAAAGACAAACAAACCACTGTAGCAATCCATTTCATCCGTGCCACCATTTTCGTCGAGACTCCCATTGTCGTCGAGCACGACTCGGTAGGGGTTCGAAAAGCGAGTTCCTTCCTCTCTTCGGGAAGCCATCGAGACCGAAGATCTCCCTCAAGGCTCCTCCGTTCTTGCGCTCATTATGTAGCGAGATTACATAATGGCAACCCCACAACCAGGAGGCACCATGAGAGCAGTGCTCGTACTGGCCCTTTTCTCCCTCCTCACCGCCTGCCAGGCTGCACCTCCGGAATTGACCGAGGCCGACCGTCAGGCGATTGCCGCCGAAATCAGTCAGGCCGCTGCGGCATCCATGGAGCCGTTCGCCCAGCCCCAGGACCTGGAGACGGCCCTGGGGTTCTACGTCGAAGACGCCGGTGACTATTTCGTGGGGGAGGCTGCGACCGGGGTGTTCAACCTCACCACGTACGGAACCTCCCAGGAGCTCAGGGATCGGCTAGGCCGGTTGGTGGACAACCGGTTGGGCACGACCATCGAGATCACCGATGACCGGGTGGCGGTTCTTTCGGCGGATCACGCTATCCAGGTTCTCGCTGCGAACTACGCCATAACGAACCTGGAGGGGGAGACCCGAGCCGGTTATCGGATGATCAACACCAACGTCTGGGTGCGGGAGAACGGAGCCTGGAAGGTTCTCCACTTCCACCAGAGCTTCCAGGCTCCGACGGAGTAGATGCCAAAGCATCGGAGAGGAGTTCTGACGCCGTATGGCGCCGCAACCCCCCTGTGCCCTTCGGGTTACAGCGGCACGGGGCCATCTGCTTCGTTGGGGCTCCTCGACGTAGCGCTTGGCTATGCCTTCGGAACCCCGCCTCCCATCTGGCCCCGTGGCGCATGTAACGCGGCTCGCCCCACTTCTTCAACACCCTTCTAGAGCGCGAACTCGATGACCAGGAAGCCCAGGATGATGAGGGCTCCGAACACCCACGTGAGAAGGTTGAAGTACCGGTCGATGAAGCGGCTAATGGGAGGCCCGAACCGGTAGATCAGCCCCGCCACCAGGAAGAACCGGAGCCCCCGGCTGATGACGCTGGCCAGGAGGAACACCGGGAAGTTGATGGAGAACACCCCGGCAGACAGGGTGAAGACCTTGTAGGGGATGGGGGTGAGTCCGGCCAGGAACACGGCCCAGAAGTCATAGCGATTGTAGAATTCCCGGATTCCCTCGAAGGCTTCCGGGGTGACGCCGGGGACGTAGGTGTAGAAGAAATCGGCCAGCACGTGCCACGCTCCGGCGCCCAGGAGGTATCCGAGGACCCCGCCGAGAACCGACGCCACCGTTGTTATCACCGCGAACCGAAGCGCCTTCCTGGAGGCCCCCAAACACAAGGCCATGAGGAGTGGATCCGGAGGAATGGGAAAGAAGGACGCCTCGGCGAAGGCCAGGATGCCCAATGCACCGGGCCCGTAGGGGGTTTCGGCCCAGTGGAGGACCCAGTCGTATAGCCGTCGGACCCACCCCCGCTTCTTCTCTTCGGTCACCCCACCACCTCGTCTTTCCACGCGAAACGGCCCAAGAGGGGTACGAACGTGCAGCCGGCCTGCACGGGTTCCTCCGTGATCTCGCCACCCTCTTTTCGAACCAGAATCAGATCCTGGGCATCACGGGTGCCCACGGGGATCAGCATCCGGCCCGGGTCGGCCAGTTGGTCCAGGTAGGCTCTGGGGATGGACGGCGACGCCGCTGAGACCACGATCACATCGAACGGTGCGTATTTCCGCCAACCGATGGTCCCGTCCCCGACCAGGAGGGCCACGTTCAGGAATCCGAGGCCATCCAGGGCCTTCCGGGCCCTTGCGGAGAGCTCCCGGATCCTCTCCACCGAGTAGACCCGATCCGCCATCTTCGCCAGTAGTGCGGTGAGGAATCCCGATCCCGTTCCGATCTCCAGCACCCGCTCATGGCTCTGAGGATCCAGGATCGACAGGTAGAGTGCCTGGAGGGATGGTTGAGAAGCCGTCTGCTGGTAACCGATGGGGATGGGAGCGTCCTCATAGGCCCGGTTCCAAACCCCCTCCGGAAGGAAGTGATGCCTCGGTACCTGGTCCAGGAGCTGAAGGATCCCCAGGTCCCGGATCCCCCTACCGCGGACCTCTTCGATAAGGCGCCGCCGATACCCGGTGAACCGATGGTCCTCTACAGGGCCAGCTGCCACCCGCGGATCTCCTCAAGGGTCGTGTAGTTGGTCAGGTCCAGGTGGAGGGGGGTAACGGAGATGAACCCGCCCTGCACCGCACGAAAATCGGCATCCTCCGCCCCGGTCCAGGCCGAAATCCCTCCCCCGATCCAGAAGTATTCCCTTCCCTTCGGATCCAGGGCCCTGGTGATGGAATCACTGTATTGACGCTGCCCCAGGGAGGTGACCTTGATGCCCCGCACTTCATCCGGCGGGACCGCGGGGAGGTTCACGTTCAGGAGCGTGTGGGGGGGAAAAGACTCCCGAGCCAGAATCTGTTTGAGAAACCCTTCCAGGAGGGGCTGCCAGTGATCCAATGTCTCGTAGTCATCCCCGGTGTAGGAAAGTGCCACGGAGGGGATGCCGATGACGGTGGCCTCCATGGCCGCTGCCACCGTGCCGGAATAAAGCACATCCTCCCCCATGTTCGCCCCGTGATTCACCCCGGAGAGGCAATAATCCGGCCGGTACCCCAGCAGTTCGTTCACCGCCATGATGACACAGTCGGTGGGGGTACCGTCCACCACGTTTGCTCCATCTCGGGACCTCCGGGACCGGAGGGGCCGGTGGATGGTGAGGGCGTGGCTGGTGGCGCTCTGCTCTCGGTCCGGTGCCACGATGGCCACCTCCCCCAGGGTTCCAGCCGCTCCCGCCAGAACCCTCAGGCCACGCGCCATGTATCCATCATCGTTGGTGCAAAGCAGCCTCATCGGGTGCGGCCCGGCGGGGGCCGGAGGACCTCGAGAAGGTCCTCCAGGTCGGACTTCATGGAGGCGAGGAATTCAGGCCCCATGACCTCATGCTGTTCCTCCTCGAGGTCCCCTTCTTTCCGCATCCCCAGCAGTTTCTGGTTCGCTCCCTCGATGGTGTACTTCTGTTCGTACAGGAGGTTCTTAACCAGAAGAATCAGCTCGACGTCCTTCGGGCGAAACACCCGGTTCCCCGCCCGGTTCTTTGTGGGCCGGAGGATGTCGAACTGGGTTTCCCAGTAGCGGAGGACGTGAGGTTTCAGACCGGTCAGGTCACACACGTCCCCGATGGAGTAATACGCCTTCTTGACGATGGACTCGCTCACAACTTCCCCCTTTTGTGAGTCCCTCAGGACCACACTTCCGGCCTCGGCTGCCTGAGCATGAGGTTCCGGACTGCTTCCGCTGGCGCCCTGCCCTCCCAGAGCAGGGCGTGGACTTCATCACTGATGGGCATCTCGACCGCGGCGGCCCGAGCCAGGTCTCTGACGGCCTGGACGGTCTTGACCCCCTCGGCGACGCCTCGCATGTCGTCGAGGATGTTCTGGAGCGCCTCCCCCTTCCCTAGCCGGTACCCCACGGTTCGGTTCCGGCTCAGCGCCCCGGTGCAGGTGAGCACCAGGTCCCCCATCCCGGCCAAGCCTGAGAAGGTGGCCGGGTCCGCTCCCATGGCAACCCCGAGGCGGGTGATTTCGGCCAGGCCCCGCGTGATCAGGGCGGCCAAGGTGTTGTGCCCGAATCCCAGCCCCGCCACGGCACCCGCCGCCAGGGCGATCACGTTCTTCAGGGCTCCTCCGAGCTCCACTCCGAGCACGTCGGGGTTGGTATACACCCGGAAGTAATCGGTCTGGAACGCGGATTGGGCCGCGACAGCAGCCTCGTCGGAGCGACTGGCAACGACGACCGCGGTGGGCTCCTCGTGGCCGACCTCCTTCGCAAAGCTGGGCCCGGAGAGGAAGGTGAGTCGGCTCGACTGCTCCGGAGTCAGGATCCCGGAGAGGACCTCATCCATCCGTTTGCCGGTGGCCACCTCGATCCCCTTCGATGCGCTGATGATCTGGGCGTCGGGCCGGAGCTCGGCGGCGACCCCTCCGAAAACGGTCGAGACGAACTGGGAGGGGACTACCGAGACCACCATCTCATTCCCGGCCACGACCGAGGAGAGGTCACTGCTTGCTTCCAACGTGTCGGGAAGCTCCACGCCGGGGAGGAACGTTCTGTTCTCCCTGTACCGGCGGATCTCCTCGGCCACCTCGGGCTCTCTGGCCCACAGGGTTACCCGATGGCCCTCCTTATTGGCTAGTACCCTCGCCAGGGCTGTGCCCCAGCTTCCGGCGCCCACAACCGCCACATTCAAGCCGGACTCACCCATTCCCGGGCTCCCTCCCGACCTCTGAGCCTTGTTTCTCCCCATCTGAGGACTCCTCTGAGGACTCCTCCGGGGGCGCCGCACCCCCGTGCCCCCCCGCCGTACCGCCTCTTCCCTTGGAGCCGAACCGGTTCTCCTCTCCCCTCAGAAGTCGCCCGATGTTGGATCGGTGAGCCCAGATCACGAAGGCCGCCAGGGCGAACGCGAAGATCAACAGCGTGTCCCCTCCCTTGTGGGGCACGAAGAAGAGGGAGATGGGGAGGGCCGCGGCGGCGGCGATGGAGCCGAGGGAGACCATCCGGGAGGAGAACACGACCGCGAGCCAAACCACCAGGGCGACCAGGACCCCCCAGGGCGCCAGCCCGAGAAGGGCACCGGCGCTGGTGGCCATCCCCTTCCCTCCCTTGAACTTCACCCAGAAGGAGAAGACGTGTCCGAGGATGGCGGCCCCGGCATAGGCCAATGTCCAGGCCCAGGCGGAGGTGTAGTCGTGCTGGGGGAAGAACCACACCGGAAACCACCCTTTGAGGACGTCCACGAGGGCGACGGGGAGGGCGGCTTTCCACCCCAGAATCCTGTAGGTGTTGGTGGCCCCCAGGTTTCCGCTTCCGACAGTTCGGAGGTCCACTCCGAAGATGAACCGGCCCACCCAGAAGCTGGTCGGAGTGGAGCCGATGACATACGCCAGAAGGAGGAGAAGTATGGGAGTCATTTCCATGGCCCGTGTGGGATATGAGCGGTCAGTTGCCCTGGCTCTTTCTGAAACGGATCCGGAGGGGCGTACCCATGAAGCTCCACCGGCCTCTAAAACTATTGTGGACGTAGCGAATGTAGTGGGCCGGAATCTCCTTCGGGAGGTTGGAGAAGATGATGAAGGTGGGCGGAGCCACCGAGACCTGGGTGCCGTAGCGGAGCTTCACCTGTCTCCCCCGGGAGTGCGGCGGGGGTTGATGTCGGACCAGCCGCTCGAGGGCTTCGTTCACCTCATGGGTCTCGATGCGGCGATGTCGCTCCTCTTGAACCTCGAGGACCAGGTCCAAAGTTCTCCGAATCCTCTGGCCCGAAAGGGCCGAAGTAAAGAGGATAGGCACCCATTTCAGGAAGGGTGCCTTCTGCCTCATCGCCTTCTCGCGGTCCGGGGCGGTGTGGGTGTCTTTTTCCACCAGATCCCACTTGTTCACCACGAGCACCACGCCCGACCCCGCCTCCCAGGCCTGTTCCGCAACTCGTAGGTCCTGGGAGGCCAGGTCCTCCGATCCATCGATGAGGACCAGGCACACGTCGGCTTCCTGGACCACCCTGGCTGTTCGGAGTGAGGAGTAGTACTCCAGGGAGTCGGTGATCCGGGACTGGCGCCTGAGACCGGCCGTGTCCACAAAGACCAGGGTCTTGCCGTGGTATTGCATGGGTGTGTCCACGGGGTCCCGTGTCGTCCCGGCCACCTCGCTCACCACCACCCGGTCCTCGCCGAAGAGCCGGTTCACGAAGGACGATTTCCCCACATTCGGTTTTCCGACCACCGCTACCCGGATGATCCCAGCGTCCTCGCCATCCTCGGGGGCGGCCGGAAACTCCGAGACAATGGCGTCCAGCAGGTCCCCGGATCCCTTCCCGGAGTTGGCACTCAGCGGATGAGGCTCCCCCATCCCCATGGCCCAGAAATCGAGATGGGTCTGGTCCATGGGCAGGTTATCCAGCTTATTCACCACCAGGAGTACCGGCTGAGGGCTCTTCCTGAGGACCTCGGCGAGCTTCTCGTCGAGTGGATGGACTCCGGCCTTCCCGTCCACCACGAAGAGGATCACGTCAGCCTCCTGGACGGCTGCCAGCGCCTGTTGCCGGACCGCCCGATCCAGAGGCGCATCGCTCCCTTCGATGACCCCCCCCGTGTCGACGATGAAGAAGCTCCGACCGGTCCACTCGGCCCGGGCGAAGTTCCGGTCCCGTGTGACTCCAGGGGCGTCGTCCACGATCGCCATCCTGCGACCCAGGAACCGGTTGAAGAGCGTGGACTTTCCTACGTTCGGTCGCCCGACCACGGCTACCACAGGGATTTTCTGGCTCACAGGGATCTCAACGCCTCGGTGAGTTCCAGGGCCGGAACGACCCTCGCGGGAGACACGGCCGCCCTGAAGTCCGCCAGGGAGAACGAGTCGATGAAGAGGTCGTCTGCGTTCAAGGCTTCTCGGGGCAGAAGGATCAGGTCCTCGGGTCGGGGATCGGTCACGGCTGCCAACAGGTCCTCACCGGCCAGAAGGCCGGCCGCCGTGACGGAGTCCCCGAAATACCCGTTTTGCACCTGATGAACCAGTGTGGCAGCACCGGTGACCTCGGCGACCCGGTGTGCCAGGTCCTCCATGAATGGCCCCATGGACCAGCCGGTGAGGATCCGGATCCGATTGTTCTCCAGTCGAGGGACGGTGGCGATCCCCCGTTCGAAGGCCGCGAGAAAGCCTGGCACCGCTCCGACGCCGTTTTCCGTCAGGTCCCACTCGTCATAGTGGGAGGCTGGTGGAAGACGTAGCCCGGCCCGAAGGTACATCTCGTCGGCGGCGTAGACCCACCTCTCACCCCTCTCCGCCTCACACCTTTCCTGGAAACCCTCCACCTGGGCCACGGCCAAGGCAGCTTCTTCTTCGGTGAGGAGCCGGACGGGGCGATTCAGGTTGAACCTGGTCAGGCCCACCGGGACGACGGAAAGGGTCCTCACTCCAGCACCCAGCCCGAAGAGGTCTTCGAGGGTCCGGTCAAGGTGTTCTCCATCGTTCCAACCGGGGCAGAGGACCGCTTGGGTGTGGATCTCCAACCCCGAGTCCAGAAGGAACCTCAGATGGTCCATGATCAACCCCGCCCGATTGTTCTTCAGGAGCTTGATCCGAACCGAAGGGTCTGTTGCGTGGACGGACACGTAGAGGGGGGAGATCTTCTGGTCCGCCAACCGTTGGAGGCCCTTCGGGCCCAGATTGGTCAGCGTGACGTAGCTTCCGTAGGTGAAGGAAAGCCGGAAGTCATCGTCACGGAGCCAGAGGCTGGGGCGGGCATCCTTCGGGTTTCCGTCGATAAAGCAGAAGACGCACTCGTTCGCACACTCCCGGACGGTATCCGGGGCCGGTACTATGCCCACCGGCTCCCCCTCATCCCGCTCGACCTCGACGATTCGGGGAAGGCCGGAAGGGGATACCGTCTCGAGAGCGAGCTCGGTTTCCGCCATGAGGAAGGTGAGGTCGATTCCGTCGCGGACCCGCTGTCCGTTGATTCGGAGGATGCGGGTCCCGATCTCCAACTGGAGCTCTTCGGCGATGCTCCCGGTCTCGATCCCGGCGATGCGAACCACGGTAAGTGTCTCGAAATTAAGGGAGATAAGGGCCAGGAAGTATAGACAGAACAGGGGGTTCGATCAATTGACCGGAGGTGGGCCGGATGGGTGGCATTCTTCGAGGGAAAGGCCCATCTTTCGCAGGTTCTTCGTCCGGCGGCGGACGGGTGGGAACACCTGGAGCCAGGATAACGTAGGGAAAGGCATGAATCCGGAGCGGGAGACATCGAGTGCCCCAGAACGGGGAAAGGGTTCGTCCCGCGCTTCCTTCCGAGCGGAGGGGGCCACGGACCGACCCAGACGTCGGCCTGCCGTCTCGACGCTGACGGCGGTCGCCGCACTCCTTCTAGCTCTCGCCAGCCTGGTCCTTTCGGTGTTTCCGGGCATCTGGGGCTCCCCCCTCGGGAACATCCGGGAGTTCTTCCGCGATCCGACGCCCCACGAAGCCTACCTCATGGGCCTCTCGGAGGCAGGCCTCGCCGGCTCTGCGTTGGGGGAGGATTGGATGGCCGCGGCCACCGCCGCCCTGGAGCATCCACTGCACATGGAGCCTCCGTATCAGGAGGAGGGGTTCTTCCCGGAAGAAGACCCGGCGGCTCTGGGGTATCGGTTTTCCCTTCGGCGGGGCCAGCGGCTGACGGTTACCGTTGAGATCGACGGGGCACAGCAGACGCGCCTCTTCCTGGACCTCTTCCGATCCGCTCCGGATACCCTCCGACCTCCTGTCCACGTCCACTCCCCCGAACCCGGGACCCAGCTGGTCTTCGAGCCTCGCAGGACCGGGGATTATCTCCTTCGGATCCAGCCAGAGCTCCTGCGAAGTGGTCGGTTCAGGGTGACCATCGAAAACGATGCCGCCCTCGAGTTCCCCGTAGCCGAGCGGACCACTCGCGCTATCGGCAGCTTCTTCGGAGATCCCCGCGAAGCTGGCCGGAGGACTCACCACGGGGTGGATATCTTTGCGCCGCGGGGCACGCCCGTGGTGGCAAGCTCCGACGCCTACGTCAGCCGGGTGGACACCACCAACATCGGGGGCCGGGTCATCTGGCTCAGGGATACGCAGCGGGGCGCCTCGGTCTACTACGCTCACTTGAACGAGATCTTCACCGAGGCGGGGACACGGGTCCGCCCTGGCGACACCCTGGGCACGGTGGGGAATACGGGGAACGCTCGGACCACTCCCCCCCACCTCCATTTCGGTCTGTATTTCCGGGGAAGTGGGCCGTACGACCCTTGGGACTATCTCTACCAGCCCCCGGGTGAGATCGCGCCCGTGGAGGTCCAGTTGGAGGGGTTGGGGGAGTGGGCCAGGGTCCGGGGGGAGGAAATCTACCTTCGGGAGCGCCCCACCCGGCGGGCTCAGGTGCTGGCGGATCTGCCCCGACATACGACGGTACGCGTGATGGGAGGAGTCGGAACGTGGTACCGGGTCGAGCTCCCGGACGGGAACTCGGGCTTCGTGGCTGGGCGCCTCACAGAGGAGATCGGAGAGCCATTGTGGCTCGAGCGGGTGGCCACGGAACAAGCCCTTCAATCATACCCGATGCCTGGTGCTCCGGTCATGGGCCAGGTCCCCGACGGCACTGAGATCCCGGTTCTAGGTACGTTCGGCCAATTCCTCTACGTCAGGGCCCCGGATGGCCTCGCGGGGTGGATGGCGGCGGGGAGCTAGCGCAGACCCAGGAGCGACGGTTCTCCGCCCTCACCAGCACTCTGACTCTGACCCTCCCCTCATTCCCGAAGCTCCTGACGGTTCAGTTCTTCCAGGGCGTCATCATGTTCCGGACCACTTCGGCGTTGTCCTGGAGAAACTCCCAAAGGTTCTTCTCGGTGTTGGCCCGTGTCGCGATGAAGCACTCTTCGCAGGTATTCTGCTTCGTGAACTCGT
>JBDHCH010000159.1:0-14416 GCA_039592115.1 Gemmatimonadota bacterium | reverse complement strand
CTCTCCCCCCGGTCGTGGGAGATGAAGAGGCGGTTTCCGGCGACATAGACGGTGGCCGGGTCGTGCTGGGAGACCAGGGCGGGAGAGGTCCAGTCGAACCGGTACTCCTCCTCCCCGACGGGAGCCTCGGGACCGATGTCCAGCATGTCACCGGTGATGGGGTTGAAGCGGAAGTAGGTCCCGTCGTTGGACGTCCCGTAGGCGAAGAGGTCATCGGTGCCGTCGGGCTGCCAGAACATCCCGTCCCCATAACCCACCTGCTGCCAATCGTCGTTCACGATGCCGGTCCACCGGCGGGTCCGGGAGGGGCCCATGAAGGAGTGGTTGTCCTGGAGGCCCCCATACACGTAGTAGGGATCCCGCATGTCCGCGCCGATGGCGTAGAACTGGGCGATGGGGAAGTTGTTGATCTTCCGGAAGGTCTCGCCCCGGTCGTAGCTCTCGTGGAAGCCGGCGTCTCCACCCAGATAGATGTGGTTGGAGTCGTTGGGATCGATCCAGAGGGCGTGGTGGTCAGCGTGGACCCCGACGTCGTAGGTGGGGCGCACCGCGATCTCGTCGAAGGTCCGGCCCCCGTCCTCACTCTTGTGGGAAGAGGTCGCCAGGACGTAGACCCGGTCTTCGTTGTTCGGATCGATGAAGATCTCGGAATAGTACATGGGGCGACCGTTGGTGGGACTCACCCGCTCCCAGGTGGTCCCGCCGTCCTCCGACCTGTAGGTCCCGGTCTCGCTATTGTCCCCGGTTTGGATGAGGGCGTTCAACACCCGGGGGTTCGAACGGGCGATGGCCAGGCCGATTCGTCCCTTGTCCCCGGATGGAATCCCCTCGGTCAACTCCGTCCAACTCTCCCCGCCGTCCGTCGTCTTGAAGATCCCGCTCCCAGGGCCTCCTCCGTTGAAGCCCCAGGCCCGCCTGAGGCGCTGGTAGGCGGCGGCGTAGAGAATGTCCGGGTCGGTCGGGTCCATGACCATGTCGACCACTCCTGTGTGCTCGTCTACATGGAACACCCTCTCCCAGGTGACTCCCCCGTTGGTTGTCTTGAACACGCCCCGCTCGGGGCTTGATGCCCAGAGGTTCCCGAGGGCTGCCACATATGCCACGTCGGGATCGTCGGGGTGGATCTCCACTTTCCCGATGTGCCGGGTCTCCGGAAGGCCCAGGTACCTCCAGCTTTCCCCACCGTCGTCAGAGCGGTAGACGCCGTTTCCCCAGGAGGTGCTCTGACGATTGTTCTGCTCGCCGGTTCCGGCGTAGACGATGTCGTGGTCCGAGGGGGCGATGGCGACGTCACCGAAGGTGCTCACGGCCATGGTGTCGAAGACGTTCTCCCAGGTGATCCCTCGGTTGATGGTCTTCCAGAGCCCCCCGGAGGCGCTCGCCACGAAGATCGTGGAGGGATCCGAGGGTAGGGCCTCGACGTCGTGCACCCGGCCACCCGTGACGGCGGGTCCGATGATCCTGGGTTGAAAAGCTCGGAGGTGCCCTTCGGAGATGGGAGTCGAGGTCTGCCCCTGGAGAGGAGCGGCTGCCGCGAGGGCCAGGGCGAAGCAACAACCGAGAACCCGATGGATGGGAGGTATGGAGGACATTGGAGATATCTCCTGGGAGAGGTAGTCCGATTTCGGCGGTGGAAATGGTATCGGGAGCGAGGCCGAAGGGGCAAGCCGCCTTACCGGGACAGGCGTTCAGGAGCGGAGGATCGGACGCGGAGGAATCCGAGGAGGGATGGAGACCGAGACCTGAGCGTGGGCCTCAGGAAGGGTCAGTGCCCCTGAAGGGCCTCACGGACCGCCTGGAGAACCTCGTCGTCCATGTCGTCGGCGCCCAGCATCCATTGAAGGTAGTCCGGAGCCGTTGATGCGATCTGTTTCAAGGACTCTCCCCGGTGCTTCCCGCGGCGAAACACCAGGTCGCCGTCGGACTGTCGGAACCACTTGTCCAGCTCCGTCCGGAACGGACTCACCTCGTCGCAGTAGGCGTGAATCCCGTCCAAGTCCCTGGGGATCTCAGGGTAGCGCTCCAGCTGGGCCGACAGGACCGCCGCGGAGGTCCTGATATCTCCCAGAGCCGTGTGTGCTTCTCTGTGCTCCCTCCCCAGGTAGAAACGGGCGGCGGCCGATAGGTCCCGGGGTTCCTGCCTGTGAAAGATGGTTTGAGCGTCGATGAGCCGGCGCCCCTGGATGGAGAACGACACCCCGGCTCTCTTGAATTCCGCCAGAAGCAAGGGAATGTCGAAGCGCCTGATGTTGAACCCCCCTAAATCGCAGTTTTCCAGCAGTTCCACCAGGCTCTTCGCGGTGGCTGAGAAGGGAGGTTCGTCAGCCACGTCGGCGTCGGTGATCCCGTGGATCTCCGTCGCATCAGGTGGGATGGGGATCCCGGGGTTGAACCGGCGGACCCGCTCGAGAACATCCCCCTGGGGGGAAACCCTGATCAACGCCAACTCGACGATCCGATCCGACGTGGTGTTGAGACCGGTGGTCTCCAGGTCGAAGAACGCCAGCGGCCGGCTCAGGCTGAAGGGGAGCTTCATCTGGATCCGCCTCCTTCGGGGTCTTCGGGCAGGGTCTGGCCTTCCTCCGATCGGCTGTTGATCAGAGGAGGGACGGCGATCAGGGCCCACGCCAACTCAAGTACCATGAAGCCGGCCCGACGATCCACCACGGCGACCCAGAACAACAAGAGCCCGCCGCAAAGGTTCATAAGGTGGTAGCGGCGATCCCTCGGCCCGATCCAGTTCCGGTTGTTCGCGAAATACGCCAGGAGGATCAGGAACGCTCCCGCCAGAGAAATGAGTTGATAGAGCACGTGTGGGGTATCCAGATAATGAGGATCAGGGAGATGAAAAGGGTGTTGCATAAGTGTGCCAGACCACACACCACTTCCTGGGCACCCTTTCAACTTTGGGCAATCGGTTGCGATTTCCCAAGGGCTGCGCTAAGACGGACGAACCCAATCGCTGGCCGACACAGGTCCAGAGGATAAACCCCATGTCTGATTCCATGCGCGCGGTGGTCATGGCCGAGTTCGGTGATCCGGAGGTCCTGCAGCTCGGGACGGCCGACAAGCCAGAGCCGGGTCCCGGTGAGATTCTGGTTCGAGTTCGGTCCTCCGGGCTGAACCGGGCAGATCTTCTCCAGCGTGTCGGCCGCTACCCCCCGCCACCCGGGTATTCAGAGAAGATCCTCGGGCTGGAATATGCGGGAGTCGTGGAGGAAGTGGGTCCGGGAGTGGAACTCTGGAACGTCGGGGACCAGGTGATGGGGATCCTGGGAGGGGGAGGGTATGCCGAGTACGTGGCCGTCCACGAACGCACGGCCGTGAAGGTGCCGGCAGGCATCTGCCTCGAGGATGCCGGCGCCATCCCCGAGGTATTCATGACCGCCTTCGACGCTCTTTTCAGGCAGATGAACCTTTCGGAGGGAGAAACGGTCCTGATTCACGCCGTGGGAAGTGGGGTGGGGACGTCGGCTGTTCAGCTGGCCCAGGCTGCCGGGGTCCGGGCCATTGGGACCTCCCGGACTCCGGACAAACTGGATCGAGCCCTGGAGCTGGGGTTGGACGTGGGAATCCTCGGGAACGGGGAATGGCCGGAACGGGTCATGGCCGCCAGTGGGGGAGAGGGCGTTGACGTGATCCTGGACCTGGTGGGTGGAGACTATCTGGAGGGGAATCTTCACGTCCTGGGGCAGGGAGGACGGCAGGTGGTCGTGGGCGTTCCATCGGGGTCGAGAGGTCAGA
The DNA here is from genome assembly GCA_039592115.1 of Gemmatimonadota bacterium. Taxonomy (GTDB): domain Bacteria; phylum Gemmatimonadota; class Gemmatimonadetes; order Longimicrobiales; family Gaopeijiaceae; genus JBDHCH01. The sequence continues at coordinate 10,672 of JBDHCH010000159.1, read as the reverse complement.
TCGATCTTCGACTTCTCATGGGGAAGAGAGCCCTGATCAAGGGGACCGTGCTCCGGGCCCGTCCGCTGGAAGAGAAGATCACGCTGGCTCGGGAATTCGAGCATCGGGTTTGCCCATTGTTCGCTGCCCAGACGGTCCGCCCGGTGGTTCACCGAACCTTCCCACCGGACCAGGCGCCTGATGCCCACCGGGCCCTGGCCGCCAACGAGAATTTCGGGAAGATCCTCCTGCTCTGGGACTGACCCTCGCCGAAAGGAAACTGGACGGCGTCGCGCACTGGAGTGGCATGACCAGAGGGGATCTTGTACCCGGGCCCCGCAACACCCACCTTCTCTCCCTCTGATCCCGTCACCCTCTTCCAGCGAGGTTTCCGTGCGGCGCCTTTCCCTGATACTCGGTTTCCTTCTCACCATCCTCCTCGTGGGCCCGTTAGCCGCTCAGGTTGGTGACGCTCCCCCTCAGGTGGACCCGCGGATCTACGATATCGTCACGGCTCCTTCTGCCGAGCGCCTCGAAGCCGACGTGCGGGCGCTGGCCGGGTTCGGGACACGGAATACCTTCTCCGATACGCTGTCCGATTCCAGGGGAATCGGGGCTGCCCGCCGCTGGATCAAGGCCCAATTCGATGAGATCTCTGCTGACTGCGGCGGTTGCCTGGAGGTGTTCTACCAGCGCTCGCTGGTGCCGGCCTCCCGGCGGATCCCGGAGGACACCTGGGTGGTGAATGTGGTGGCGATCCAGCGGGGTAACCGGTATCCGGATCGGTACGTGATCATGTCCGGAGACATCGACTCCCGCGCCTCCAGTGGCAGTGATGCCGTGACCAATGCCCCCGGGGCAAACGACAATGCCACCGGGACCGCTGGCGCCATGGAAGCGGCCAGGATCCTCACGAAATACTCCTTCCCGACCAGCATCGTCTACGTGGCCCTCTCGGGGGAAGAGCAGGGGCTCCTGGGGGGACGGCACATGGCGGAGGTGGCATTGGAGGAGGGGTGGGACATCGTCGCCGTCCTGAACAACGACATGATCGGAAACACGGAGGGGATCGACGGAATCAAGGACAACACGACTTTCCGCGTATTTTCGGAGCCGAATCCCTATACGGATGAGTTGGGGGACTACCAGCGGCGTCGAACCATGGGTGGAGAGGTGGATGGGCCGTCTCGGCAGATTGCCCGTTATGTTGACCGGATGGCGGATCTCTACTTTCCGAACCTGATGGCGGATCTCTACTTTCCGAACCTGGATGCCATCATGATCTATCGGCTGGATCGGTTCGGGCGGGGCGGGCACCACCGGCCCTTCAACGACGTGGGCTTCACCGGCGTTCGAATCATGGAGACCCACGAGAACTACAACCGCCAGCATCAGGACATCCGGTTCGAGGACGGTATCGAGTACGGCGACGTAGTGGAGTGGGTGGACTTCGACTATGTGGCCAAGATGACGGCTCTGAACGCTTCGGTGCTGGCGGCCTTGGCCTGGGCACCGCCTGCACCTGAGAACGTCCTGGTGGGAGGCGCCAACCGCCCCACCACGATTCTGGCCTGGGACCCCCAGGAGGACCCTGGTCTCGCCGGGTACAAGCTCTACTGGCGGGACACGACCTCGCCCCAATGGCAGTGGTCCAGGTGGGTGGGCGATGCAACCGAGGGCACCCTGGAGAACGTCATCATCGACAACTTCCTCTTCGGTGTGGCCGCCGTAGGGAAGGACGGAAACGAGAGCCCGGTGGTGTTCCCCTCAGGGCAGCTCAGACGGCGGTAGGGGGGGGCTCTCCGGGGCCGGCTCCATGCCATGGCCATGATGCATGGGGCCATCCCCGAACACTCCTGCCCTCATCCCGATGGACCAGAGGGCGGCCATCAGAACACCCGCCGCCAGGGCCCGCCGCAGGGCGAGGTTACCCATGACGATCTTCCTGAGACCCATGGCAACCGCCGTGAGGGCCGGCACGGTCCCGACTCCGAACGCGGCCATGGCCATGGCGCCCACGAATGGATCGGAAGCCGCCACCGGAATCCCCAGGGAGGCGTAAACAAGGCCGCAGGGAAGGAAGCCGGTTGCAGCCCCGAAACCGAAACGGGCGATGAGATTTGTCCGCCCTGCCAGATTGGTGGCGATGTGCTTCATCCCCGGGATGCTCACGTGGGGCTCCGGTACCAACCCGGCCAACCCGGCGGCGAACCAGGCGATGAGGAGGGTTGAAAGGGTCGGCACCACCCAGCCCGGCCCGGGCATGATGGCTCCGAAGGCTCCGGCCAGGGCTCCCAGCAGAGCGTAGGTGGCGGTTCGCCCGGCGTGCCAGAGGAAGGTGTCCCGCGCTCGACCTCCGCAGGCCACGGCAAATCCGCCACACATTCCGATGCAGTGAAGGCTTCCCACCAGACCGGCGAGAAAAGCACTGCTCATGAAGGCGATCATGAAGGAAGACTTGCCCGCAGATCCTCCCGGGGCAAGGTCTTCCTCCAAGGGGCTCGGTCAGTGGGAGTTCGAGGGAGAGTCTGGGCCAGGGATGGCCTCAAATCACTCCCTTATTTCTCAATGGGTGCGGCCACCATGTTTCCCCACTCGGTCCAGGAACCGTCGTAATTCCTCACCCTGGGATAGCCCAGGAGATGCGACAGGACGAACCAGGTGTGGCTGGAGCGCTCACCGATTCGGCAATATGCGATGACCTCCTGGTCGGCGCTCAAGCCCATCTCCTCCTCGTAAATGGCCCGGATTTCCTGGATTCCCTTGAAGGTGGCGTCCTCGTTGACCGCTCGCTTCCAGGGCACATTGGCTGCTCCGGGAATGTGCCCGCCCCTCAGGGCTCCCTCTTGAGGGTAGTCCGGCATGTGGAGTAGCTCGCCGCTGTACTCCTGCGGCGAGCGGACGTCCACCAGCTTTCCGCTCTCCCGCATGTGAGTCAGCACCTCGTCTCGAAAAGCCCTGATCCGACCGTCATTTCGCTCTGGAACCGAATACGCTACTGGGCTTCGCTTGGGAACCTCCTCCACCAGGGGGCGCCCCTCTGCAAGCCACTTCTGGCGGCCACCGTCCATGAGCCGGGTGTCGGGGTGACCGAAGAGCTCGAAGACCCAGAGGGCGTAGGCGGCCCACCAGTTGAAGTTGTCGCCATAGAAGACCACGGTGTGGTCCCGACTGACCCCCTTCTCCGAGAGGAGGCGCGCGAACTTCTCTGCTGAGAGATAGTCCCGGACCAGGGGATCGTTGAGATCCGCATGCCAATCGATCTTGACTGCGCCCTGAATGTGTCCGAGGTCGAAGAGAAGGATGTCCTCGTCGGACTCGACAATAACCACGGAGGGGTCGTCCAGGTGCTCGGCTACCCACTCGGTGGACACGAGCTTCTCCGGGTTCGCGTATGCCTCGAACTTCTCCTGGGAATCGTACGGGGCCACCATCTCTCACTCCTCCTCTCGACGGAAGGGGTATCGCCCTCCGCCGGAAGCCTGCGATAGGGGTTGGGGGAAAGCCATGAAACACGACGGAGCGGCTTTTGTTTCCAGATGGCCGGCCACGAACCGGGTGGTGAGCTTCCGAGGCAGGCGTGGTCCATGATAAGATGCGGGAGAAGGGGAAGGTGCCGGCCGCCGAACTCCCAGCGGGCTTCAGAGTAACAAGGGCCGAGTGACCAGGAACAGGCCGGATTTCACCCCATACCCGGGACGCTTCGAATACGCCTATGGCCATTCCGGAAAAACTTCAGAGAATCGTCGACCGATTCTCGGCGGCTCCTCGAGAGCTGAGGGCCCAAGCCCTTCTTCGCTACGCAAAGCAGGTCCCCCCCCTTCCCTCGGCGTACGCCGAGGCCCCCCATCGGCTCCAGAGAGTCCACGAATGCCAGTCTCCGTTCTTCCTCGCTACCGAGGTGGACGAGGAGGGCGCCGTCCATCTCTTCTTCGATTGCCCGCCGGAGACACCCACGGTTCGGGGTTTCGCCGGTATCCTCATGGAGGGATTGGAGGGAGAGCACTTCTCTACCGTCCTGGATGTCCCAACGGCTTTCTATGCGACGATGGGTCTCGGCGAAGTGGTGTCGCCCCTTCGCCTCAGGGGAATGGGGGCGATCCTTCAGGCCATCCAAAACCGGGTCCGAAAGGAGTCCGAGGGCCTGCATCCAGGCTGAGGAGGATCCCTTCTCCCCGGGGTCGCAGAATCCCCCCGGAACCGGTAGTTTTCCAGCCGGCAAAATCAAGAAGGGATAGCGTTTAAGAACCTCCTACCACCTGGGAGCCAAATGTCACAGGTCGAACCGACGGCCGCTCAGACGCCGGCCTACGACGACGACATCGTCAAGATGTTCTTCGGTGCGACGGTCCTCTGGGGCGTGGTGGGCATGCTGCTGGGCGTTGTCATCGCCCTCCAGATTGCCTGGTGGCCCGCGAATCTGGGGTTACCCTGGACCACTTTCGGACGACTCCGTCCCCTCCACACCAATGCGGTGATCTTCGCCTTCGCCGGCAATATCGTCTTCACGGGGATCTACTACTCCATGCAGCGGTTGCTGAAGACGAGGATGTACAGCGATATCCTCTCTAAACTCCACTTCTGGGGGTGGCAAGCCATCATCGTGGCGGCGGCCATCACGCTTCCCCTGGGCCTGACCCAGTCGAAGGAGTATGCGGAGCTGATCTGGCCCATCGACGTGGCCATCACGCTGGTGTGGGTGATCTTCGGCATCAACTTCTTCGGGACCATCGCCGTCAGGAAGGTGAAGCACCTGTACGTGGCGATCTGGTTCTACATGTCCTTCGTCATCACCATCGCAGTGCTCCACATCGTGAACAGCCTCGCGATTCCGGCGACGTTGGTCCGATCCTATCCGATCTTCGCGGGGCTCACCGACGGCCTGGTGCAGTGGTGGTACGGGCATAACGCAGTGGGGTTCTTCCTGACCACTCCCTTCCTGGGGCTGATGTACTACTTCCTGCCCCGGGCGGCGGAACGGCCCGTCTATAGCTACCGGCTTTCGATCATTCACTTCTGGGGTCTCGTCTTCCTCTACATCTGGGCGGGGCCCCACCACCTCCTTTACTCTGCCCTTCCCGACTGGGCACAGACCCTGGGGATGGTGTTCAGCATCATGCTCCTGGCCCCCTCCTGGGGCGGCATGCTGAACGGACTTCTGACCTTGAGGGGGGCGTGGGACCGGCTCAGGACCGATCCCATCCTGAAGTTCATGGTGGTGGCGGTGTCCTTCTACGGTATGAGCACTTTCGAAGGACCCATGATGTCCATCCGAGCGGTGAACGGCCTGGCCCACTTCACCAACTGGGTGATCGGCCACGTCCACTCGGGAGCCCTGGGATGGAACGGGATGATGGCGTTCGGAACCATGTACTGGCTCGTCCCGAGGCTCTGGAAGAGGGCTGAGTTGGCCTATCCGAAGATGGCCACCCAGCATTTCTGGCTGGCCACCATCGGCATCGTGCTCTACACGCTTTCCATGTGGGCTGCCGGCCTGATGGAGGGCCTCCAGTGGAGGGCGTTGAACGAAACCGGACAACTTCAGAACCCCATCTTCCTGGACATCGTGTTCCGCCTCCAGCCCTACTACTGGATGCGCCTCCTGGGTGGGGCTCTGTATCTCACGGGCATGGTGATGTTCGCTTTAAACATCGTGAAAACCATCAAGGGAACCGGAAGGGCTGCTTCCTCGGCGGCTCCGACTCCGGCCCCTGCGGTTTGAGGTGAGGCCGACAATGACGAACGAGAAGAAGAGTCACGACTCCGAGGCGGCCCACGGTTCCTTCCACCGGCGGGTGTTTGAACGCAAGAGCGCCGTCTTCGCCGTGGCCACGACCATTGCCATCCTCATCGGTGGGATCGTGGAGATCGTCCCCATGTATACCGCCGGCGCCGGCCCGGAAACGGCGGACTGGGTGACCCCCTACACCCCCCTGGAGGTCGCGGGGCGGGACATCTACATCCGGGAGGGGTGTTACCTCTGTCACTCTCAGTGGGTTCGGCCAATGCGAGCCGAAGTGCTCCGGTACGGGGAGTGGAGCAGAGCGCCGGAGTACCAGTACGACCGGCCCTTCCTGTTGGGATCGCGCCGGCTTGGCCCGGACCTCCACCGGGTGGGACAGAAGTATCCGGATGCCTGGCACTACGAACACATGCGGGACCCCCGGGCCACCTCCCCCGGGAGCGTGATGCCGCCGTACCCCTGGCTCCTGGAGGCAACCATCGACGCCCAGGACATCCAAGCGTCGGTTCGGGCGCTCCAGAAGTCGGGCGTTCCCTACACCGCCGCCGATGTCGATGGCGTTGCCGGGAGTCTCACCAGCCAGGGACAGCAGATCGTGACCAGCCTTGCCGGGGCGGGGATCCAGACGGAAGCCGATCGGGAGATCGTGGCTCTCATCGCCTACCTGCAGAGACTGGGCCGGGAGGGGAAGGCGTATCTCTCGAGCCCGAACGGGGGCGGTGAATGAATCCGGTCCTGAACCTGGCTGCCGAGAGCGTGACCCTCGGTTGGCTCCTCGGGATCATGACGGTGTTCTTCCTGGTCAGCTTTCTGGGGTGGGTCTGGTGGGCCTACACGCCCAGGCACAAAGCCATGATGGATGAGGCAGCCATGCTGCCCTTCACGGATGGAGAAGAGACGTGAGCAAGGATACGAACCGGCTCCTTGGCCATGCCGACGAGGCCGACGGCATCGAAGAATACGACAACCCATTACCCGATTGGTGGCTGGGTCTGTTCTGGTTCACCATCATCTGGGCCGTGGGGTATACGGTCCACTACCACTTCATCGCCGATCGCTCTCAGGTGTCCGCTTATGAGGCTGAGATGGCAGCAGCTGCGGAGGCTTGGCCCGTAGCAGCGGCGGAAGATCTCGTCTTCGAGGTGACGCCTGCTACGATCCAGGCCGGGCAGGAAGTGTACGACACCTATTGTTTCGTTTGTCATTCAGCGGATCTGTCAGGCGGTATCGGTCCCTCCTTCCTGGACGAGGAATGGATCCACGGCTCCACGCCGGAGGAGGTCATCCACACCATCACCGACGGTGTCCCGGAAAAGGGAATGGCCCCCTGGGGGCCGATCCTGGGTGCCGAGCAGATCAACTATGCGGCAGCCTTCGTACTGGCCAAGAACGCCGAGGCGTTGGGGATACCGTTGGACCAGATCACCCGAGGGTCTGACGACCCGGTTGGGTCCGGGGAGACGGGAGATGAGGGCACGGAGGAGGTTGGTGAATCCGGCTCCTGAAACCGGCGGGCGATGTGAAAGAGGGTCCATCGGTACTCTGACGTTCGGCGAGAAGGACGAAAAACATACATGTTGGGGTTCTCGGGTACGCGAGAGTGGGTTTACCCCCAGGCCATCTCCGGGCGGTTCACCACTCTCCGGCGCTGGACCTTTCTGGCTCTTCATCTGATCCTCTTCGTAGCCCCCTGGATCGTGGTGAAGGGCCATCCTCTGCTCCTCGTCGATATCCCGGCCAGGAGAGTGTTCGTTGCCGGAGGCGTGTTCACGGCCGCCGACACCTTCTTCCTCCTCCTGCTCCTCCTCTTTCTGGCCTTTTCGCTCTTCTTCTTCACGGCTCTGTGGGGACGGCTCTGGTGCGGTTACGCCTGCCCCCAGACCGTGTTTCTGGAGACGTGGATCCGGCCGCTGGAAATCTGGATCGAAGGAGACCGGACGAGGCGGAAGCGGCGGGATGGGCAGGGGTGGTCCCTGGAAAGGGTCTGGCGGAAGGCAGTGAAGTGGACGGCCTTCCTGGCCGTGTCCTTTGTCCTGGGAATGGCCATCGTCAGCCTCTTTGTGCCGGCGCGGGAGCTCTGGACCTTTCAATCAGGTCCCTTGGCCTATTCTTTCGTAGGAGTCTTCACCTTCCTCTGGTACTGGGACTTCACCTGGTTCAGAGAGCAGTTCTGCAACTTCCTCTGCCCCTATGCCCGATTCCAGAGCGCCCTGACCGACGACGAAACCCTGCTCATCGGATACGACCCGAAGCGTGGGGAGCCCAGAGGCGGGAAGGAAGCCGCAACGGACGGTCGCTGCATCGCCTGCAACAAGTGCGTGGTGGTGTGTCCCCAGGGCATCGACATTCGGGACGGCTTCCAGCTGGAGTGCATCCAGTGTGCACGGTGCATCGACGCGTGTGTGAGCGTGATGGACAAGCTGGGACACCGAACGTTGGTGGAGTACACCTCCCTGGCAGAAGGAGAGGGGCGTACGGTTCGGCGGTTCCGGCCCAGGACCCTCATCTATGGAGGACTGCTGGCTTCGCTGGTCCTCTTCGGGGGTGTGCTCATGGGGCAGCGGGTGCCCTTCGAGGCCACGGTCAACCGGGTTCCAGGGTCGCTGTTCACCGTGGACCCCGACGGCCTCGTTCGAAACACCTATCTTCTGAAGATCACCAATAACAACGCGGGTCAGGAGCCGGTGGAATACACGGTGACAGTGGAGGGACTCCCAGATGCGGAGGTCCTTGCTCAGGATGCTCGGTTGGGTCCCAACGAAACCGTGACCCTCCCCCTCATCGTGAGGTTGCCCCAGGATGCGGATCGTCCCCGGACGCTTTCCATGGATGTCCGGATCGTCACCCCCGACGGAGAGCTCCTTGTGCCGGCCACCTTCAAGTCGGGAGGGGCCGTGGGCGGTGGAGCGGGGACATGGTGAGGGCTCCTGGAGAAGGCGGAGCGGGACCGAGCCCGGTGGGTGGCGATGAGAGCGGGAGCTCCGGAAAGGCAGGCAGTGCCGGAGGACCCGGCAGCCAGGAATCCTCGGGCGGGGGAATCGGTGACGGCGGGACGGATCAGGCCTCCGGCAGCCGGCTCTGGCCCATCCTGATCACCATCGGTCTGGCCCTGGTGATGCTGGTGAATGGGATCTTCATCTATATCGCGGTTAAGGGGGCCGATGCCGTTGTCCCCTCCTACCTCACCGAAGAACGGTAGACCGCCCGTGGAGGGTGAATCCGTTTCCGAAGCGGCACCCCTCGGGCCGAACCTCCAGGGGGGCACACCAGGCACGCCGGCCCCCATCTCGCGCTGTCCGCACTGCGGGACTCCCGTCGAAGGCTCCGAAGACGCGTACTGTTGCTCCGGGTGCGAGATGGCCGCGGCCATCATCAAGGGTGCTGGGCTGGAGTCGTATTACCGGGAGCGGGAGGCCTACCCGCCCCGCCCCGAGGGTGAAGCCGGGGACTGGGATGCCATACCCGCGATCGTGGGTGCCGACGGGATGGCCGAAATCCGGCTCCAGGTGGACGGCCTGCGGTGCGCTTCCTGTGTCTGGGTCACCGAGAACGTCCTCCAGCGTACCGATGGGGTGGAGGAGGCCACTCTGAGTTACGCTACCGGCCGGGCCAGGGTTCGATGGGACCCTGGGAAGGTCAAACTGGGGGAGGTGGCGGGGCGGATCAGTACCCTGGGGTACCGACCCCGAATCCTCGGCGAGGAGGGCACTCCCGACACGGATCTCCTCGTGCGGTTGGGAGTGGCGGCCTTCGCTGCCATGAACATCATGATGCTCTCTGCAGCCCTCTACACCGGGTGGCTCGGCGGGATGCACCCCCGATACGTCGCGCTGTTCCAGTGGATCAGCCTTGCCCTGGCAGCTCCCGTGGCCATCTGGTGCGCGGAGCCTTTCTTCGTGGCGGCGGTGAGCGGCCTCAGGCACGGTGTCCTCCACATGGATCTCCCCATCGCACTGGGAGTGAGCGTCCTCTTCATCCACGGGGTGGTCGTGACCGTCGCAGGTGGGGACACCTACCTGGATTCCATGGGGATGCTGGTGACGCTCCTGCTGGCGGGGCGGGTGCTGGAGTCCAGGGGACGGCGGAGGGCTTCGGAGGCGGCCACGGCCCTGGCGGCTACTGCCCCCGCAACGGCTCGAAGACGAGTCGGTGATGCCGTTGAGGTGGTGCCAGCAGAGGACCTGGTGCCTGGCGACCTCATGGACGTGGCATCGGGGGAGGAGCTGGCTGCAGATGGCATCGTGACGGGGGGGAAGGGAAGCGTGAGGATGGCCCTCCTCACAGGGGAAGCCGAGCCGGTGTCACGGCGGTGGGGCGGGAGACTGTCCTTCAGCAGATGGCGGACCAGCTTCGGCTCTCGGCGGACCGTGGGGTGAAGCCCTCGTTCACCGACCGAATCGCCCCCTGGTTTACTGGGGCTACCCTGGCCGTGGCGGGAGCAACGTTTCTGGGCTGGTACCTGGCGGCCGGGATGGAGAAAGCCCTCCTCTCCTTCGTGGCGGTCCTGGTGGTGGCCTGTCCCTGCGCCCTGGCCCTCTCCCGCCCCCTGGCGACGGCCGCGGGGCTGGGGGCGGCCGCACGGCGAGGCCTGCTGTTCCGCTCGGGGGACGCCCTTCTGGAGATGGAAAGCGTCGACCTGGTGGCCCTGGACAAGACGGGCACGGTCACCGCAGGGGACCTGGTGGTGGTGGATGCCGCCCCGGAGGCTCTCCGCGTCGCCAGTGGGTTGGAGCGGTTCAGCGCCCATCCCATCGGCCGAGCGATCACGAGGGCGGCTGTAGACCAGGGCATTCCTCTTCCGGAGGCAGAAGACGTCCGGGAGGAGGCTGGATTCGGGATCCGGGGGAAGGTGGACGGCCGGGAATGGGAGATCCGGAGCGGCGGTCCCGGGAGGGTCCTGATCCGCGGTGAGAACGATGATGGATGGACCATCACCCTGGGCGATCGGGT
>JBDHCH010000158.1:0-9081 GCA_039592115.1 Gemmatimonadota bacterium | reverse complement strand
CGGCGTCAGAACTCCTCTCCGATGCTTTGGCATCGCTTTCGTCGTCCTTCCTTGTCTGGCACTCGCAAGACCCCTGTGCGCGGCCGCACCCCACTTGTGCAGACCTTCCCTAGGTGTCTTGTTTTCGAGCCGTGCTGAATCCAAAGGGAACGTAGGCTGGACACCACGCTACGAAGGCAGTTCCTAGCGGGATCAACCCAATGAGCCCCCACCAGCTTTGGAAGAACAGCCCCGCGGCGATCACTGCAATCCCCAGGACGCCCCGGAATACCCGGTCTCCAGTCCCCATATTGCACTTCATAGTCTCCTCCTCGCAGCAGACTCCCTGACAGTTCCTCTCACCCCGCTCCTGTCCCATCTACTGGATCCAGGCCAACGAACCGCCCCTGCAGACGGAACGAAGCGCGGTTTGCGAGACTGGTCAATTGCCAACAGATACCCCTAGACAAGTATCGTCGCTGGCTCCTCCAGCATCTCCTTCAGCGTTTGGAGGAAACGGGCTCCCGTGGCTCCATCTATGACCCGATGATCGCAGCTCATCGTGATCTTCATAAGGGGTTTCACCACCACCTCCCCCACCTCCACCACCGGGGTTTCCTCTATCCCTCCCACAGCCAGGATACCGGCCTCGGGGGGATTGATCACGCCGGTGAATTCGTGGATCCCGAACATGCCCAGGTTCGAGACAGAGAACGTGGAACCCGTATACTCTTCCGGCTGGAGCCTCTTTTCCCTGCCACGTGTGGCCAGCTCCCTGACCTCACGGCTGATCTCCGCCAGCCCCTTCCTGTTGGCATCCCGAACCACTGGAGTGATGAGTCCGTCCTCTACCGCAACCGCGACCCCGAGGTGCACCCGGTAGTGCCGTCGGATCGAGTCGCCATTCCAATGAGCGTTCACCTCAGGGTGCCGAAAAAGGGCCTGGGCGGTAGCCCGAAGGAAGAAATCGTTGATGGAAACCTTCTCCCCATCCCGTTCCAGAACCCGGTTGACCCTCTTTCGAGCCTCCAGAATCCGGTCCATGTCCACCGTGATCCGAAGGAAGAAGTGGGGCACGGGACCAATGGATTCCACCAACCGTTTGGCGATGGTCTTCCGCATTTGTGAGAGGGGGAAGTCCTCGAAATCCACCCCTTGAGTCTCGAGGGATCGCCTGCCGGACTCAACGCCATCCTTCTCAGGGGAGGGAGAGGGCGGTACCCCTACTCCAGCTTCTTGCGCCGCTTCCACGTCCCGCTTCACGACGCGGCCTCCCGGACCCGACCCCTGCACGCTGTTCAGATCGAGTTTGGCTTCCTCGGCGATCCGCCTCGCTACGGGAGATGCTTTCACCCTTCCCTCGCTGACCGTAATCACGTCCGGAAGCTTCGCGGATGCGGAAGGGGAAACGGGGGGTGCCGGCCCAGGCCCCGCCGGGTCGGCGGGAGCCGCTACCTGCGGGGCCGACGGATGCTTCGCCTCTGGTTCCGAAGCTTCTGGCGTTGGCTTGGGCTGGGACTCTGGCGCCCCAGCATCCTTCTCGAGCTGCGAGATGTCCTCGTCGGGAGCCGCGATCAACCCAATCACTTCACCTACCGGCACCGTTCCGCCCTCGCCCAGAAAGATGCGGCGCAACACACCTTCCCCCCGGGCCACGAGTTCCATGGTGGCCTTGTCCGTTTCGATCTCGGCGAGGACATCACCGTCCGAGACCGCATCCCCTTCGGCTTTCAGCCACCGGATCAGTTGCCCCTCCTCCATCGTTGGAGAGAGCGCCTCCATATGAACCTTCGTCACCATTTCTTCGGAAACCCTTGGGGTTAAGGTCTTCGCGAAAGGACCTGTGCCGGAATCGCAGAGGACCGTTCAGCGCCGTCCCTGGCGCGGATCACGGGACACTAGCGGTAAAGCACCCTCTTACATGCATCCACGACGCGCTGTGCACTCGGCTTCGCCATGATCTCCAGGTTCTTGGCGTAGGGCATCGGCACGTCGGCCTGAGTTACCCGCAGTATCGGCGCATCGAGGTCGTCGAACGCTTCCTCCTGGACCATCGCAGCGATCTGGGCCCCGACACCGGAATACGGCCAACCTTCCTCCAGGCAAACCATTCGATTCGTCTTCCGGACCGATGCCAGAATGGCATCCGCGTCCAGCGGGCGAAGGGACCGCAGGTCCAACACATCCGCTTCGAACCCCTCCTTGGAAAGCACACCGGCAGCCCGAAGAGCCAGGTGCACCATCTTTCCGTGTGTGACGATGGAGACGTCCCCACCCTCCCGCTTGAGGTCCGCTACCCCCAGGGGGATCACGTGCTCACCCTCTGGAACCTCACCCCTGATATTGTACAGGAGCTCGCCCTCCATAAACGCCACCGGATCGTTGTCCCGAATGGAAGCTTTCAGCAAGCCTTTCGCGTCGGCCGGGGTCGCCGGAGTGACAACCTTGATCCCAGGAGCATGCACATACCAGGTCTCCAGAGCCTGTGAATGCTGTGCAGCAAGTTGGAGCGCTGCGCCCGTAGGCCCGCGGAAAACCATGGGGATATTGATCTGCCCGCCGGACATATAAAGCATCTTGGCCGCAGAATGGAGAACCTGGTCCAGCGCCAGAACGGAGAAGTTGAAGGTCATGAACTCGATCACGGGCCTCAGTCCCACCATGGCGGCCCCGACACCGAGGCCGGCGAAACCCAACTCGCTGATCGGGCTGTCTACCACCCTGAGATCCCCGAACTGGCCCAGGAGCCCCTTCGAGACCTTGTAGGCTCCGTCGTACTCAGCCACCTCCTCCCCCATGAGGAAGACGGAATCGTCCCGTTCCATCTCCTCCGCAAGGGCTTGGTTCAGAGCTTCTCTGTAGGTGATCTCAGGCATTTGCCAAGTCCGCTGCCTGGAAGGCCGGTCCGAAGAGCCGGGGGCCAGGCATCAGCGGTCTCTTCCGTCAAAGAAGAGCCGTCCGTGTTCATTGATTTGTGAGTAAACGTGCTTGTACAGCTCCGAAGCCTCGGGGAGCGGCGCCTCGTCTGCGAATGCCACCGCGTCGGCGACCTGGGCCCGGACCTCCCCATCCATGGCTTCGAGGTCCTCCTGGGTGAGAGCTTCCGCCTGGAAGAGCCTGTGGACGAGAATCGTGATGGGGTCGTCCTGCTCCGTTCGCTCCTCCACCTCCTCCTTCGATCGATACGTCCCTGACACCGGATCAGACATGGAATGTCCACGGAAACGATAGGTCCTGACCTCTGCGAAATGGGGCCCGCCACCGCTCCGAACCTCTCCCACCAACCCTTCAAAGTGTCTATATGTGGCCAAGACATCCTGCCCGTTCACGACCGAGGCGGGAATCCCGTAGGCCTTGGAGCGATCACCGATCTCGGTGGCCGATATGCGGCTGAACGCGGTCCCCATCCCGTACCCGTTGTTCTCCACCACATAGATGACCGGAAGCTGCCAGACCGCCGCCATGTTCAAGGACTCGTGAAGGGCACCCTGGTTCACGGCCGCATCCCCCATGAAACAGACCGTGACCCGGTCCTCGCCCCTGTACTTGATCGCCCACCCCATTCCAGTGGCGAGGGGCACCTGTCCGCCAACGATTCCGTGGCCTCCCATGAAGGATTGGTCTGCACCGAAGATGTGCATCGACCCACCCTTCCCTCCGGAGGCACCCCCAGTCCGACCATACAGCTCAGCCATGACAGCCTTCGGATCCATGCCCTTGGCCAGGGCCTGGGTATGCTCTCGGTAGGCCGAAATGACATAGTCATCCGCCCGCAACGGCCCTATACACCCCTCTGCCGCACCCTCCTGTCCGATGTGGAGGTGGCAAAAGCCGCCGATCTTCCCGATGGCGTAGGATTCTTCCACCTTTTCTTCGAACCGCCGGTAGAGGAGCATCCTCCTGAGGATTCCCAGGAGATCCTCCCGGGAGAAGCCGAAGAGAGGGTCCCGATCCACCGAGAAGGCTACGGTACCCGACTCCATATTCACGCCCCCCTCGATTCACTGGAGAGGGTGTCGATCTGAACCAGATGGGGCATCACCTCTGCAGGTGCTGGAATGTCCGCCTCCATAACAGTCCGAATGGAGCCAGCGTTGCCGGCTTCCACCTCTCTGGCCTGTTCCTTGGCATGGTAGCTGGATCGAACAAGGGGACCCGACTCTACATGGGAGAAACCCATCTCGGTCTCACCCACCCGCTTCCATTCCGCGAACTCGTCGGGCCCCACCCACCTGGCCACGGGAATGTGGGCTGAAGAGGGGCGGAGGTACTGCCCCAATGTCAGGATATCAACCCCGGCCTCCCTTACATCGGTCATGGCCTGGCGAATCTCGGGATCCGTTTCCCCCATTCCCAGAATGATCCCGGTCTTCGTGAGAGTACTTGGATCCATCCCCTTCACCGCTCCCAGGAAGGAAATGGAGCGCCAATAACGCCCCCCGGGGCGCACCTCCGGATGCAGCCGCTCAACGGTCTCCAGGTTGTGCCCCAGGATCTCAGGCTTGGCTTCCACGACCGTTCTGAGAGCCTCCTCGTCCCCCTTGAAGTCGGGAATGAGCACTTCGACAGAACAGTCCGGGACCCTCCGGTGGACCTCTCGAATGAGGGTGGCATAGATCCCCGCGCCACCGTCCGGGAGTTCATCACGATTTACGCTGGTGACAACGACATGCTCCAACTGCATGGCCTCAACAGTCTCCGCTACCCGGTAGGGCTCCTCCTCGTCCAGGGTGTTGGGCATGCCGTGTGCCACGCCACAGTATTTACAGGCTCGCGTACAGACGTCTCCCAGGATCATGAAAGTGGCAGTGCCAGCCTCCCAGCATTCTCCGATGTTCGGACAGGCTGCCTCTTCACAAACCGTGTGAAGGGCTTGCGTCCGCATGAGTCTCTGGAGGCCGAGATACCTCTGGCCACCGGGGGAACGGACCTTCAGCCAGTTCGGCTTCCTGGCCTTCAGGTCGATTGTCTCGAGCTCCTGGTGCGCCCGGATCCGGGAAGTGCCCTTGGGTTTCACCTCTCCGGTGTTCTTCCCTTTGGGCGCATACCCGCCCTGCGCTTTCATTCCTTCCTCGGACACAGATCTACCTCCGCCCTGGACCATGGTCCTCCAAGGCAGAAAAGGCACCGATCGCGAGCCTTCAGTTGGCCGACCCCGGTGCTCCTCTACACAGGTTTCGATGAAGCCGAATCGGACCTGCTCCGGCTCGCTTCCCAGCAAAAAAAGATAGTCCCGGGATCCTTAGAGGCCCACCCCCAGCCCCCGGAGGAAGAAGGCTACGCCGAAACCCAGGTAAGTTCCAATGGCATAACCCAGTAACCCGACGATGATCCCAGGCAGGACAAGCCCTTTCCACTCCCGGGACACCGCAACCGCCAAGGCGCTGGAAGGCCCTCCCACCGCCGCCTGAGAAGCCACCGAGAGGGAACCCACGTCCATCCGGAGCAAGCGGCCAATCCCGAACACCACCAGACCATGGACCGCCACCACGATCAGGGTGAAATAGAACACCTCGATTCCCACGGTCATTATCTCCGAGACACGTGAGTGGATCCCGATGATGACGAAGAAGAAGTGGAGTGCCAGGTTTCCCAGTTGAAGCGCCCCTCGCTCGGATCGGAAATGCCTCATATGCCCGACCAGCAGGGCGAACGTGGTAAGCCAGAGGACTGCGGGAACGGCCGGCACGAGGCGTCCGACCCATTCCGACGCAACCACGAGAATCAGCCCAACCGCCAGGAGGTTCCCAAGGTCCAGGGTAGAGAGCGGAATCTTCTCGAAAAAGGGATGGGCCTGATGGCCATGGGCGCTGGGTTCCTCCTCCCCGGGGATGGCAGCCGGATAAAAACGGTGGAGCCAGACCGGCAGCATGAGACAGACGGCGAGCCATATTCCGGTGGTCAGGGCGTCGGCCGCGGTGGCACCAGCGAAGAGAAAGTCCGGCAGCTCCACTCCTCGCCCGACCGAGACGAAGTTCACTGATCCACCCGAGTAGGTGCCCGTGAAGACGCCGGCCAAGCGCCAGGTGTTCTCGGCAAAGGTGCTGGAAAGGACCAGGCCCCCCACGAACGCGCCCAGCGCGGTTCCGAAACCAGCCAGGAGGAACGCGCCGATCATTCTGGGTCCTGCAATCTTCAGGTCGGAGAGGTTCACTGCCAGAAGGAGCCAGGCGATAGCCAGAGAGGTGAGGGGCCCCTCGATGACCGAATAGACCGGTGAGGACGCCGGCACCAAGCCCGAGTTGGAGAGGATCGCCCCCAGAACGAGGGCCAGGAGAGAGGCTCCGACCTTCGAAAGCCACCTGACCTTCTGATCGAGAATGAACGCCACCGCAGTAGCAGATCCCACCAGAGCGGTCAGGAAGAGTGGATTCTCGATCACCGTACCAACCCCGGCTGCCTGGCATTTCTATGGGCGCAGGACCGGTCCCTCCCGGGGGAGATCACGTGCAACCACCACCCTCCGCCTGCTGCAAGGGATGCATCCCCTGAGTGTCTTCCCCCTGGGCATCCGCCTGATGGTTATATCGGCTTACCACGTGGGCCACCGCCTCTTCGGGAGAATCCGTAACCTTGAAAAGCTCGAGGTCACCCGGTGAGATGTTCCCCGCGGCTTCCAGGGTGTTCTTAAGCCAATCCAGGAGTCCGCCCCAATATTCGGAACCGAACAGCACCACCGGAAAGTGCTTGATCTTGCGGGTTTGGATCAGCGTCAACGACTCGAACAGCTCGTCGAGAGTGCCAAACCCACCGGGGAAGATCACGAATGCCTGGGCATACTTCACGAACATCGTCTTCCGGACAAAGAAATATCGGAAGTGGATCTTCAGATCAGCGTTCGCGTTTACGTCCTGTTCGAAGGGAAGCTCGATGTTGAGACCAATCGAACACACGCCTGCCTCTTTCGCTCCCTTGTTCGCTGCGTCCATGATCCCCGGCCCACCACCGGTGATGATGGTGAACCCCGCTTCCCCGAGAAGTCGGGCGGTATGGACACACTGTTCGTAGTAAGGGTGGCCGGCCTCTGTTCGAGCAGAACCGAACACCGTGACTGCAGGCCCCAGATGACTCAGCTCCTCGAAGCCCTCCACGAACTCCCCCATGATCCGGAAGACGCGCCAGGACTCTCTTCCCACGGCAACGGACGGGCTCTCCTTTAGTTGCTCCACGGCAGCCTGGAGGAATAACTCGTCCTCCGTCATCCGGTACCCACCTCGGACCCTACCGCTTCTGACCTTGTTGGGCTCTGAAGCCATTTGCATCGTCCTTTTCTTCCGGTTCAATCCTCAGTGCGACATGACGGAGCCACCGGCCTTCCCCTGGCCCGGATCCATAGAGTCGTTCGGTGCGGAGAAGGAGTGTTGCTACTGCCGGTTGAGGAACGCCTCCGCAGCTGTGCGATAGGTTGGGAACATGGGCTGATGATGATCATACCCCACCCGGGACATCCCCAACTCCACATCGTAGACCTCCAGCAGGTGTCCGTAATAATCCCCGGCCGCTTCAGTGTCCCCCAACCCCAGAGCCGCCTCCCCTCCCACACCAAGGAGAAGGACATAGTCCGGGATCTGGGCCAGCCCCTCGGCGACTTTTGTTAACGCCGACTCGAAGTCATTTCCCACCATGTGGAGAAGGGCATAGTGGTACAGGCCATCTGGATCCGTTGGATTGATCTGCTCGTAGATCACAAGCGCCTTCGGCAAGAAGAACTCGACATCCCCGACATCCCCGTTGGCGCTGGAGGTCATGACCCGATTGAAGAGCAATGTGCCCTGTTGCTCCAGCGACATGGTTGTAAGGTCGACGGCGCCTGCACCTGGAGTACCTCCCCCGGATCCCATTCCTGGAGGAACAGTGCCTCCTCCAGCGCCCGGGGTCTGGGAGTTTCTGGTCAGTACCGGGTATCCAAGGGCGATCAGAGTAACCACGAGGAGGGCTCCTGCGACCCACCAGGCCATGGTGCCGTCTCCGGCCGGCACGGCATCCCGGTGATCCTGGGTTCGGCCTCCGGCTCCACCACGCGTCTTCGGTCCTCCCGCCTTGCCCCCCGGCCCCCGTTTCCCACCCGGGACCGACTTCCCGCAACTCGTGCAGAATTTGCTGCCGGGTGGAATAGAATGCCCACAGGAAGGGCACTTCTCTACTGTCAGGGGCCCCCCGCAGGAAGAGCAGAACTTCCCAGAGGCCTCCGCACCACAAGATGGACACTTCATGTTGTTTCGATCTCCAAATCCGACTGCGATGATGGCCTCCGCTCCGGAGGCCTGGGCGTCTCTACCTATCGCCGGCCAAGGCGTTGAAAAGGAGCGGCCAGGTAGTCACGGTCTGCCCCCTGTAATCCGGCTGGAACCCGAAGAGGATCACTGATCCCTCTCCGATCCCGACCTCGACGATGGCGGGCTTGCCCGCCAGGTGCTGCGGTCCCAAAAGCCATCCGGAAAGGAGCGGATCCCCTTCGCCGAACCGGGCCACGACCTCAACGAGGGGATCGAGGATCTCGAACGCTCGGCTGCTCCTCCAGAACCAGACCGGCGTCCGGTCTCCCTTCCGACGATTAACGGGGTGCCCCGCTTCCAGATCGACCGACAAGATCGAGCCCGGGATGAAGAAATCCTGAGGGGGGAGCCTCTCCACAGCGTTGGAGATCCCCAGGTCGAAGGTCTCGATCATGAATTCGGTGGCCTCTTCTATCGCCACCACCCGCCCCCCATTTCGTACGAATGCGGTAATAGCCAGCACCCCCTCATCCCCCATCCCTCCCGTGTATTCCTGGGGGAGAGTCCCCGCAGAGAAGCCATCCCGGATGGAGGAAGCCGACTGTGTCTGAAAGAGGATCACGTCGTAATCGTCCTCCAGCCTTCCAGCCCTCATCCGCGAGTCACGGATCGTGTCGTATGCCAAGCCGTGCTGGTCGAACACCCACCGGGTCCAGCCGGCTGGCATGGGCTCCTGCCATGACTTGTAGATCCCTACCCTGGGTGCATCCGCTCCCTGGAATACCTCCGGGAGTTGGAAGTCCCACTCAGGAACACCCATGGGCTCCGAGAGTGCCACGGGTGGTAGTTCTTCAATGGGGTAATACTCGACATCCATCAGGAGACC
>JBDHCH010000157.1:0-9150 GCA_039592115.1 Gemmatimonadota bacterium | reverse complement strand
CAGGATTCGATCCGGGTGGAACTGGAGCACGGTCACGGGAACGAGGTCGTGGCCGACTACGCCACGGTGGCCTTCTGGTACCAGACCGAGCCGCATGTTCCGTTGCCGACGCTTCCGCCGGCGGAGGAACGGCGGGTCCTGGGTGTGAAGGTCCCGCCAGGTGCAGTGCTCGCCGATTCCTTGGGGGTCACGGAGGGAGTGGATGGTGCCAGGCTAATCAGCGTTCCCGTCCCCCGGCCTGACCGATACGACGTGTGGGTGTATCCCACCGGACCCGATGGGCTCCCCCGGGAGGGAGAGAGGGCGGGCCGGGGCCTGGTGGTGGAAGACACGGCCCTGGTCTTTTCCCTCCCTCCTGAAAGCCCTTCACCTTTTGCCGTCCACCCCATCCCGGTTCGACGATGGGCCACCCGGTGGATGGTCGTGGGTCCCTTCCCCAACCCCCAGCGGGTTGGGACCGAGTACAGCCCAGCCCTGGATAGTGTGTACGGTCCGGAGGAGAATCCGGATCTGTACGGCATCTTTCGGGGCCTGGATGATGCCCAGGTGGGGTGGCGCCCGGCCGACGGAGACGAGACCGGGTACGTTCGCCTCAACCCACACTTTCTTCCCAACGACCACGTGGCGGCATATGCCCAGGCGTTCCTCTTCTCGCCCGTGGAGCGGGAGGCCGTTCTACTCCTCGGCGCCGACGATGCCCACCAGCTCTGGGTGAACGGATTGGAGGTCTCCCGGCGCCAGGGGCGGAACATCTCCGTTCAGGATGATCTGGAGATCCCGGTTCGGCTGCGAGCCGGGTGGAACGCAGTCCTGTTGAAGGTGGCGGACCTCGACGGTGGCTGGGCTTTCCACCTCCGGGCTGGGGATCCCACCGGGGCGCTTAGATGGTCGCGAGAGCCACCTGAGGGGTGAGAGCCGGAACGGGCCGCCTCACGGAAACCACTCTTCTTGCCTCCACCCCCCACCCCACCTACCCTCCCTGGACCTAACACTTTGGTTGCCCGTTCACTGGAGGTCCGCCATGCGGAACCGATTCCTCTACATGGGGCTGGCTGTCCTGCTGGTCACAGGATGCGCCACGGCACAGGGCCGGGGTCCGGAGCCCATAGCACCGGATCCTCCCCCCGCGCCTGATGCCTCCGAGACCGAACCTCTCTTCCCTGATCCGTTCCCCTCGACATACAAGCCCTTCCCGAGCCGACCCACACTGATCCGGAACGCCACCGTCTACACCGGGACCGGAGTAGTGATGTTCGGAGCTTCCGTCCTCCTGGAGGATGGGAAAATCTCGGCTGTCGGAGGGGATGTGTCCGCCCCGGACGGGGCCGTGGTCATCGACGGCACCGGGAAGTTCGTCACCCCCGGGGTCATCGATCCCCACTCCCACCTGGGCGTCTATGCGTCCCCGGGGATCCCGTCCCTCTCCGATGGCAATGAGGCCACGGCGCCGAATACTGCAGAGGTTTGGGCGGAGCACTCCATCTGGCCCCACGATCCGGCCTTCGGTCTGGCCCTGGCCGGGGGCGTCACGGCCCTTCATACCCTCCCCGGCTCCGCCAACCTCATCGGAGGGCGGAGCGTGACGGTGAAGCCGGTGCCGTCCCGGACCTACCAGGGGATGAAGTTCCCGGGAGCCCCTCACGGCCTGAAGATGGCCTGCGGCGAAAACCCGAAGCGGGTCTACGCCCAGCGCGGACCTGCCACACGCATGGCCAACGTGGCCGGCTGGCGGAGCTATTTCATTCAGGCTCAGGATTACCTGAAACGTTGGAAGAAGTGGAAGGAAGGGGGCTCGGATCCCGACAGCATGCCGTCCAGGAACCTGGAGATGGAGAGCATCGCCGCCACGCTGAATGGCGATATCGATGCTCACTGGCACTGCTATCGGGCCGACGAGATGGTCACGGCCATGGACATCGCCAACGAGTTCGGCTTCCACATCGCAAGCTTCGAGCATGCGGTGGAGGGCTACAAGATTCGGGACTACCTCCGGGATTACGGTGTGTGCGCCCTCATGTGGTCCGATTGGTGGGGCTTCAAGCTGGAGGCCTATGACGGCATCAAGGAGAACATCGCCTTGGTCCATGAGGCCGGCGCATGTGCGGTCATACACTCGGACGATGCACAGATCGGCCAGTTCCTGAATCTGGAGTCGGCCAAGGCGCTCCGTGCCGCCAACGAGGCCGGGATCGGCATCACCAAGGCGAAGGCGGTGGCCTGGTTCACGTTGAACGCCGCCAAGGCCATCGGCATCGATGACGTCACAGGCTCTCTGGAGGCCGGGAAGAACGCCGACGTCGTGATCTGGGACGGCGATCCTTTCAGCGTGTACACCAAGGCCGAGAAGGTTTTTGTGGACGGTGCTCTGCTCTTCGACCGCAGCGGTCCGAATCCACACCTCTACGGTGACTTCATGCTCGGGATCCTCCCCAAGGGGGTGGGACGATGAATATGCTGAAGAGTTTGCGGGAATCCGGCATCCTGGCTCTCGTCCCGGGCGTCGCCATCGGTTTCTACGCCTTCGGGGGGATGGCCCCCGGGCTCCATGCACAGGTCATCGCCATCAGCAACGGGGAGGTCCACCCGGTCTCCGGCCCGGTGATTACGGGCGGAACCGTGTTGATGGAGGATGGGGTGATCGCTGCGGTGGGGAGGGACGTGGATATCCCCCCCGGTGCCCGGGTCATCGATGCGAGCGGGAAGGTCGTCACACCGGGTCTCTTCGACTCGAGCACTCGTCTGGGAATCGTGGAGATCGGGGCCTATCAGGGAAGCTCAGATGGATCCAGCAGCAACCCCCGCATGACCGCGGCGTTCAATGTGTCGGAGGGGATCAACCCAAACTCTACCCTGATTCCCGTCGCGCGAGTCGAGGGGATCACCAGGGCAATCGTGGCTCCGGGGGGCGGCGCGTCACTGGTGGCCGGGTCAAGCGCCCTCATCAATTTGGGAGGCACCAGCCTTTCGGAAATGCTCCAGAAAACCCCCGTGGCCATGTACGCCGCCATCGGTGAACAGGGAGCCATGTACGTCGGAGGATCCCGGCCGCTGGCGCTCCTCCGGTTGAGGGAGGTCTTCACCGACGTCCGGGATTACGCCGAGAATCGGTCGGCCTTCGCAGCTGGGGATCGTCGTGCGTACTCCATGAGCCGTCTCGATCTCGAAGCCATGATTCCGGTTTTGAGTGGTGAGCTTCCCCTTGTCCTTTCGGTGAATCGGGCCAATGACATCCTCACGGCCCTGGGGCTCAAGGAGGAGTTCGGGCTGAAGATGGTTTTGAGCGGTGTGGGGGAGGGGTGGATGGTGGCTGAGGAAATCGCTGCCGCAGGGGTCCCGGTCATGACGGTAGCTGCTTCGAATCTCCCCTCCATGGAAGTTCTGGGTGCCACGTACGAAAACGTCTCACGAATGGCGGATGCAGGCGTCGATGTGGTTCTCGCCAGCTTCGATGCCCATAACGCCCGAAACCTGAAGTTTCAGGCCGGATTAGCCGTGTCCTACGGAATGCCACATGGGGACGCCCTTCGGTCCGTCACCCTCACACCTGCGGAGGTGTGGGGCGTGGAGAGCGCCGTGGGGAGCCTCGATCCCGGGAAGGCGGGCGACGTGGTGGTCTGGTCCGGGGATCCCTTCGAGGTCCTGACCTCGGTGGAGCACGTCTTCATCAACGGGGAGGAGATCTCCTACGAGACCCGGCAGAGGGCGCTCTTTTTGAAATACCGGAGCCTCGAGAAGCTTCCTCCCTGGAGGTAACCAGGCGCTCTGCCGGCCACTCGGGGCGAAAAGTCCCTCCGAGTGGCCGGTTTCGGTATTGGCGGTTTTGGGGCGTAGTGTCTCGAAACGACGGTGGCAATCTGCCCCTTCCGCCAATCTTCCTCCCTTTTCCAGCGCTCTTTGCGAGTCAAAAGTCTGCATCGGCTTATTCAGTGCCGAAATATCCTTTTAACACAACAGTTTTTCGGCTGGTACTTTCGTACTGTCCGCATGGGTACGGATGTAGGATTGTGGCCGGGTTTTGGCGAGGGAAGCTTAGTTGTGTGACAAACCCGCCGGATCGACCGGCTTCACCTTGGAGGTAGAGAATGTTGAGAGGTAAGGGTGGGCGCCTGGGCAAGCTGATGGGGATGGCTGTGCTGCCCGTTGGGCTTCTTGTGGCTTGTGACAACGACGACAACGGATCGGAGCCTGAGCTTCCGCCCACCGGCGTCAGCGTCGAGGCTACAGCAATCGTGGACACGGTGGCTGTGTCGTGGACTCAGGCTGCAACGGCTCTCTCGTACCGGGTCGACCTGACCGGTGGGGCCGCTCCCATCACCAAGACGGCGATGATGGGTGAGACGTCGGCCAGGTTCAACGGCATTGAGGGAATCGAGGACGGGGTTCAGTATACGGCCACGGTATACGCCATCAATGACGCGGGCGAGACGGTGAGCTCCAACAGCCCCTCCGTCAGCACGAATTACTTCCCCTGGGACGAGTACTACACCACCAGCCTCCACTTCACGGGCATGGGGAAGCAGACCTTCTATAACGAGGTCCCCAACGGCGGCTTCGAGCAGTTCACGGGCGTGCCGTATAGCGGGCTCGTCTGTCAGGGCTGCCACACCCCAGGGCTGGGGTACGGGACGGTGCAGGGTGAGCGGGGGTGCGCTTCCTGTCACGAGGATGACAATCCTCAGTTGGGCGCCCAGGTCAACGCGAACCTGACGGACGGCGTTTGCGGGCCCTGCCATGGCCGGCAGAAGGCCGAGGCGCTGGTTCACCAGTTCAGCGACGTCCACCGTGACGCCGGAATGGACTGCATGTCCTGCCACACCATGGAAGACGTTCACGGTGACGGGAACGCCTACGTCTCCATGCTGGACGACGGGGCCATCGACACCAAGTGCTCAGACTGTCACCAGAGCGTGGCGAGCAACGCCTACCACAACATGCACGGGGAGAGCATCTCCTGCTCCGCCTGCCACATCCAGAGCGTGGTGACCTGCAACAACTGTCACTTCGAGAGCGAGATCGAGGTCCACAAGAAGATCGCCTACGGTCAGTTCAAGAACTGGAAGTTCCTGCTGAATCGGAACGGCCAGGTGGAGATCGGGAACTACCAGAGCGTGACCCATAACGGGAAGGCCGTGGTGGCGTTCGGTCCCTATTACGCCCACACCATCGCCAGGAACGCCGTGTCCTGCGGCGACTGCCATGGTAACGCCGCCGTCGCCGACTGGTTCGAGAACGACGACCACGTCATCGACCTGGTGGTCTGGGACGAAACCAAGGGCGATCCGAACGGGAAGAACCTGGTCAACCAGACGGGGATCATCCCGATTCCGCCCAACTACTTCGAGGGCGGGCTGCGGTACGACATGGTGACGCTGGATCAGCCGGGTGGGTCGATCTGGTCCTACATCGGGACGAGCACGGACATGCTCGCGGCTGGAGATTTCATCTTCCAGATGCTGTATGCTACGCCCCTGACCGAAGACCAGATGGAGAAGTTGAAGAACTAGCAGTACGAGGCAGTACGAGAAGGAAAAACGGGAGAGAGCCCACCCGCCGGGAATGGCGGGTGGGCTCTCTGTTCTCGGCGTCGGGTATCGTGCCGGTCCACTACTTCCGATTCGCCTCGAGGTTGATGCTCACTTCGACCTCTCCACCCACGATCACGGTCTGGGCCCAGTTGGCCACGCCGACCTCGAATTCCCGCCGGTCCAGTTTGGTTCCAGCCTCGAAGCTGGCCACCTGTGTCACCCCACCCAGCATCTCCTGCATCTCGGCCGGGAGGTCGGTGATGCCCAGGATCGTGATGGGAAGCTCCACCTCCCGAGTGATCCCCTTTATGGTGAGGTCTCCTGTGGCTACCAGCTGATCCGCCGCTACCTGGCGCACAGCCGTGCTCTCGAAGGTCATCGTCGGATGAGCCTCCGCGTTGAAGAAGTCCCCGGAACGGAGGTGGTTGTCCCGCCGTTCGTTGTTGGTGTCGACGCTGGCAACATCAATGGAGACCTTCACCGTGCTGTTGGCCGGATTCCCACGATCAAACCGGAACTCGACGTCATAGGATCCGAAGGTGCCTGTCACGGGGGTGAAGAAGTGCTTCACCGTGAAGTTGATCTCGGTGTGGGGCTGGTCGACATTCCAGACTATGGCCTCCCCGGAGGTCGGTTGGGGCTCGCCTCGGTCAGGGGGGTTGATACTGTCGCTGTTTGCCGCAGCCAGGGTGAGGAGGCTCACCAGGCCGAGGACGGGAAGGGTCAGGATCTTCTTCATGGGTATTCTCCTTTATTGATGACCATCGTTTTCTCTCGGGTGCTGCATTCGATTTCACAAAGAATGCACCAAGCTTAAAATGAGTTCCCAACTAGTTGATTTTAAGTTTTAAATAATGTCAAGATCCTAAACCCTTGGCGCTGGACGCCTCCGGGGCCTAGGATTTCTCAGTGGCTGTGTCGTGCCGAGGACAAAGGGCAGGCAGGGCGCGTCCAGGGAGAGTAGCTCATGAAATCGCGAGACCCCCAGGCAGATGGTCCGGGGGACCCGATCCGGTCGAGGGCCGGAACCCCGTTGGATGACCGGGATCGGGAGATTCTCCGGGAGATCGCGAGGGAGTCGATCGAGCACGGCCTCTCGTTCGGTCGGCCCCTTCCGGTGACCGTTGGCGTCTTCCCTACCGTGCTCCAAGCGCCAGGAGCCACTTTCGTCACTCTGGAGACGAAAGGCGAGCTCAGGGGATGTATCGGCAGCCTCGAACCCCGGCGTCCCCTTGTTGAGGATGTGGCGGAGAACGCCTTCGCAGCCGCCTTCAGGGATCCGAGGTTTCCGCCCCTGCGTAGTGCCGAGTGGCCTGAGGTGGCCTTTCACATTTCCAACCTCACACCCTCGGAGCCTCTCCCTGCGGATACGAGGGAAGAGCTTCTCAACGCTCTTCGCCCCGGAGTAGACGGATTGGTCCTGGAGGACCCCCCGTATCGCTCCACCTTCCTTCCCCAGGTGTGGGAATCCCTTCCCGAGCCAGAGGATTTCCTGGGGGAGCTGTGTCGCAAGGCGGGGCTGGATCGGGATCACTGGTCCCCGACCGTTCGCTTTCGCCGGTACGAAGTGGCGGAGTTCTAGCGGCGGGTGCGGTTGGAGCCGCCCTTGTTTCGCCTGGCAGGATTCCGGCCCACATTCCTACCTTCGACGTCGGTTAGCAGATTCCAGGCGCCCGGAGGAGAGGTGTCCGTGTCCTTCCCCATCATCGAAATGAGAAAGCACCTGCTCCTACTCCTGCTCGTGGGCCTGCTGCTCCCGGCAGTCTTTCCCTCGCCACTCTGTGCTCAAGCCCTGGGCACACTCACCGGTCGTGTCCTCACTGCCGACGGCTCGGTTGCCCAAGACGCCAGGGTTCGGATCATGGCCCTGGGCCGTCGAGTCGCAGTGAACGAATCAGGATTGTTCCTTTTCGAGGATGTACCGTCGGGCAGCTATCTGGTCGAGGCCGAGAGCCCGCGTTTCGGCCACTCGGTGGAACGGTTTCAGGTTCTGGCCGGCCAGACCGTCTCCGTTCTTTTGGAATTGGACCCCCTCTTCCAGCTGGACGAGCTGGTTGTGAGCGCCGGCTCCCATCCCGCTCGTCGGTCGGAGACCTACCAGCCCACCTCGGCCCTCACCGGGTGGGACCTGGTCCGGGACGCAGAGGCAAGTCTCGGAGAAACCCTGGCTGAAGCTCCGGGTGTGACGGCTTCCTACAATGGTCCAGGATCCAGCCGACCCATCATCCGGGGACTCGGCGGGGACCGGGTGAAGATCCTGGAAAGCGGTGTGGGAAGTGGGGACGTGTCCAGCCAGGGGCCGGATCACGCCGTGGGCATCGAGCCCGTGTCCGCCGAACGTATCGAGATCGTCCGAGGACCGGCCTCACTCCTCTACGCTAGTGGGGCGATGGGTGGGGTGGTGAACGTCATTGACAATCGTATCCCGCGAGAGCTTCCGGACCGCCTCCTCACCGGGAGCGTAATGGGACTGGGTGGAACCGTGGCCGACGAGCGGATGGGCGCCTTCGAGTTCAACGGAGGGGGCGGGACGATGGCCTTCCACCTGAGCGGCCTCAAGCGAAAAACCGGGGACTACTCCATCCCCGGGTATGCTGAGCACCAGCATGAGGGAGAGGAGACCCAGGAGGAGGACGAGCCGTTCGGGATCCTCCCAAACAGTGCTGTGGAGACCGAGCGAGGGGCCATCGGTGCGTCCTGGGTGGGAAGGAACGGCTTCTTCGGCGCCTCCCTGTCCGGATTGAACAACGACTACGGAGTGCCAGGACATGCTCATGGCCATGGCCATGAGGATGAACCGGGAACCGAGGAGGAAGAGGGTGTCGTCATCGGTCTCGAGCAGAGGCGCTTCGACGCCGAGGGGACCTGGCGTCTTTCCGAAGGGCTTGTTCGGGCCATCCGGGGGCGGTTCGGAACAGCCGACTATCAGCACACCGAGTTCGAGGGTGCCGAGGTAGGAACCCGGTTCACCAATGAGCAGTGGGAGGGTCGACTCGAGGTCGAGCACCACGGGGTGGAGCCTCTGAGTGGATCCGTAGGGGTTCAGGTCGGCGCTCGAAGCTTCAAGGCGGAGGGGGAGGAGGCCTATGTGCCTCCTTCGGAGAAGACGAACTTTTCGGCATTCCTGTTCCAGGAGCTGGAGCGGGAATCGGTACGGTTTCAGGTGGGATCGAGAGTGGAAGCCCAGTGGGCGGAGGCCTTGCCCACATCCACCGAGAAAACCGATTGGGGGTTCTCGGTGTCCGGGGGGATGAACTGGTCGATTCTCGAGGACCTCTCCCTGGCTTTGACCGCCGCCAGATCACAGAGGTTGCCCAGCCTCGAGGAGCTCTTCAGCGACGGGCCCCACGCCGCCACCTTCGCCTACGAGATCGGGAATGCCGACCTGAGTTCGGAAACGGCCCACAGCCTCGACGCGACACTTCACCTCACGGAGGGACTGTTCCGGGTTGAAGCGTCGGCGTTCCTGAACCTCTTCGACGGTTTCATATACCAGGAGTTCACCGGTTCCGAGGAGGACGGGTTCCCGGTCCTCCAGACGGTACAGGGAGATGCTTCTTTCGTGGGCGGGGAGGGAAGCCTGGAGTTCGACCTCATTCACCGAGGCCGGCACCACCTCCTGGTG
>JBDHCH010000156.1:0-9199 GCA_039592115.1 Gemmatimonadota bacterium | reverse complement strand
CCCTGGCTCGAAGGGTACCATGTACTGGAGGGCCTTGGCTGTGATATTGGCAGATTCGATGTTTGGGAAGAGAAGGATGTCGGCGTGGCCTGCCACCTCCGACGCTACGCCCTTCCGCCGAGCAGATTCCGAGGACACCGCCAGATCCATGGCCAGGGGCCCTTCCACGGTGCAGGCACCAAAAGCTCCCTCACGTCCCATTCGGGCCAGTCGGCCCGCATCCAGGGTAGACAGCAGATCCGGGTTCTCCCGCTCGATCGCAGAGAGAACGGCCACCTTCGGTTTCTCATAATCCAGCGCGCGGAAGACGTCGAGTGCGTTCCGGAGGATCTGAGCCTTGGCTTCGAGATCGGGAGCCAGGTTGATGCCTCCATCTGTGATTCCCATGAGCCGGGGCTCACCCGGGAGCGGAGAATCGAAGAGGAAGACGTCGGATAGGAGCCGCCCCGTCCGGAGGCCCCGCTCCCGGTGCAGGACCTCCCGGAGGAGATCCCCGGTTGTCACCTTCCCCTTCATGAGGATGTGGCCCTCACCCTCACGGACCAGCTCCACTGCCGTGGCCACCGATTCATGGAGCTCCTGCCGGTTGACGATCTGGAATCGCTTGGGGTCCCTCTCCAGATCCCACAGGACGGCCTCGATCTTGTGCTGGTCGCCCACCAGGATGCATCGGGCCAGACCCACTTCCTCCGCCACTGCCGCTGCCTCCAAGGCCACGTCGTCCTGGGCCGCGGCCAGAACTACGATCCGTGTGGGAAGGGACCTGGCCCGCCTGCTCAGGTCCTCGAGAGTCTTCACGGGACCAACGGGAAGGGATCCCGGCAGCGCCATGTTCCGCCCTCCTGGGTTTCGACACTCGACGGCCCGACTCGGCGGGTCACCGAGAGTCTTCAGTATTCCTTTGCCTCTTCCTCACCCCTCAAAACCCTGAGCGCGCCCTGGGCCAGGGCCCGCATCTCCTCCACCTCCGGCACCACGTCCACCGGTGCGATGAACTCTACCCGGTCGCGGATCCACTTCATTAACAGATCACTGGCCGCGAGGCCACCCGTGATGAGGATTCCGTCCAGTCGGCCCTCCAGAACCGTGGCCATCGCTCCGATCTCTTTGGCGATTTGGTATGCCATGGCCCGGAATACCAGGGTCGCCTCTTCATCGCCAGCCTCGACACGGGCCTCCACCTCCCTTGCGTCGTCGGTCCCCAGGTAGCTCCTGAGCCCACCTTCCCTCAGGGTCATCGCCCTGAGTCGACCCTCTTCATAGCCCCCCGAGAAAGCCAGGTCCAGAAGCTCCTGTGTTGGGAGGCCGCCTGCACGGGTGGGAGAGAATGGCCCTCCGCTGTTGGCATTGTTCGCGTCCACGATGAGGCCGTCCCGGACCGGGCAGATGGAGATCCCTCCGCCCAGATGGCCCACGACAAAAGACGACCCCAGGACCGGGCGGTTTTCCCGCCTGCACACCTCCCTGACCAGCGCGTGAACACTCAAGGCATGGCTGAGGCTCCTTCGGGGGATTTCCTTCAGGCCGGAGATTCGCGCGACCGGATCGAACTCGTCGGTCGAGACCGGATCGACCACGAAGACCGGGATGCCCGATGCCCGCTCCTCTGTCCTTCTGGCCGTTTGCCTTCTCTCACTGGTCCCGGCCTCGGCCAACGCACGTGCCAGGGCACACCCCAGGTTCGAGGCGTGAATCCCCTGCCGATTGGCCCTTGCATCGGTCAACATGGCCTCCGTCACCTCGAAGACCCCTCCCTTCAGAGGCCGAAGGAGCCCGCCGCGTCCCACCACAGCATCCATGCTCTCCAGGGAGATCGCCTCTTCCGCCAACCAGGCCCGGACCCCATCGAGGCGGACAGTGAACTCATCCCAGATCTCCGCCGCCCTGTCAGGCCCCATGGGAAGGAGAGACTCTTTGAGAAGGGCGTCCCCTTGGAAGACCGCCACCTTCGTCGAGGTGGAGCCGGGGTTCACGACCAGGACCCGCTGTTTATCTGCAACCACTGCGCCTCTCTCAGCCGTTGAATCTCTCCGATGCCACTCGCCCCTTCCCTCTCTGAAGACCCTCCCACGCGCCCAACTGTGGTTCAATGTCCCAGGCCGGGACAGGGGTACCGGCAGAATTGTCTCACATTGAAAATTGGTCCAGGCGCACTTTCTCCCCCGGGAGCATTCACTCCCATTAATCGCCGAAAAGCCCGGCACCAGGGGTGTCTCAATGCCCCCGGATTCCCTCAGATTACCAAGGCATGGAGCTTGCCACTTTCATCAAAATCGTGGGTGCAGGTTGCCCTCATACTTAACCGTACTAATATTCACGGAGTACAGGGTGACCCAAGACTCGCTTCCCGAGAGGTTCGGGGAGGCCAACTCAGGTGTAGGGGGCCAAAAAGTGGGACTCGTAAACGATTTCCTCGGCAGTGTTCGCATCCTCTCCACCACCATCGACGAGTGGATGGAGCAGGAGTTGAGAGAAGTCACCGACGACAGGGTGACGACCTCTCAGCTCAAAGTCCTGAAGCTCGTAGCCCGAACCAACGCGCGCAGGATTGGTGACGTAGCAGATTTCCTTGCCGTGAGCAACGCCGCCGCCAGCAAGGCCGTGGACCGCCTGGTGCGGCGGGGTCTGGTCCGGCGCACGGAGGCGGCTTCGGACCGGAGAGCGGTGGAGCTCTCCCTGACGCCCGAAGGCCGGACCCTCCTGGCGCAGTACGAGGCCGCCACGACCCATGTGCTCAAGGATCTGTTCGGCGGTCTGGACCAGGAGAGGCTCCAGACCACCGCCGACTTCCTGGACCACCTTTCCACCGAGGTCGTGAAGACCGGACGGGTCCGGGATGGGATCTGCCTGCGATGTGGAATCCATTTCCGGGACCGCTGCATCCTTCGGCAGAGCGTGGGGAAGAACTGCTACTTCCATCTCCACAAGGACCCGTCGTTGAGCAACAACCACGCACTCCCCCTGGTGGGTGAGGAAGTGGGGTGAGGAGGACCAGACAGACGACTAGCTCCGGCTGACTCGCTCTCCCATCGGGAGGAGCCGGTCTTCCGGAATGATCCCCGGGCATCAGGTCATCCAGCCGATCCAAGGCCTGGTGCCCATTTCCCCAGGTCGGCGCCGTGAGAGGTCGACCGCAAAACCTACCAGACAAATAACAGGCGGGGGCCCTCCATCCGGAGGGACCCCGCTCCCGCCCCTCCGGAAACAAGAACCTCCCCGGCAGCGACCCCCGTTCTCCGCACCGACCACATCCCTGGCCAGAATGATTTCACACCGGCAAACGGCTATGTTCTGACTCGAACCCGGCATCTAGTCCCAGGATTCCCGGCATCAAAAGCCGCTGAAGAAGGTTCCGGAATGGCCCGCTTCCTCACCCTCGTGGTCTTCATCGGTGTGATGTCCGCCGTGGGGCGGATGGGGTTGCCGGGAACCCCTCACGGCCGGGCCACACTCTTCTTGGGCGCCCTCCTCCTCGCCTCCTACCTGGCAGGGCGAGCCGCGCGGATCGTCTCCCTCCCCCAGATCACCGGATACCTGATCGTCGGCATCCTCGTGGGACCCTATGTGATGGGCATCGTGCCACGGGAAGTCATCGAGGAGTTTCGGTACGTAAACGGCGTGGCCCTGGCCCTCATCGCCCTCTCGGCCGGTGGGGAGCTCCGGTTGAGATCGGTCAGGAAGCATTTCAAAAGCATAGGGATCATCACGGGACTCCAGATTCTATTGATGTTCTCTCTCGTCTCCCTCACCGTCTTCCTGGCCCGAGGATCCATCAATTTCCTGAGAACCGAGCCACCCCGGGTCGCCTTCGCCGTGGCGTTGCTCTTCGGGCTCGTAGCGGTCGCGAAATCACCCGCGACAACCATTGCCGTCATAACAGAAGAGAAGGCGAGAGGGGTGTTCACCGACACCGTCCTGGGCATCACCGTCCTCAAGGACGTCGTCATCCTTATCCTGATCGCCCTCCTCCTCCCTTTGGCCAGCCTCATCGTGGATCCCGAGGCAGGGTTCAGCTTCGACGCTGTCCTCGACATTCTTCGGGCCATTCTAGGGTCGCTGCTCATCGGCCTCGCAATAGGATGGATCGCGACCCAGTACCTGATGCGCGTGAGGGAATACCGGATTCTGTTCGTCCTGGGTATCGCATTCCTCGCAGAGTACCTGGGGTCTCTGCTGCACATGGAAGCGATCCTCATTGCCATGGCCGCCGGGTTCTACGTCCAGAATTTCTCACGGCAGGGACGTCGGCTCATCCACGCCCTCGAAGCCAACTCCCTCCCCGTCTACGCTCTCTTCTTCGCGGTGGCGGGGGCTGACCTGGATATCAGGGTCCTGGGATCGGCGTGGGTCATCGTCACGGCCATCCTCCTCACCCGGCTCGCGGCGCTCTGGGGGAGCACCTACCTGGGAGCCAGGATCGGGGGTTCACCGCCGATCGTGAGGAGACACGCCTGGATGGGGTTCCTTGCCCAAGCGGGTGTCACCTTGGGGATCGCGAACCTGATTCGGGATCGGTTCGACATCTGGGGGGGCCACGTGGCGACAATCATCATCGCCATGATCGCCGTGAATCAGCTCGTCGGCCCTCCGGCCTTCCGGTGGGCGCTCCTGAGAGCCGGTGAGAGTCACGTCCCGGATGAGAGAGGGCGGCGGCGGTAGGAGGCGTTGCCTAGTGGGCCGACTCTCTCCCCTCATCACTCCCAACCGAGGGCCCGCAAAACCTCCAAACCCTGACCCCGTGGCCCACGATCATGCGGCTTGCCCCACTTCCTCAACCCCGTTCTAGTCCTTCTCCAACACCTCCTCCATCGCGGCAACCAAGAAATCCAGATGCGCCTGGGTAGGTTCGTCCCGGGCCCTGCTTCTCGCTCCCATTGCCGCCAACCTGAGGCGGCCCAGGGCTGCCATCACGGCGGACTGGACCTCCCCGTTGCCCTCCTCATCCTTCAGGATGGCGACAGCCGCCTCAACGAAGGTTCGTTGAACGTTCCGGCGGTAGAGATCGATTCCATTCCGGGGACTCTGGAGCTCCGCAAAGAGGCGGGCCTCCATCGCTGCCAGGAACTCGAAGTGGGAGAACACCTCTTCCCCGGGCTGGGCCGTGGCCTCCTGGGTCGCCATGGTGCCCAAGCGATCCGGGGAAAGAAGGGAGCGAACCAACCGCGCCTGCCCCTCCAGGATCCCTTCGATCCCCATCACCGGATCGAAGAGTCGGCCGGTTTCAGGGTCCATGAGCTCCGACGGCTCGCTGAGGGCCCGGTCGTTCAGGAACCTGAGGGCCCTTCGCTGATCTGGCTCTGGCACAGGAGTGTAGACCGTGCCCGCGTCCCCGTAGGTCATGGACTGGAAATGGGATCCGCCGATGAGGCGTGCCACGTGCCCGAACATTCGATCCCTCTGACCAAGGATCTGACCAAACATGTACTCCAGGTTCCGGAAATCATCGCCGGGAACCGCCATGGCCTGGCGGAGGGCGGCATAGGATCTGGCGATGTTGGCTAAGCCGAAGTTCGTGGCCCTGACAGGATCGTCCCCCAGGTCCTCCGTCAAGTTCCTGGCATTCTGAAAAGCGTCACTGAATGCGATCACCCGATCGAGGTACGTCGAGTCGGCCCAACGGTTCAATGTGTCCGTCTCGTCTTCCGGAGTCTCGGCCCCGATGATTGGTCGGTAACCCCATCGAATGGTGAACCGGTCGGCTGGGCCGATGATCCTCACCCTGAGGGCATCGTCCTCCGGCTGGGCCACATAGTTGAATCTCGTGTAGTCCATGATGGAGGGTGAGACCGAGTTCTTCCGGGTAAAACTCCCACTCCGGAGTGAGTCCACCGGGTATGCGTCCGAAGCGTACATGTTGTGGGGGAGCCCGATGCTATGTCCCACTTCGTGCGCGATTACGGCCCGAAGGATCTCATTGCTCACCGAGTCCGGGAGCCGCCCTTCCATCACACCCATGTTCGCTCCGACCTGTACCACATACATCGCACGGTACCGGTCCAGCAGGCCCGCATGCATGACGATGTCAGCCTCGAGGATTTCCCCCGTCCGGGGATCGTGGACATGCGGCCCGAATGCGTTGGTGTCGTCCGTAGGCCACCAGCGGATCGTACTCACCCGGGCATCCTCTGCGCTCCAATCCGGATCCTCTTCCGGGCTGGGGGCATCTTTCGCCAGGATCGCGGTTTTGAACCCGGCTTCCTCGAATGCCTCCTGCCAACTCTCGATCCCCCTCTTGATGTGGGGCCGATATTGGTCCGGGATCTCTCTGGCGAGATAAAAGACGATGGGCTTCACCGGGTCGACCAACTCCCCTCTCTGGAACGCAGCCGTGTCCGACGGCTCCAGCCGCCACCGGGTGATATAACTCACAGTGAAAGAAGTGTTGTTCTGGACCTGGTTGGGCCGGGAGTAGTCCCGGTGGTTGACCGTGAAGTACCCCACGCGGTGGTCTTCGAAACGGGGCAGCATGGGACGTTCCGGAAGCCTCACCATGCTATGATGGACTCGGGCCGAGAGGGTGGTGGGGAGGTTCCCTCCGAAGGTCTGCTGGACCTCTCCTTCGAATGTGAGCGTGGCTTCCACTTCGATGTTTTCCGGGAAGGCCGACACCCTCTCCAGGAAGCTGCGATCAGGATCGAACCGGCGGATCTGACGCCCCCGGGCCAGAAGGGGACGAGGGGAAAACTCAGACACTTCCTTCGTGAACAGATCCGTGACGTCCACAACCAGGGAGGAATCCGGCCCGAAGGCCTCGATCCCGAACACCGCCAGGACCTTGGGAAAGGTACCCGCCTCCACCCCGAAACGCGGGGATATGGAGTCGGGCGCCTGCACCCCAAAGCTTTCTTCCCTCAGGAGGACACGGTCGCCCCGCCTCTCCCAATGCACGACTCGATCCCCCAGGGACGTCCCTCCATACCCGGTACCCTCCTGAGCCAGGGACACCTGACTAACCCAGAGGAAAGGCAACCCCAGCTGCCCCCTCGGGATCTCGTAGAGCAGCCGGATACCGGAGGTGTGAACTGTGAAAACCCCTGGATGGGCTCGGAACCCTTCGGTGGCTTCGGCATATGACGCCTGCCCCTGCTGTCGGCTCCCCGACTCGGGTCCACCCGGCCCCGGCGAGGGGACGACGGGGGCCAGATGTCCCGCGCCCGATGCGCAGGCGGAGAGGAGCAGGGGAATCAGAGTGGTGGGGAAGATCCTCATGATGGCCTTCCATGATCGTGAAAGGGAACAACCGGGTCTCGCCGGAGAACAAGGGATGACCTGAAGTTCGAGATATTCAACCCGAAGCTCTCCCTCGGGTTTCCGACAACGCAAGGCTCGTCCAGAAAGCAATTCGAAAACATGTCCTACGTCACCTACAAGCTCATTCATCTCTTCGGCCTGTTCACGATTTTCGTGGCTCTGGCGGGAATGGCGGCCCACGCAGCGGCCGGCCACGAGAAGACCGAGAACAAGAGCTACCGGACCCTCCTCACCCTCCACGGTGTGGGCGCACTGGTAGCTCTCACCGGAGGGTTCGGCCTCATGGCCCGAGTCGGGGTCACCCACGGTGAAATATTCCCGGGATGGATCTGGATCAAGCTCCTCTTGTGGCTCTTCCTGGGTGGCCTTATCGCCCTCCCGTACCGGAACCGTGCCTTGGCGAGGGCTCTCCTCTTCCTCCTCCCCCTCCTCGGCCTCCTGGGAGGCGCCCTGGGGAACTACAAGCCGTTCTAGCGTGCTGGGGGTCAGAGGTCCGTTCCGCCCTCAATTCCCCCGGCGGTACCGGATATCCCCACCCACGATGGTGAAGACCACCTCCGTCGTGAGGATGTCCTCAGGCGGAATCGTCATGATGTCCTTGGAGAGGACCGTGATGTCGGCATACTTCCCCGGGGTCAGGGAGCCTTTGACGTCTTCCTCGAAGGCCGAGTAGGCACCGTTGATTGTGTAGGAAGCCAGTGCCTCCTCTCGGGTCATGGCCTGGTCCGGAAAGAAATACTCTCCATCGGGCATGCGACGGGTGACGGAGGCGTAGAAGGAGGCCAGGGGATCGACATCCTCCACCGGCGTGTCCGTCCCGTTGTTCACCACGACGCCGGAATCGATGAAGTCCCTCCAGAGGTATGCCCCGGTTTCCGCCCGCTCAGCGCCGAGGCGCCGGTACACCCAGGGGCCATCGCTGGTGCAGTGAATTCCTTGCATCGACGGGAGAATCCCTAGCTCAGCGAAGCGTCCCACATCGTCGGGATGGACGTGCTGGGCATGTTCGATGCGCCACCGGAGTTGGTGACCATCCACGCCGGCTTCTTCGAAGGCTGCCTGATAGAGGTCCAGGATCTCCCGATTCCCTCGATCTCCGATGGCGTGCGTATTCACCTGGAACCCGTGCTCGATGGCAACTCGGGCCGTTCCCAGGATGTCGTCCAGAGGCTCCAGGTTCAGGCCGGTGCTCTCGTGGTCCTCGTAGGGTTCGAGGAGCCAGGCACCATGGGGCCCGAGGGCACCGTCTACCTGCCGCTTGATCGACCGAACAGTGAGGAAGTCGTTCCCCTCCGGAAGCATCTTGTACTCCGGAAGCCTCGCCGCCATGTCCTCGTTGGACTCCCTGCGGACCATGACATACAAGCGGATCGGAAGGTTCCCCTCCCCCTCCAACTCCTTGAAGAAGTCGATGGTGGCGAAGTTGGAGCCGGCGTCGTGGAAACTGGTGATACCCTTGGACAGGGCATCTTCCCCCGCAAGGCGGACCGCCTCACGTTCCTCGGCCTCGATCTCCTCGGCGGAGCGACTCTCCTCGGAGTGGGCGATGGATCTCCCAACGATGCGCTGAGCCGTCTCTCGCAATAGGCCGGATGGCTGCCCGTCCTCCCCCCGTACGATGGTCCCCCCTGGCGGATCCGCGGTGGTGGCATCGATGCCCGATACCTCCAGCGCCAACGCGTTCACGATGGACGCGTGGCCACTGGCATGCGTGAGATAGACGGGGTTTTCGGGAGATACTGCGGAGAGACTCCCATGCCTGGGCACCCCATCCACGTTGGGCTCGGGAACACTGGTCCACTTCTCCTGGTGCCATCCTCTTCCCTGAATCCACGCCCCGGGTTCGACATCGGCGGCAGCCTCAGCCACCATCTCCACGATCTCCTCCCAGGTGGAGACTTTGGTGAGGTCCAGGATGAGCTTCGAGTGCCCCAGACTCATGTAGTGG
>JBDHCH010000155.1:0-9759 GCA_039592115.1 Gemmatimonadota bacterium | reverse complement strand
TTTGCCGAAGGTCACCATGTGGTGCACT
This sequence comes from Gemmatimonadota bacterium, assembly GCA_039592115.1. Taxonomy (GTDB): domain Bacteria; phylum Gemmatimonadota; class Gemmatimonadetes; order Longimicrobiales; family Gaopeijiaceae; genus JBDHCH01. The sequence goes on along the minus strand of JBDHCH010000155.1, from coordinate 9,731 downwards.
GGGCCCAGGGGGGCGAGACGAAGCTCACGAATCTGGTGCTTCTCTGCCGGCATCATCACCGGTTGGTTCATGAAGGAGGCTGGAAGGTGGAGTGGTGGGGAGAGGGCAGACCGGTGTTCTTTGATCCCAGGGGCGGGACCCACTTCGATGGGCGGTGGAGGGCGCCGGAGCTCCAGGAGTCTCCGGTCCCGGACCTCATCGAGGAGAACCGCCGCCGGGGCGCCGATCCCGACGGCTGGACCGCGGCCTCTCGCTGGAAACGGGAGGCCGATATCCCGGACCGTATCTACTTCGGAGCGTTGGAGGCAGGCGACTCTGCGGCTCCCCCGCGGAGGAAGATCGCCCCCACTGCCTGCAGAGCCGTAGTCGGAGCCGGAGGGAACGCCCGGGTCGGCGCCCCCATCGAAAGGGGCGAAGCCGGCAGCAAACTCCTTGGAGGCAGTCTTCGCCTAATGGCGGAATAGCCGCCGCCTTCCTTCCTCCCCCAGGCTACATGCAGTTTCTCTCGTAGTTCTTGTCCAGGCTCTTGTCCGTGAGGATCACGAAGTCACCAGCCCCCGAATGCTCCTCAGGATCGAAGGCGGTGAAGTCATCCGCCATCTGCATGGACACCACGAGGCTTCTGGTCCCGGGCCGGTAGAACTGGACCTTCTCCGGAGTCCCGGTGGAGTTCTCCACATGGAACCCTCCCACCATGTGGAGCACCAGAGCCCCCGGATGGCGCTCGAGGAACGTGGTGATGGCGTAGGCCATCGAGGCGTCCCAGAGGGTCTGGGCCTGGAGGCCATTCTCGATGAAAGCGCCCATGGCATGGGACGGCATACCCGTCTCGGCAGGGGCTTCCTCATCAGCCGGAGGCACCTTCATCCCGTGAGGAGGAGCCTCATCCGGTGGGGGCATGACCTGGTCGTGCCCCGCCGCCGCAGAGTCGCTGACGACACCGTGGCCCTCCCCCTCCCCCGGGGGTTCCGGAGCCGGACACTGATCCTCCATGGTCATGTTGCTCATGAGCGCCGTCCACTCGGCCCGATAGGCATCCGTGGGCTCAGGGTATGGGAGAGGCGGGAGGGAGCTGCGGGCCCTCGCGGGGAGATCGAAGAGCGCGTCCTTGCCCAAGCGAGAGACCCTGTTCACATACCGTCGAGGGGCGTTGGCAGCGATCACCGGGACGCCCTTCTCCTTGGCCATCTCCACCATGGCCCGGTAGTCCTCGTCATAATACTCCCAGGGCCGGGCGCTTGATGAAAACTGACTCTCGGTGATGAGATCCTGGAGATACTCGTCGAGGATCCCCTGGACGTCCCGCTCGAACATCTCCAGGGAGAGGGCCAGAGGCCGGAGGGCGCCGGACTCCTCCCCGGATTGCACCAGCTCCAACGCCCCTCTCAGCAATTCCGCCTCCACCCAATGCCCCACCGGATCAGTGTGGATCTCTCCCACCAGCACCGCATCCACCCCGGCCATGGCCCGCATCACGTCGTCGAGAGACGCCGGTTCCCCTTCACTCGTGAACACCCTGAAGTGCTGTGAGAAATCGACATCCTGGGATGCGGAGGCCTTCTCGTCGGGAGCCGTCTCCTGCGTCGAGGGAACTTCGCGACCCGAGACGTCCTCCTGGGCGGCAGTCCCCGGAACGCCCAGTACGAGGGAAAGGGCGAGTCCAGCGAGCGGTCGAGAGAAGATTCCATTCATCGTCTTATGCACGAAGAGCCTCCGAAAACGCCTGGACCGTGTCGGCCACGGGACGTCGAGATAGGGTTTCATTCACCTTCAGGGCAAACCCCCTGAAACCGGCGGCGGGGCGGGGAACGGCAATCTGGTGCTCCGTCAGCCGAGTCCGGACCGAGTCCGGATCCACTCCCTCGACGTGCAGCTTGAGCACGTTCGACCCGCCTTTCACTCGCTCCACTTTGGCCCCATCGATTCCCCCCAATGCAGGAATCAGTTCCTCCGAGGCGGCGATTCCGGCAGCGAACCGGTCCTCGAAGCCATCGAGGTAGTGGAGAGCAACGGCAGCGAAGGGCCAAGCATAGGGAAGCCCTCCGCCGAACATCCGACGATCATGGAAGAGGTCGTCCATTAGGGCCCGCGGGCCTGCCAGAACCGCCCCTGAGGGGGCGTTGAAATACTTCCACATCGAAACATACACGGTGTCGAAGTGCCCAGCGATCTCCTGGGGAGAAACCCCCATGTACCCCGATGCCATAAAGAGCCTGGCCCCATCCAGGTGGGTAGCGATCCCACGGTCCCGAGCGAAGCTGCACACTCGCCTCATCTCGTCATAGTCGAACAGCTCACCGAGACGACGTCGGATGGGCGATTCAATGACGATGACGCCAACGTCCGTCCGGACCCTCCCTCCACCGGCCCGCTCCAGGACCGCCTCGACGTCTCCCACGGTAAACGTGCCGCCCCCCCGGGCCAGCGGGATCAGGTTGAGGTCGCTGAGAACCGTGGAGCAGTCTCCGGAATCATTGTAGATGTGGCTCTCCTCCTGCACGATCACCCGGGGGCGACCTCGCGCCTGAATCCGAACTGCCAGGTGGTTGGCGAGAGTGCCTGTGGGAAGGAAGACCGCACGCTCCTTTCCAAGGATCGCGGCCATTCGGTCCTCCAGTTCCGTGACCACACCCCCGAGGGAGTAGTAATCCGGGCGAATCCCGTGTCCGGAAACGATTCCCGAGAGAGCCTCCGCATACTCCCCGGGCGTCAGGGCCTGGCCGTCACCGGTGAAGTCGACACGGCGTCTCCCGTCGGATTGCCCGGGCAGGATTCCCTCTCCCTCGAACATGACCTTTCCTGCCGCCGAGGAGGTGCCCACGGCAGCAGCAACGGGAACCGCAGCCCCGGACGCCACGAACGTCCGTCGGCTCATGGGTTTCATCGAGCGTTCCTTTTGAGTTGGCCTGTGTGTGGACGCATCGTCGGCCGGAGACAGTGAACCCCACAAAAGCCCAGATGCGTCTCCGCCCCGCCATTCAAAGCGGCGCAGGGCTAAGTATCGAAGACGGCCGGCAGGGAATCAACGGCTCGCGACGTGGGATGTTATCGACGTAGGAGGAAAGAGCCTGGCCGTGGAGGACAGACGCCCGCGTACGGAGAGAGGGAGCGGGACTCCCCTACTTCCCCTTCTTCCGGAGAATCTTGTCGATGACCTTCCTCGGATCCGGACCCGTGTCACATCCGGGGCCCGGGGGCCGAACCGGGGGCGGAGGTCCCGGAGGTTTCGGCGTGCAAGGTGGCGTTGGGAACTTCAAACCCCGCTTCCGGTCCCGAGGGGCGTGTTGACGGTTGCTCTTGGCCATGAGGTCCTTCCTTCCTGGGGTACTTATTTCCCTACGAGAATCCGCAAGCCCGAGGTTCATGGGGTGGGCCAAACCACGGGATTTCAGCACGCTAGATGACTTCGACCGGGTTCGCGAAGATCCAGGGCTTCAGGCGAAGGAACAGGTTCCCGACACGGGCGGAATAGATATAGACCTCCACCCGGTACACTCCTGGGCCAGGGGCGGGCCACTCCAGCTCCGGGCCTCGGAACCACCCGACCTCCCGACCATCCCGGAGTATCCGGTAGAGGAGCCTCCCCTGCCCTCCGCCTTGGATCCCGGCCCGCAGCCTCAGGCCCGGAGCGAGGGGAGACCAGGAACCCATCGTCGCAGCCACCCCACCATCCGTGACGGCTCCCATGCGGAACCTCTTTGCGACCTCCCCACCTCCCACAGAGACGAACGCGTTTCCCTCTCTGGCTCCGTCCATCAGAGCATAGCTCGCACGATGCGGATCGGGGGAGTACGCTCCGTGGACAGAGATATGGGTGATCAGGGTCCGGAACGGCGGTCGGTACGACGGCAGGAGGAAGGGCCCGATCCGGATCTTGGGGTGGACGTTCAGCCCTGCGGTGGCCGTAAGACGCCCCTGGGCCCTCACGGAATCGTACGCCGCCACCGTAGGAGTGTCGAACCCTTCCCGCATGAGGTGTCGAAGCGCTTCGTCCCCCAAACCCAGGGGGGTACCCACCACCAGGGTGAGACCGTGGTAGAGGGCCCAGAATCCTCGAAGCCGGTGCCGGGCGAACTCCGAGATGTCCAGGACCTCCCATCCGTCCACCGCCTCCACGGTCGGGTTCACCCAGCGTTCGCTCCCCCGGGGCCCCCTCCCGTGGACGACAAACGAGGTCGCCCCTTCACGAATCAGCATTCGGGCGAAGGAGTCGTAGTCGCCCTGCCATTGCTTGTAGGTAGTGTCCACACCCACGGCCAGGACCTTCCCGGCTTCGGGGGACCGCAGCTCCTGTCCTCCCTCCACCAGGACTCCGTCCAGGATCACGGGCTCCCAGAATTCCCAGCCGGGCTTCCGGTCGTCGGGAGGGTGGTCTCCGATCACCACGAAATCCAGACCGGCCCTCGAGGCGGCGGCCGCCACGTCCTCCCGGGTCCCCAGAGCGTCGTGGGAGCGATCGGTGTGGACGGAGAAGACTCCGGAAAGGACCTCACCCGCCGTCGAGGGAAGGGGTCTCCTGGTAGGATCACCTGCCTCGGCGGGGACCCACCGGAAGGCGGTGGTCAGGTAGCCTGCCAGGAAGTAGACCAGGAGAGCCCTGAAGAGCCATCGGCGCGCTCGGCCCCAGCCCCCGGGCCCACGCCCACGGACACTGGTCCTCATCCTCCCTTCCAGTAGTGTGTGAAGGAGTCGGACATTCCGTTCGGTGGCGCCCTTCCGCCGGCGAATGACCCCCCGCCCCGCCTCCCCCATGCGCTCCCGAGCCTCGTCGTCGTTCAGAAGTGCCTGCGCGTCCTCCATGGGGCGAGAGGTGATCCGGATGCCGCCCTCCTCGGCGAAGGCCGAAACCACGTCCTGGAAGTTGTCGTGGTGCGGCCCGATGATCGTCGCCTTCCCCAGCGCGATGGCTTCGATGGGGTCGGACCCCCCCAGGGGGACAAAACTCCTCCCGACGATGGCTACGTCGGCCAAGGCGAATGCCTTGGTCAACTCCCCCATGGTGTCCAGGAGGAAGATCTCTCCGGCATCCGGATCGCCCTCGCCCCGGGAACCATCCGGTCGCTGGCTACGTCGAACTGCCCCCGGGGCCAACCGGCCCACCTCGTCAAACCGCTCCGGCTTCCGCGGCACGAGCATCAGCTGGACACCCTCAGGCTTCCCGGCCAGGAGAATCTCCTCCTCCCCTGGGCCTGTGGACCCCGCCACCACCAACGGCCTCCCCGGATCGATTCCCATGGCCAGCCTGAGGGCCTCGGCCCCTTCCACTTCGTCCGCCAGCCTCGCCGTATCCCACTTCATGGTGTCGGTGACCGTCAACCGATCCCGGGGCGTCCCCAGGGCCTGGAACCGCCCGGCGTACTCCTCGGTCTGGGCCCCGACAATCGAGAGCGCACGGAACATGGACCGCACGACCGGACGGGCCCATCGGTAGTGCTTGAAGCTGGCCTCGCTCAGGCGCCCGTTGATGACCCCCAGGGGAATTCCCCTGATCCGGCACACCTGGGCCAGGTTCGGCCAGACCTCCAGTTCCATGAGAGCCACCGCGTCGGGCCGGACGGCGTCGAAGAAACGGGTGACCATCCAGGAGAAGTCGAAGGGGAAGCGAACCACCGGGATGCTTTCGCCGTATAGCTCCTGTGCCCTGGCGAAGCCGGTGTTCGTGGTGGCGCTGATCACCACTCTGACGGGGGGACTCTCGGGTGAGATCAGTCTGGCCACCAGCTCACGGGTGGCGTTGATCTCCCCGACGCTGACACCGTGAATCAGGAGCGTGGAGCGTGGATCTTCCGGGAGAGGCTCTGTCCTCCCGAACCGGCCCCGCCAATCCGTGCGCCATTTCCCGGTCCTCAGGAGCCCGAGGAGCAGGATGGGGCTGGACACCAGGGTGCCCAGGGCATAGAGAAGGTCGTAGCGTCGCTTCATTCTCTCCGGATCACCGGGTTCCATGGAGGCCGGGGGTCCCTGCTGTCGGTTCGGGAGCCCGAGGTCGGCACCCCTGCCGATGTAGATGGCGCCCTGGCTTCGCCCCGAGGCGTACGCGATGGCAGCACACATTCCTCAGAACTACACTACATTGGACGTTGGCCCGGAAGCCCTGGTGGCCGATGCGGTTCGAGGAACGAGGATCCCCCGACTCGGGGCCCCCGGCTCGACCGCGCGTCCTTGCCGCAAGACTATGTTAGCCCCTTCCTCTTCGAAAGGAACGGATGAGCAGGAGACTCCTCCCCGGTGAGCCCCGAAACGTGCTCCTGGTCCGGCTCAGCGCCCGGGGAGATATCGTCTTTTCTTCACCCATGGTGAGAGCCTTCCGACGCACCTTTCCCGAGGCCCGCGTCACCTGGCTGGCCGAGTCCCACACCAAGAATCTCATCGAGCACCACCCCGAGCTGGACGAAGTGATCGTCTGGGACCGGGGCTCGTGGAAAGAGCTCGTGAAGGAGCGGCGGTTCCTCGCCCTATTCCGGGAAGCGAGGACCTTCATATCCGAGCTCCGGAAGCGGCGGTTCGACGTGGCCGTCGACATGCAGGGCCTCCTGAGGAGCGGGCTCATGGCGTTCCTGTCCGGGGCCCCGACGCGGATCGGCCTCCGTCCGAAGGAGGGGAGCCAATTCTTCATGACCGAGGTGGTCGACCGGCACCGAAATCAGGGAAACAGAGCCAAGGCCTCTTCCGAGTATCTCCACCTCGCCCAGGAGTTGGGCCTGGACACCGGCGAGTTCCGGATGGAGGTCCCTCTTTCGACGGAGGACCGGGAGTTCATCGACGCGTTGATTTCCCGGGAGAGCCTCGAGGCCGGTTACGCCGTGGCCATTCCCTTCACCACGCGGCCACAGAAGCATTGGTTCGAGGACCGCTGGGCGGCTCTGTTGGACCGGGTGACGGAGGAGCTGGGGCTGCCTACGGTCGTCTTGGGAGGGCCGGGAGATCAGGAGGCCCTGGACCGGATCAGAGGAATGGCCGCGGCCACGCCACTCTCCCTGGTGGGTAAGACCTCCCTCACCCAGGCCGCGGGGGCCATCGAGCGGGCCGCTCTGGTCATCGGGGTCGACACCGGCCTCTCCCACATGGGGCTCGCCTTCGATCGGCCCACCGTGACGATCTTCGGCTCCAACATCCCCTACACGGAGCCTCCCACCGACCGCGGTAAGGTTCTGGTGCACTGGCTGGAGTGCTCCCCCTGCAAGGGGAATCCCACCTGCAACGGGGACTACACCTGCCTCAAGCTCATCTCTGTCGAGGACGTCCTGGCTGCCGCCCGGGACGTCATGGCGAATGACACGCGGGGAGGGGAGGACCGACCTTGAAGGTCGTTCACCTGGAGACCGGAAGGCACGTCTATGGTGGGGCTCTTCAGGTCCTACTCCTGGTAGAGGGATTGTCCCTTCGGGGAATCGATGGCGTGCTGGTCGTCCCCCAGGGATCGGACCTGGAAGAAGAGGCCCGGAGCAGGGGGCTCCCCGTGAGGCCCCTGCCCATGGCGGGAGACGCCGATCTGGCCTTCCCGTTCCGCTTTCGCCGGCTCCTCCGAGAGGAAGCTCCGGACCTGGTCCACCTCCACTCCCGCCGGGGCGCCGACACTCTGGGCGCCCTCACCACCAAGGTGGCACGACTCCCCACCGTCCTCTCCCGGAGAGTGGACAACCCGGAAGCCGGGTGGTCCCTGGGAGCCAAGTACAGACTGTTCGATGCCGTAATCACCATCTCCGAGGAGATTCGGCGCGTCCTGTTGGAGCAGGGTGTCCCGGCCGAGAAGATCCGATGCGTCCACAGCGCCCTGGATCCACGGCCCTTCGAGGACCCATCCGAACCGGACGTGTTCAGGAGGGACTTCGGCCTGGGGAAGGATGACCGCGTGGTGGGGATGGCCGCCCAGTTCATTCCACGGAAGGGGCATGAGGTTCTCCTTGAAGCGATCCCTTCCGTTCTGGATGTGCACCCCCACACACGGTTCGTCCTCTTCGGCAAAGGGCCCCTCGAGAGGGAGATCGCCCGGAGGGTGGGAGAGATGGGCCTGGAGACCGTAGTCCTCCTTCCAGGGTTCCGCCCGGACCTCCCCTCGCTTCTGCCCCATCTGGACCTCCTGGTGCATCCCGCCACCAAGGAGGGCCTGGGGATCATCCTCCTCCAGGCCTCGGCCGCTGGAGTCCCCATCGTGGCTTCGGCCGCCGGTGGGATTCCCGAGGCCGTGGCCGATGGAGAGAACGGACTCCTCGTCCCCCCAGGGAGCCCCAGGGCCCTCGCCGAGGGCATCATCCGCCTCCTGGCCGACCCGGAACGGGCCCGAGCCCTGGGGGAGGAGGGAAAGAGAAGGGTGCGGGATCGATTCTCTGTCGAGGGGATGGTCGAGGGAAACCTGTCGGTCTACCAGGAGCTCCTCGGGAGGTAGCGCACACTTTCCGGTGTTACACATCTTCTGGACAGAGGCCCTATGCGCACCCCACTTTCCCTTCCCGGGAGGGCTGCGAACACGGACGTGCCCGTGGAATCGCCCAGTTCTCCCCTGTCGACTAAAAGGCAAGAAGATTCCATGGCTCGCTCCGTACGCTCCGCCCTCCACATCCCTCTCCTCCTCGCGTCTCTCTCCTGCGGAAGCCTGACAGCGGGAGCGCCGGGACCGGACGCCGACCGCGGGGGCCCGGTGAATCCTCCGAACCACGGAGATCCGGCACCCAGGCTCCGACCGGAGAGCCCGTTCGGAACCACCGACCTCCTGGCTCAGACCGTCGAGATCCGGAGAACCTCCTACGGCGTCCCCCACGTCCTGGCGGAGGATCTGGCCGGAGCCGGATACGGGCTCGCATGGGTCATGATGGAGGACTACAGGGAGGCCGTGCCCAGAGCGATGCTCCAGTCCAACGGCCGGTGGGGGCTCGCGGTGGGCCGGGACAGTATCCAAGGGGACTTCGGCGGCCGGATGGCCCACGACTATGCAGCCGAGACCTACCACCTCCTCCCCCCCGACGTCAGGGCCGTGATGGACGGGTTCGCCCGGGGGATGAACGATTTCGCGCGGGTGTACCAAGACGTCCTTCCCTCCTGGGTCCCCGACGACTTCACGGCCCATGATGTCGCCGCCAGGGACATCGGGGTGTGGAGTGCCGGCGCGGTCCGGGCGTTCGCTCGGAGCAGGGGTCCCTCGGAGGGGGAGCCATCGGTCGCGGAGCGCCGGTCCGGCGACCGCCTCTCCTCCTGGATGGCCTGGGCCCGGCTAGAGGGCGAGGAGGATCCTGAGGTGGGCTCCAACGCCTGGGCCTTCGCCCCGGAGCGGACGACGTCGGGGAATGCTCTTCTCCTCCGGAACCCCCATTTGTCCTGGACCGCGGGGTACTATGAGGCCCATGTCCGGGTCCCGGGGGTCCTGGACTTCTACGGGGATTTCCGCCTCGGAGGGCCGTTCACCACTATCGGGGGGTTCAACCGCCGCCTGGGTTTCGCGACGACGAACAACTACCCGGTCCTGGACCAGGTGTCTGGGTTTCGCGACGACGAACAACTACCCGGTCCTGGACCAGGTGTACGCACTCCTTCGGGACCCGAACGATTCGGGCGCGTATCTCTTCGACGGCGGATCCGTTCCCCTGGACACGCGCACGGTCACGGTTGATTTCGCTTCCGGGGACACCCTCGGCGCGGAAACCCGCAGCTTCAGCTTCACCCCCCTGGGCCCCGTCATCCACGAATCCGGCGACACCCTCTTCGTGCTGAAGTCCCACTCCCTGACCCAGTTCCGC
>JBDHCH010000154.1:0-12805 GCA_039592115.1 Gemmatimonadota bacterium | reverse complement strand
CCCTCAGGTCTATGTGGACGGAACCCGGGCCACTGACACGTGCATCCTGCAATCTCTCCGGAGTGACGATGTCGACTCAGTTGAAGTCTACCCCATGGGCGTAACCAAGCGCCCTGGCTACGCCACCCATGCGCACGGCCTGATCCTGGTCTTCCTGCGCGGCGCTGGGGAGTAGGCTTTCTCCAGGCTGTCAGCCGACCCAATCAAGCGCCCCCCGGAGGCATCTCCGGGGGGCGCTCGTTTTGAGTAATAATGTAGGCCTGGTTCTCCTAGCCGGCGTCCCACCAAAGTGGGGTAACCAGGTCGTTGATCCCTCCGCCCTGCCGCGCTACCGCAGCATTCAAATTGACGCTGTTCAGCGCCTGCTCCGTGTCCGGATAGGGCATCCGCACGGGAATCCGTGAAAGTTGAAGGTCCGGCCCCATCTCCAGATGAGGGACACCCGTCCTTCGAATGTGAGACCAGGCTTCGGGGCCTGTCATGAAGAGGGAGATCCACTTCTGCAGATAGATGGAGTTCATCCCGGCATACGCCACGGCTGGAGAAGCCAGGTAGTCGGCGATCTCCGTATCTGTGGGTCCGACCCCATAGGGATCGTACTGGTTCATGTGAGCCTCGATGGCATCCATGTACAGAGTGGCAGGATCCGCCGAAATCCAACCTCTTTCCGCGGCTTCGGCCTGGAGGAAGAGGACCTCGGCATAGGTCAAGACGGTGGCCGGGGTGGTCTCTCCGTCGGCCCGCCAGAAGTTCCCGATTCGGGAGATGTCGCCGAGGGATTGCCCTGCCGGGAGGGATTGCCGCCCGTTTCCGTGGCCCCGGTATTCACCATCCGTGGCGGCGGGTTCCGCGAAGAGGAACAGGCGCGGGTCACTCATCGACTTCAGCGTATCCACCATGGTCGAGCTCATGGCGTGGTCGTCCCGGCCCAGGTAGTTGGCGTAGAGGGGGAATCGGTACGTCCCGCCTGGGTAGTCCAGGAGGGCGTTGTCGTCGTTGCTGGTGAACCCGCCGGCGTTGTATGCCGCAGTGAACTGGGCTTGGGCGGTGGCGGGGTCCACCTCGGAAAGACGCATGGCCAGCCGCATCCGGAGGGAGTTCCCGAATTTCCTCCATGCCGCCATGTCGTTGGCATAAAGGAGGTCGCCCCCGCCGAACGCCTGTGCGCTGGCATTCAGCATGCCCACGCCTGCGGTCAGGTCGGCCAGCATCCCGTCGTAGATGTCCGCCTGGGCGTCATACACCGGGAGGGTATTTTCCTCGCCGTTCAAAGCATCGGAGTAAGGCACGTCCCCGAAGTAGTCCGTGAGGATATGGAACACAAAAGATTTCCAGATCCTCCCCACTCCCTCGGCATTCACATGCTCCGTCTCGACGCCGATGTCTATGACGGTCTGAATATCCTTCAGGGAGCCGGTGTAGTAACCGGACCAGTATCCGTCCATGGTACTGGGGCGAACGATCCCGCGCTCCTCGTCAGGATACTGGATCTGGACGGTGTGTTGGGGCCAGATGCTGGTGTGGGACAGGCTTTGGCCCGAACCCCAGGCGTTTCCAACAGCACCCTGGATCGCGGTGGGAAGCAGGAATTCCACCGGTACGGCTGTCGGGCCGTTTGGGTTCTCGTTTAGGTCGGTCAGCCCATCGCTGCAGGCGACAGCAGCGAAGACGAGACCGACAAGAAGCGCCGAAAAGGCGACTCTGCTCTTGTTCTTCATGATAGTCTCTCCTTTACCGTTGCCGTCACGGAGTGATCGTGAACGTTAGCCCGATGCTCCGGGCCGACGGGAACTGGCCGAACTCGATTCCCTGAACGTTGCTTGCGTCGAACGCGGTCTCGGGATCGATGTTTTCGATGTTCGGAGCCCAGAGGAGAAGGTTCCGGCCGATGAGAGCCACGTTTCCGCCGTAGAATCCGAACCGGGCGAGCCACGAAGCCGGGAGCTCATACCCCAGGCGCACTTCCCGGAGCTTCATATAAGTGGCGTCGTCTACGGTCAATCCCTGCATGCCCCAGTTCCCCTCGAACCGGTCCTGGGAGAGGATCCTGACATCGGCGTCGACCCCGTTGATCCTGCCGTCCGGCAGGACGCCCTTGTTCAGATAGCCCGGGTCGTCCCAGTCGTTCTCCCGGCCCTTCAGGGTGGACTTGAGCACACCTGCGTATTCGCCGAACCAGTTGGTCACGGAGAAGATGTCGCCACCCTTCTGACCGTCCACCAGCACGCTGAGATCGAAGGGACCGTAGCTGAACCGGTTCTGGATGCCTCCGATCCAGTCGGGGTTGTAGTTCCCCACTACGCGGCGCACCGGATCCCGCTGCAGCCAACCGTCCTCGTCGAGCAGGTACATCCCCTTCTGGTCTTTGGTGCAGCCCTCGAAATCGGGGCCTCTGCATTTGAGGGCGTCATTCGCGAACATGGCCCCATAGGGCTCACCCTGACGGGCTTCGATGTTCAGGCTCCAGTACGACTGGAGGACCAGTGTCTCCAGATCCCCGTAGAGCTCGGTGACCTCAGAGTTGTTCTTGCTCCAGTTCACGGTCATGTTCCACCGAAATCCGTTGTCCAAGCGGACCGGCATGGCCTTCATCAACACTTCCCATCCCCAGTTCCGGACTTCCCCTGCGTTCAACCGCTGGGTGCTGAAACCGCTCGCACGGGATACCTGGACGCCCAGGATCTGGTTCTTCGTGGTCCGGTCATACCGCGTGAGGACGAAGCCCAGTCTCTCGTTGAAGAATCCGAGGTCCGTTCCCACCTCCCAGGCCGTGGTTTCCTCAGGCTTGAGTTTGATGTTGGGGAGCTCGTTCGGGACGTTGAACATGGCCGTCGAGCCCCAGGGCTGGCTCGAGCCGTAAACCGAAGCGAGCTGGTAAGGGCCAGCGTCGTTCCCGACACGGGTCCAGCTGGCGCGGATCTTCCCCGAGCTGAAGAGGTAGCTGCTCAGATCGAACGCGTCCGAGAACACAAAGGCGGAGGAGACGGAGGGATAGAAATAGGAGTTGTTCCCCTCCGGAAGCGTGGACGACCAGTCGTTCCGACCGGTGACGTCGACGTTCATGTACCCCCGGTAGTTGAGGCTCATGGACCCGTAGAGGCTCCGGACCTCACGCTCCGACAGGTAGTCCGTCGGGCTTGCCGGAGTCCCTGCGTTGTCGATGGAGAAGACGCCGGGGACGGTGAGTTTCGAGACCCCCACGTTGGCGGTCTCGTAGAAGTTCCTCCTGAGGTTACCGCCACCCACCACGTCCAATGTGAAATCGGACAGGAGCTGCCGGGTGGCGCTCACCGTCAGGTCAGCGTTTGTCTCGGAGCGGTAGATGGTGTTCTCTCCGAACCCACCGTCGCCTGCGTCGTCCAGGCTGTACCACTCCGTGTTCCTCTTCCGGTGATCCCGTGACCAGTCACGGCCCACCCTGGCGTTGGCCGTGATCCAGTCGTTGATCTGGTAGTTCACGGCGACGTGCCCGATCAACCGGTCCTTCTCGTCGAAGTTCTCGTTGACCAGCGCTTCCCAGTAGGGATTGTTGTGGTAGTTGTAGGCGTGGGCTCATCGCCGTCACACTTGTAGTCCTTGAGCTTGTCCATGTCGACCTGGCGGCCGAACCAGATGTAGGACTGCATGGGGTTGTCCTCGTCGTACCCGGTCCCAGGCCGGTTTTCGGTATCCTGGTCGGTGTAGTTGAAGGACGCTTCGGCCGAGAGGCGATTGGTGATCTGGGTCCCCCCCTTCATGGCGACCGTGATCCGGTCCTGAATGTTGCCGGGGGACATTCCCTGCAGGTTCCTGTAGGAGGTGGAAAGCCGGATGTTCGACCGCTCTCCGGCGTGGGAAACGGCCACGTTAGTGTTCCACGTGGTCCCGGTTTCGAAGAAACTCCGAACATTGTCCGGGTGTGGAACGAAGGGCTGCTGGGGCCCGGTGAACTGGTCGATGAGTCGCCCGTCCATCTTCGGTCCCCAACTCTCATCGAAGTGGTCCCAAAGGCCTCCACCCGAGCCGTCAACCCACTGGAACTCCCCGAAATACCCCTGGCCGTACACATTCTGATAGTCAGGGAGTTTCAGCGGGGTTTCAGCGGTCAAGGAGGAGGTCACGGTCATACCCAGCCCGCCGGCCACCGATCCCTGGCCGGACTTGGTGGTGATCACCACCGCGCCGTTGGCCGCCCGGGACCCGTAGAGGGCCGCCGCGGCGGGACCCTTCAGAACGCTGATGTTCTCGATGTTGGAGGGTTCCAGGTCTTGAACCGCGTTCCCGTAGTCGATTCCGCCGTATCCGCGGTTCCTCGGTGCCGAGTTGTCCACCGGAACGCCGTCCACGATGAACAGGGGCTGGTTGTTCCCGGCGATGGAGCTGGCCCCCCGGATGACGATCCGGGAAGATCCAGCGGTGGGCCCGGCGTTCGTGACGTTCACACCTGCCACGTTCCCCGCCAGGGAATTGACGATGTTGACCTCCGGGACCTCTGCGATCTCAGCGCCCTGGACATCCTGAACCGAGTAGCCGAGGGTTTGTTTCTCCCTCCGCAGGCCCAGGGCCGTCACGGTGATGCCCTCCAGGCCGAGTGCCTCCACCTCCATCTCGACGGCCATGTTGGAGGAGACGGGAACCTGAGAGGTCTTGTAGCCGAGGAAGGTGAACGTCAGCACCTCGGCGTCCGCCGGCATGGTGAGCGAGAAGTTTCCTCGGCTGTCTGTGAGTGTTCCGATCCTCGTCCCTTGGACGAAGACCTGGACACCCGGTAGCGGTGAGTCCAATCCCTGGACCGTCACGGTACCTGAAACGGTCCGGAGCTCCTGTGCGTTACCCGCCCAGGGCAATGCCAGAAGCACCAGAAGGGAAAGGAAGGCTGGCAACCCGATACGAACTGCGAGTCGGTGCATTGCGGTGCCTCCTTACTGAAACAATGAGGAACAAGAAACTGCCGCCCTGGAACGGCCTGGTCAGAGCCCTCCTACGGCCAGGCGACAGTGGTACATCCTGAGAAATAGGCTTTCGGCCTAACCTCCTTATCTGATCGGCAGAGAAGGTACCTATTCGCGTTCGATGGTTGTTTGTCAAGTCCATTTGGCGATATTTCTGGATGGGATTCAACCGTCTCGCCATCGATTTTCGAATACATGTTCGAAAAGAGGGGCAAAGGGGTTCACGTTTCATGCGCGTCACTCGGGTACTGGCAGCCGCCCTCCTGGCTTCGGCCCTTGGCCGGGGAGAAACCTCTGCCCAACAGAACCGTTCGGCGGACGCCGAGGCCAGAGCCAGCACGATCATCACTGCACAAGAGATCCGCGAGGCATCGGTGGCCACGGCCCTGGAGGCCGTGAGGCTTTTTCACCCCGAGTGGTTGACTCCAAGGGGACAGGGCGCTTTCGGGTACGCCGACGCGAGCGACATCCCGATCTACCTGGGGACCCTGCAGGTGGGTGGGGCCGAGGCCCTCGGGCGGGTGACCGCAGCCTCCATCGCGTCCATTCGGTTCATCAACCCCCAGCTGGCCACTGCCCGTTGGGGTGAAGGCCACCCTTTCGGAGCCATCCAGATCATCCGGTGGTCCGGCGACGCGGCAGAGGCTGTCCCGGCCGGAGCAGCTGGGCCACCCGGCATGGCGGTTCCCGGTCATTCTACCCGTTCGCCCAACCAACCGGGGCAATCCTGGGGCGGCCGACTCGTGAGCGGGGTGGCGGCGGCAGCCGTTGGTGCCGGCCTCGGGTACTTCGCTTCCCAGGTGGCCCTGGGGGATTGGGACGAAGACTCCGGGAACCGCGAGATCCACCGTTCCACCTGGGCCGCGGTGGGAGGCGCCAGCGGGTTTGCTTTGGGTTTTTCACTACCCGTCTGGGGCCGGCCTCCCGGAAGCTCGGATCCCCTCCCGTACGGCGGCGGCCGGTTCGAAATCACGGGTGAGGAAATCCGGGAGGCGTCCTTTGCGAACGCTCTCGAAGCCGTCCAGTTCCTCCGCCCCGAGTGGCTCATCGAAAGAGGTCAGGAAGCCTTTTACGATCCGACCTCGGACAACATTCGGGTCTACCTGGACAACGTCCAGTTGGGCGGCGTGCAGGACCTGGCCGGGATCAGCCCTGCGATCGTCCGATCCATTCTCTTCTTCAACAGTCAACAGGCTACGGCTCGCTGGGGGACCGGCCACACCCACGGGGCGATTCTGGTCTTGACGCAGGACTGACGAGTCTCAACCCCCCAATCCATGCGGATCGGCCTGATCCCCCGGATCGAACCCCTCCGTCCACCACCCCTCGTCACTCGTCCGAAAGCGCCACCACCGGGTCCACCCGGGTCGCCTTACGGGCGGGAAGTACGCAGGCGATGAGTCCCGTCAGGGCCAGGAGTGCCGCTACCGAGGCCAGTACCCCGGGGTCCGAGGGTCGGACTCCGTAGAGGAGGCTCTGCAGGAGGCGGGTCAGACCCAACGATCCCAGGAGGCCGACGACCAACCCGACGCCCACAACCTTCGCACCCTGCCCCACCACGAGATTGAAGACCCTCCGGGAGCTGCTCCCGATGGCGATCCGGATGCCCATCTCCCGGGTCCGCTGGGAGACCGTATAGGCCAGTGCACCGTAGACTCCCACCCCGGCAAGAAAGAGGGCTACGCCGGCAAAGATCATGAGGAGGAGCATGGGGGACCGCCTCGCCACCAGGGATTGGTCGATCCGATCCTGCATGGTTCGGGCACCGAAAAAAGGGATCTCCGGATCCAGCCGGGCTACGACCTCACGAGCCGGTTCGACCAGGGCCAGGGGATCGCCACTGGTCTTCATGAGAAGGGTCGGAAAGGACTGCGTCCGCTGGGCAAAGGGGAAGTAGTAGGCCCCCACGAATTGGCTCTCCACCAGATCGTTCTGCCGGTGGGAGGCCACCACCCCGACGATTGCATAGAGGTGGGCCTCCTCGTCCTCATCGGCTCCGGGCACGGTGGCCCAGAGCATCCGTTTCCCCAGGGGGCTCTCGTTGGGGAAGTATCGCTCTGCCAGCCACTCGTCGATGATGATCACCTGCTGGGCGTCGGCGTTGTCTCCTCTCTCGAAGGTTCGTCCTTCCAGGAGGGGGATCCCCATGGCCTCGAAGTAGTCCGTACCTACCCAGTTCTGGTAGGGGGAAAGGAGGGATTCCCCCGGCCGGGGGACATATCCTTCCGGCGAGATGACGCTGGAGGAGTTGTTCCCTGAGAACGGAAGCTGCGTCGTGAGGCTGGCGAAGGTCACGCCGGGCAGGGCCCGGATCTCCCCCAGGAGCTCCTCCATGAAGAGCGCCCGGCTGGGATCGTCGGGGTACCGGGAGTCGGGAAGTGGGACGAACCCGGCCATCACCCCGGCGGGCTCGAAGCCGGGATCCACATCCAGGACCTCCTGAAAACTCCTGAGCATGAGGCCGGCGGAGATGAGGAGGATGAAGGCCAACGCAACCTGGCCCATCACCAGCGTGTTTCTGAGGTACGCAGCGCTCCGGCTCGCGGTCCCGCTACGGCTCTCCTGCCGGAACACCCCGTTCAGATCGGTCCGGTTGAGACTGATGTGTGGGATGCTCCCAAAGGCGATGCCCGCGCCCAACCCCAGGAAAAGGGTGAAGAGAGCCACGGCCCCGTCCAGAGAGATGTCCGCCCCCCGGGGCAGGTTCTCCACGCCGAGGGTCGAAAGCAGTTGGATGCCGGCAAACCCCAGGAAGAGGCCCAGTGCTCCGCCCATTACTCCCAGGAGGACCGACTCCGTCAGGAGCTGCTTCCCGAGTCGGGATCGATCGGCCCCCAGGGCCAGGCGGGTAGCCAGTTCCCGCATCCGTACGTTGGATCTCGCAAGCATCAGGTTGGCGATGTTCACACACCCGATGAGGAGGACGAACCCCACGCCGGCCCAGAGCACGAGGAGGGAGGGCCGGATGTCCCGGAGCATGTCCTCCTTGGCTGGGTGGATCTGGGTGTGGAATCCCGCGTCCTCCAGGATCTGCCGGGCTTCGGGAAGGGGCCACTCGTCGATGAGACGGTTGTTCAGCGCGTCGACCTGGGCCCGGGCCCGTTCCACCGTTGCATCAGGGGCCAGCCGGCCGAGCTGCTGGTAGTTGTTGTTGTGCCAACCCTCGAGGGTTCGCGTCTCGGGAGGAAAGGGGATGGGAATGAAGAAGTCCCGAGGTTCGTTTTCCCCTGCCAGCCGAAACCCTTCGGGGAGGACGCCGACAATGGAGAACGGCTCCCCGTCCACCCGTAGGTCCTGGCCGAGAACCGACGCATCCCCGCCGAACCGCTCCTGCCAGTACTCGTGGGTGAGGATCGCCTTCTGGTGGTTTCCGGGATCCATTTCCTCCCACAGGAAGTTCCGACCGAGTTGGGGGGAGACCATGAGGAGTGGGAAGAACGTGGAGGTCACGCGCATGGTCCGGGCCCGCTCCGTGCTCCCTGCCTCTCCCACCGTGTTTCCCCACCCCTGGTAGGAAGCCAACTCCCCGAGGGCGGGCACTTCCTCCCGCCTGATGAAGAAATCCGGTCCTCCGCTGGAGGCTCGATCCGCTCCCGCACCCGGGTAGGAGTTGAAAAGCACCACCAGCCGGTCCGAATCCGAATAGGGGAGAGGCCTCAACAGCACGGTATTGATTACGCTGAAGATCGTTGCGTTCGCCCCGATGCATACCGCCAGGGTCACGAGGACGGTGGCGCTGAAAGCCTTCTCCTTCCAGAGGAGCTTCAGGCCGAAACGGAGGTCCTGGAGGAGCCTGTCCATCTCCTACAACCAGCCCTGGATCCAACTCAAGATCACCTTCGCCGCCCGGCGTAGAATGGTCAACATGAGAAAAGCCTCTCTTTCGGAGTTCGGGTTTCCCACCCCTACGGCACCGAGTCGAAGGAGGTTTCCCGGGGGTTGGCGGCAAAGGCCGAGGGGGGCATGGGCGTCCTTCGACTCCGGTGGGAGAGGCCGCCGGATCACTCGGTCACCGCCTCGCGCCACAGCCCGAGGTGAACCTGGGAGGGCCTTCGTTCGTAGTAAGAGACAGAGTATCCGATTTCCGAGGAGGAGCAGAATGGCCCGTTGTGAAGGCACCACCCGGAACGGGGACCAGTGCAAGCGAGATGCGCAACCCGATTCCAAATTCTGTTACGCGCACGGAGCGGCCGAGACCGAGGCCACGGTGGAAGACGAGCAGTCCGAGGTGATCCTGGAGTGGGAGGACATCAAGCCGCTCATTCTGGTCGGAGCAATGGCCGCGGGCTTCTTCCTCTTCATGCGAACTGTGGGAAGGTGGATCCCGCGGATGTGAGGACGCCCAAGGGAGAAGAAGGGTGTTGAAGGCGTGGAGTAGGCTTGATCACGGATGAGTCCGGGATCCGATGACACCCCTCCCGACCCTCCCGGGGCCTTGCGGCAGGGAGGGGGAACTGCCCAAATAGGGCCTTTCAGCTTCTGTTTCCTGGGAGGCCCACAGTCATGAACCGGCGCGCGCCCGCACTCCTGATCCTCTTTTCGCTCACCCTCTTCCCCACGGCTCGGCAGGCTGCTGCCCAGGTGGGAGACGGGCGAGGCGCTGCCGCCCCCCAGATCACCACTTCCAGGGCACGCCGCATAGACTCCGTGTTCGCCACCTTCGACAACACGCGGTCCCCGGGCTGTGCCGCCGGTGTCCTGGCGAACAGCGAGTTGGCCTTCGCCCGGGGCTACGGGATGGCGAGCCTGGACCACGGGATCTCAATTACGCCGGAGACGATCTTCCGTACCGGCTCCGTTTCGAAACAGTTCACCGCGGCAGTCGTGGTTCTCCTCGCCCGGGAAGGCGCCTTCACTCTGGACGATGACATCCGGCTCCACTTCCCCGAGATCCCGGCGTACCAGGCGCCCATCACCATCCGACACCTCCTCCACCACACCTCAGGCCTACGCGATTACCTGGAGCTCATGGCCATGCGGGGGGTGGGAGACGAAGCGACCTACGGGGAAGAGGATGTGGTGGAGCTTCTGTCCAAACAGAAGGCCCTGAATTTTGCGCCTGGGTCGGAGTTCCGGTACAGCAACTCCGGGTACCTCCTCCTCTCCCGACTGGTGGAGCGGACCACCGGAGAAACCCTCCGGGAACAAGCCCAACGCCTGATCTTCGGGCCGTTGGGAATGGAGGCCACCCACTTCCACGACAACCACCGGGAGGTCGTGCCCCGGCGGGCCACCGGGTACGGTCTCGGTCCGGAGGGAGGGTTCGGCATCGACCAGACCACCCTGGACATCGTCGGCGACGGGGGCGTCTTCACATCGATCCAGGAACTCCAGCATTGGATGCGGAATTACTGGACTCTGGAAGTGGGCGGCGCCGAGTGGCTGAGCACCATGGAAACCCGGGGAGTCCTCTCCTCCGGAGACACCCTCTCCTACGCCCTTGGCCTCGGGCACGGCGTTCAGCGGGGCATCCCCTTCGTTGGCCACGGCGGATCGTTCGTCGGATACAAAGCGGCCACCCTCCGCTATCCCGGGGAAAACGTGGGCGTGATGGTGCTCTGCAACTTCGGGCGAGTGGATCCCATGGGGCTGGCCCTCCAGGTGGGGGAGGCGGTATTGGAAGACCGGATGGGACCACCTCCGTCAGACCCCCCCCAGCAGGAGCGCACCCGGCCCGATCCCGGACCCACCCTCTCCCCTGAAGCGGTTTCCGAGTATCTCGGCGAATTCTACAGCGAGGAGGTAGGCGCCGTCTTTCGGATCCTCCAGACCGAGGAAGGTCTGACCGTCGATGTGAATGGAGCCAGGGATTTCCCCATGTACCCGGTGGGGGAGGACGCTTTCCGGGCCGGATTCCTGAACCTCCGGTTCGGGAGAAGGGATGGGGCGGTGTCCAGGATCAGTGTCGGGTCCGGACGGGCCGGCGGGGTGGTATTCACCAGGAGGTAAGTGAAGGGGAGGGGCAAAACGGCGGGGCCGGTCCGGAAAAGGACCGGCCCCTTGTTTTCGTGACTGGCCGATGGGCGCCGGAACCCAGTCAGCTACCGCCCCCCCTATCCCCCTTCTCCCCACCCTTCTTCTCCGGCGGCCTCACCAGGTGGATCCGTTCCTCGAGGTGGTCATCCATCTCGAGGTGCGGCACGCCCTCCGTCCACCACGCGGGGGCCGGGGCCCCCTTGAGGTAGTGGTCGAAGAAATCTCTCATCCGGACGAGATAGTCTTTCAGGTTGGCCGGCTTCCTGAGGCCGTGGTTCTCCCCCACGTACTGGAGCATCACGATGGGCTTCTGGAGCCGGCGGACCGTGTTGTAGAACTCGATCCCCTGGTTCCAGTCCACGGCGCCGTCCTCGTCATTGTGGAGAAGGAGAATGGGGGTGTTGATGTTCTTGGCGTGGTAGACGGGGGAGTTCCGCTCGTAGGCCTCCCAGTGATCCCACGGACCCCCGTAGAACCGGCCCTGGCTGCTCTCGAAGATGGCGCCGTCGGCGGACCCTGAGTTCCAGTAGATGGACCCGTACATGGAGATCATGTTGGTGAGGGGCGCCCCGGTGGCCACCGCCGCGAAGGCGTCGGTCTGGGTGATCAGGAAGGAGCTCTGGTACCCGCCCCAGGAGTGGCCGTGGACGCCAACCCGCTCGGGATCCACCACGCCGGTGGCGATGGCCGCCTCCAGCCCAGGCAGCACGCACCACACGGCCGACATGCCCGGATCGTTGACGCGGTAGACGATGTCGGGCATGAACACGGCGTACCCGTTGCTGGTGTAGACCGATTTGTTGAACGCCCTCATCGACGGGATGGTGTAGCTGTTCAGCCCCTGGGAGACCTTCTCGTAGAAGTAGACGATGGTGGGGTAGCTCTCTCCTTCCTCGTAGTTGGCGGGAAGGAAGAGGGCGCCCTGGAGGCGATCCCCTTTGGCGCTCTCGTAATCCACCAGGACGGCTCCGTCGGACCATAGGAAGTCCGCCTGCTCGGGATACCCTGATGTGATCTGCCGGGGATTCCGGAAGCGGGCGTCGATGACATGGTAGTCCGGGTAGACCTCGTTGGTGGACCAGGACACCAGGTAGGTGTCGGCATCCTCGGCCTTCATGAAGGAACCGTAAGACACGTCGTCCCAGGTCAGCACGTCCAGGCCCGGCCGACCCCGTGTGAGTAACCCGAACCCGGCCTTCTTCGTCCACTCCCCGTACATCCGGGCGTAGACGTCCTCGGAGAGGTCGATCCCGGGCTCGTTGTCGGGATCGAATTGCAGGAAGGACCTGTACCGGATCCCCTCGTCCTTCCCGTTCACGGTGAGATTCAGGCCCTCGTCTCCGTGGACTCCCACCCGCCACATGTCCCAGTTGTCGTTCAGTAGGACGTAGCGGCCGTCCTCGGTCCAGGACTCCCCCCGGGGTGAAATGGGGGGATCCACCACGTTGTGGTCGTCCTCGGTGTTGATGAAGGAGGTGGGGACCTCGGCCGTGATGTTCCGGTGCCGCCCGGAGGAGAACTCGTAGGTGTGGAAGTGGCCCTCCCCGTAATACAGGAAGTGGGCACCATCCGGTGAGATGTCGTAGGCCCAGCGGCTCTTCTCGACCACGAGCTCCCGGTCGCCGCTCCGCGTGTCGATGGCGTACACGTCCCGGTAACGGCGTCCATCCAGGTTCCCCATGAGCTCGTAGGCCCTGTCGTCGTATCCCACGGCCCAGTGTCCCTCGGAGGCGGGCGTCACCGTGTCGACCTCGTCGTCGGCCAGCCTCACGAACCGATCCTGTCCCGCCCAATAGACCGAGAGGTAGCTGAAGTTTCGGTCCCGGGTGGCCTGGACCTGCTGCATGGCTTGCAGCCGGGGGTCCTTCCAATGCCAGAGCACGAGGTTCGGCTTCTCG
>JBDHCH010000153.1:0-9580 GCA_039592115.1 Gemmatimonadota bacterium | reverse complement strand
GCCGCCACGGGAGAGGCCTCCCGCGCAGACGCTTCGCCGTAGGTCCCGCCAACCACTCCTCCGTAGACCAGGTGCCCGACCAGGCTACCCATGGCCATGGCCGCGGAGCCTGAGAACACTGGCATGCCCATCATGGGCATCACCAACAGCTGGGCCATGAAAAAGGGTGCGAGCCCGTAGAGGGCGCCCCGAAGGTACCCGGGCCCGGGGAAATACGAGCCGAACAAACCGTAGCCCGCCGCCAGCGTGATCCCGATGGCGAAGTGCCCCATCCAACCCAGGGCAAGATTCCCTCCCATGGCACCTGCCAGCATAACTGCGGGGTTCATGGGAGGCATGCCCATCAAGGGGGCCACCCAGAGCCCGACCACCGTCATCACAGCCGTCCCAATCACCCCGCTGAATACCGCTCGTCCGATATTGATGTTCATTTCGTCCTCCTCGTCGTCCTCGTCGTCTTCCGTTCCAGAATCCGGCACCCCTTCGGGCCCGGTGTATGTCGTTCCTGCCTACCGAATCAGGGAGCGGTGGGATTGGTTCCCAACCAGCGCGGCAAGCCGACCAGACCCCTAGTTTAGGAGTGGCCCGTTGTAAGACCTCATCCCCGGGTGGGCGCGGGCCATCGCCGGACCCATGAGTTCACAGTTCCCAACGAGCGCCGACAGAGGCACACCATGAGCCCCATCTCCCTCGAAATGCCGAATGGCCCGACCCCCTTCACCCGCCTGGTCCTGGACTACACGGGCACCCTCTCCCTGGACGGGGAACTTCTGGCCGGCGTGGCAGAGCGGCTCATGAAGCTGGCCGCCGACCTGCGCGTCACCATCCTCACCGCCGACACCTTCGGCACCGTCGAGAAGGCCATGAAGGACCTGCCGTTGGAGATGCGGCTGATCGAGAACGGGCGGGAGAAGGCCGAGGCTGTGATGGCCATGGGGCCGGGGGAGGTGATCGCCATCGGGAATGGGCGGAACGATATCCCCATGATGGAGGTGGCCGGTCTCTCCATCGCGGTTGTCGGTCCCGAAGGTGCTGCGGCCGGTTTGCTGGGCCCCGCCGACATCGTGACCAGGGACATCCTGGACGCCCTGGACCTGATCACCAACCCGCTACGGCTGAAGGCCACGCTCCGGGATTAGGAACCCGGCCCTCACCCTCCCCCGAACTTGATCAGACCGACGGCGGGAAAGGTGTCCACCAACGCGTGGAGGAGGATGCAGGCCAGTAGATTCCGCCTGGAGTACAGGTAGAGCCCTCCGAGAATCAACCCTGCCGGAATTCCCTGCCCCAAAGCCGACGACCAGGCTGCTCCCCAGTCTCCCGCGGAAGGCCAGTTGGGGTTGAAGTACGCATACGGGAGGTGATAGACGCCGAAGAGGACGGAAGTCACGAGAAGACCGGCGGCCCTGGATCGGAGAAGGTCCTCGAGACGGGTTTGGAGGAAGCCCCTGAAGAAGAACTCCTCGGTGAACCCGGCCATGGCCAGCATCAGCACGAACGCGAGGGGGAGCAGGTAGAGGGCCGTTCCGTTTCGAAACGCCTCCATCACCGCCGGCCCGCTCCGGGAAAGAAAGACCTGAACGAGCCCGAGGCCGACTCCCAGAACGAGGGTCACGAGGAGGCCTCGCCGCAGATTTCCTTTTCGAAGGCCGAAGCTGCCAAGGGTGGAGGAGAAGGTTCCCCCCTCGCCTCGATTCAGGAGAAAAACCAGAAGAAAAGGGAGCAGGACCATGGTCCCCCAGTGGCCCAGCTCTCCCTCCCCATGCCAGAACAGGTAGCCCAGGTACACCAGGAAATACCCTGGAGCCAGCCACTTCTCCTTCGACGAGAACCCCCCTGTACCGTCCAGGCGTCCCCCCGATACGGACGCCACAGCCTCCTCACCCAAGTGCATTCCCTTTCCCCTACCCGTCCGCCTCGCTCACCCGCACGAGGTTGTTCCCCGGGTTACGGTCGATGAGCTTGTTGAAGGGATCGATTCCCACCCGCTGCGGCTCTTCGTCCACGACCATTTCGATGACTCCCTCCGCGGCCGACACTCTCCGCTTCTCCAGGAACAGGACTCTCCCTTCCTCCGGGGAATCGTCTGTCTCCTCCCCGAATACGGCCACGTCAACCCACTCGTCGATGGGGATCTCCGTTTCCTGACCCTGTCCATCCGCGCGGAACTTGTGTGCCTCGACGGTCATCCGGACCCGGTACTTTCCGTCCTCGGTGCGCTCCCATTCACCCTCTTTGGCCTCGAATTCCCACAAGGTGATGGTGCGGAAGAGGTCCTCGACGATGCCGGCCTGCTCCGGAGGCACTGCCGGTTCCAGGTAGTCCAGGTACTCCAGGGTGGTCGTGTATGGTGGACCCGTGAACCGAAGGTCGTGGACATACCGGGACATGGCCTGGTTGAAGGCTTCCTCTCCGATGTAATCCCGGATGGCGTAGGTGACGAGGCTCCCCTTCCGGTAGTGGATGTACGGCTGATTCTCCACCAGGAAGAGCGGCACTTCTTCGATAAGCTCTCCTCCCCTTCCCTGCAGGTAGGAATCCAGCTCGTAGCGGAGGAACCGGCGCATCTGGTCGCGGCCGTATTCCTGCTCCATGACCATGAGGGCCGAATACTGGGACATGGTCTCCGAGGTGACGGTTGCCCCCTGGACGTTGGCTCCCATGACCTGGTGGGCCCACCACTGGTGGGCGATCTCGTGAGCAGTCACATAGAAGACGTAGTCGATGTCCTTGGGATCGTCGAGGCGAGCAATGAACCCGATGGATTCGGAGAAAGGAATCGTGTTGGGGAAGGACTGGGCGAACCGGGCATACCGGGGGAACTCCACGATCCTGAGCTGGCTGTGCTGGTAGGGCCCGAACTCCCGGCTGAAATACTCCAGGGACTTCTTCGAGGACTCGATCATCCGGTCGACGTTGTACTCGTGGCCGGGATGGAAGTAGATGGCGATTTCCACATCGTTCCACGTATCTCGGGCGATCTCCCAGTCCCCGGACAGGTAGGACCAGAAGCCCAGGATCGGCGCGTCCATCTTGTAGTGGAAGTACCGCCGACCGCCTTCCTCCCACTCCGATTGGATGTACCCGGGAGCCAGGGCGATCTGATCCGATGCCGTGCTCACGATGGTCTCAAACTCCACCCAGTCGGACTCGGGGGTGAGGTAATTCTCGTTGTACCCCGCCGTGTCATACACGGAAGGAAAGCGCTCGATGGGCGGAAGGTCGTGACGCCGCCGCTCCACCGGATCTCCCATCTCGAATCCGTCGTTGTAGCCGATGTGGGGGAAGTACGCCATGTTGTTGATGAAGCTGCCGTTATAGATCAGGTCTGTGCTGGACCCGCTGTTTACGAAGCCCTCGTTCTGCACACCCACCGTAAAGCTCATTTCCATCTCGGCACCGGGCTCCAGCGGGGTGGCCAGCCGGTAGATCCGGTAGCCGAGGATGCTGTCCTCGTGGACCACCTCGCCACCCGGGACCGTCAGTTCCAGCTCGTCGACGGTGTTGGACGACCACACGGTGTGCAGGGAGTCGATGGCCACTGACTCCTTGTTCCGGAGAGTGTATTTCCCTCGGATGTCCACGCCTCGTTCATAGGGATAGAGGTCCACTTCTGCATACACGGAGGTGATCCTGGGCTGGGGGATCCCGTCGTACTGCCCGTAGTCCTTCTCGTACCTGGCCTGGCGCTCGAGCTGAACGTCGGGGGGCACGTATTCGTTCAGGACGTTGGTGTTGTAGAAGATCCACGCGCCTGTACCGAGAAAGCCCAGGAAAGCAAATCCCCCCAGGGCCTTGGCGGCAGAGGTGAACCGCAGGCGGGCGATTCCAAAGCGGGTGATGACGGCAGTTTCCTTCCCTCTCACCCAGAACAGGTGGACCGTTACCAGGAGCAGAACGGCGAAGAATGTCCAGTAGGCCCGAAACCAGAGAGACCCGGTCCAGAAGTGCCCGAACCCGTTCATGTCGGAGTAGGGGGCTCCCGGGCTCCCTGCGTACAGATAGAGGTTGTGGTTCAGATCCAGAGCTCCCAGGACCGGTTGGCTGAGGAAGTAGAGGAGGACCAGGGCGTACCCCACGTACTTCTGGTTGGTGACCACCTGGAAGAAGAGGGCCAGGACCGCAATTAGGAGAAAGGGCCACCCCACCAGAGCTCCCAGGCCCTTCAGGTACACATCCATCTCGAAGTTCGTGTACCCGTGGTAGACTTGGACCCCCATGGAGGTCATGACCCCAACCCCCAATACGGCGATGAGGACCACCGCCAACGCGGTCATCTTGGCCCCCCAGAACACCCAATTCGGCACCGGGAGGGCATCGTGAACCTCCGCGACCCCCTCCTGCCGCTCCCGGAACACCAACTCCCCTGCATAGAAGGTCATGACCAGGACCACGAAGAGAAGGAACCCACTCTGGATGGCCTGGACCAGGAGGTAGGTCCTCGGATAGACCGGAGTGCCGAACATCTGGTCTACGACATTGACGTTCCCGATGAGGTTCAGCATTCCCAGGATGAGGAGGATGACGAACACCTTGCTCCTGAGAACCGTTCCCACTTCGAACCGCATATTGTGCCTGAGCTGCGTCCAGGCTGCTCCCAGGGAGAAGTCCATGTCGGAAGTCTGATCCGTGAGAGCTCCAACGGGCCGATATCGCTGTGCCGCCAGGTCCTCCTCCTGCTCAGCCGCAGCCTCCTTCCGACTACCGGCCTTCCGCTTCCCGACACGGGAGGATGTAAAGGAGAAACGCCATACGGCCAAAGCGAGGATCATGAGCGCCGCGCCCACCCAGACGAGGCGGTTCCAGAGGAATGGCCCTTCCACGGCGAGCAACTCCGTATTCCGCTCTACCGTCGTCCAGTACTGGGTGGCGATCCCGAAGGCGGCGAAGCCGAACGGATCCAACATGGAAGCCAGCGTCTCGCTTTCCAGGTCACCCAGGAGCGTCCCGGCCACCGCGTACCCCACGAAAAAGGCCACTAATCCTACGTAGGTGCCCCAGAGGGTCCGGGTCATCGTGGCCACTGAGAAGAAGATCGCCGACATGAGGAAGATGTTCGGCACGATGACCCAGCCCAGGGCCCAGAGGTAGGCTCCCGGCATGAAAGGGCCGACCCTCTCCGGCTCGAGCCAGGGCATGAGGCTTCCGAGGGCGATGGCCAGGACCACCGCCAGATAGATGAAGACGGCCACGGAAAAGGCGCCTCCGAACCGTCCAAGAACATACTGGAGCTTCCCCACGGGGGTGGTGAAGAACACCCCGTCCGTCCCCAACTCATAGTCCCGCACCACGGCACTCGCTACGAAGGCAGTGGACACGAAGACGCCCAGGATGCTCATGACGCTGAGGATCTGGACGATCACGAAGGGCGCATTCCGGTTCACATTCCCGATGGCCCCACCGATCTGCACCACATCCGAAGCGACTGCGCCGAAGGTCAGTGCGAAAAAGAGGACCCCGGCCATCCAGAAGAGCCCGGAATGGAGGTGGTAGCTCAGCTCGAAGCGGAAGATCTCCCGAAAGGTCTTCATACCGCCACCGCCTCCTGCCTCCGTGCACTCAGGGCGGTGAAGTAGACGTCTTTGAGGTCGGCTTCCACCGGTTGGAATCCCTCGCCCGGGTTCTCCTCGCTGAAGATGTGAACCAGGGTCCGCCCCCCAGCCAAATACGTGGAGATGACCTGGTAGTGGGCCTCGAACTCCTCCAGCCCCCCCCTGGGCACGTCGTGCTCCCACACCTTCCCATGAAGGTCGGCCATGGCCTGTTGCGGCTCGGCGGTGAGAAGGACCTCCCCCTCCGAGATGATGGCCATTCGGCTACAGAGGTCGCTCACATCCTCCACGATGTGCGTCGAGAGGATCACGACGACGTTTTCACCGATCTCCGAAAGGAGATTCAGGAACCTGACCCGCTCCGCCGGATCGAGGCCCGCCGTTGGCTCATCCACGATGATGAGGCTGGGGTTCCCGAGGAGGGCCTGGGCGATGCCGAACCGTTGCCGCATCCCACCGGAAAAGGTCCCGAGCTTCTTTTTGCGGACTTCCCAGAGGTTCGTCTGATGGAGTAGACCCTCGACCCGCTTCTTCCGCTCCCCTGCGTTCACCAGACCCTTCAGCACCGCCACGTGGTTCAGCATCACTTCCGCCGACACCTTCGGATACACCCCGAACTCCTGGGGGAGGTACCCGAGGATTTTTCGGACCTCCTCCTTCTCTTTCAGGATATCCAGGTCCCCCAGGGTTATCCCTCCCGAGTCCGCCTCCTGGAGGGTCGCGATCGTCCGCATGAGGGTGGACTTTCCGGCGCCGTTGGGTCCGAGGAGGCCGAACATCCCCGTGGGGATGTCCAGGGACACGTCCTTCAGAGCCTGGACGCCATTGGGGTAAGTCTTGGACAGGCTGTTGATTCGCAGTTCGAGGCTCACGGCACGGCTCCGGATTTCGGGTTGGTTCGTGATTTCGTAGGTCGGCCCTCTCTCGAAGGTCGACGTTTGGATATTTCAAGGATTTGGGAGAGACCTGGCTCAGCTGGCAGACTATGGGACGGGAAAGCCAACGAGATAAATAAACAAAGCCTGGTTCCTCCGCCAACGGTTTTGATGGGGAGTACCGCCCCTACCGGATGTTTTCCCCACTCCGCGCAGCATAGTACTCCAGGAGGCTGGTCCCGGAGGTCAGCTCGAAGGACCCGTTCTCGGACCCCATCCGTACAATGATCCGTGGCTGGTCGGCCTGGACGACTTCTGCCGGCACGCCCAATCCCTGGTAAATCCTCCTCAGCTCATCGGCCCTGGGGTGCTCCACGATGATCCCCTCGATGACTGCACCACCAGGAGCAGTCGTGGAGGGGTGCGGCGAGTCGAGCCAGTCGATGGCGAAGGGCACGAACTGACCGAAGCCGTGACCGAGAAAGTCGACGTGGCTCCAACGGATCAGGTCACCGGCAGGTGTCCGACGTTCCCCGGGGGTGGGCCCGACAACCTCCAGCCCCAGATCCCGCCCTGCGGCGGCGATCGCATCCAGGTCTGGAGCCGAGAACGCGAACATGTCCACCTCTGGAGCATCCATCCTGGAGATGTGTGCAGCGAAGGCCTGGACAGGGTGCTGTACCGGATCGAGGGGCATCTGGCCTGGATCCGGGGCGATGATCTCCAGGTACTTCCCTTCACCGGCGGACAGGAGGGAATTCCGAGTGCCCCTTCCCGGATGCACCCCTCCAACCATCGGGTCCACACCTGTCAGGGTCCTGATCAATTCCGCCCCGGCTTCCAGGTCCGGTACGGCCCAGATGATATGGTCGATCTGGGCGTCCAGCCCCTCGTCTTGGGCTGGAGGGGTTTCCGGGGTACATCCCTGAGACGCCAGAACAAGTAGAAGAGCCCCAACAAGCCATCGCATTGCGTGATTCTCCGTGGGATGCCATCGGCAGGGAAACGGGTCGGATGCCTCCTTCCGAATCATGGAAGGGGCTTTGAGAAGGATCAATAAGTCGGCCGGGTCCCCCGCCAAGGAGAGTAGAATCGGAAATAGAGCGGAGAAGATCGGTCCGGAGGTAACGAGAGGGCTGTTTTGACGGGGATTCGGGGCTCATGGCCCCGGCTCGGGCGGTCAGGCCTCCGCTTTCCGTCGATTCATCCGTTTGTAGACGTAGATGGCAATGCCGATGACGACGATGGCCACGAGGATCCCGAGACCGATCAGCACGACCTTGAGGAGGAACGCGAGGACGCCGATGACCCACACGGTCACGGCGGGCATGATGAATTTGAGGGCTTCCAGAATAATGAAGCCCACGATCCCCGAAACTGTCAGACCTGCCGCGAACCTCATGTCCATTCCTCTTGTTTCCGGTCTCGTTGCATCGCCCGCCGTTACTCTGTCCTACACCTGACCTACGCAACTGTGCGAACCCCGGTTTCAAACCGAGGCACGCTCTTCAAGCACGCGGGGCCATCTCCCATCTCATCCGCCAGGCCTCTTCCGGTCCGTTTGCCCACCGTCCATCGCCAGCGGCTGGGCCGGGCAAACCAGGTCGTCCTTGTTGGCTCCCGTGGTCCGAATGTCCAGGAACGTCGAGGCGGCATAGGTGATGATCGAGATCAAGCCGTCACGCCGATCCGTGTCCATTTCAGAGAACTCGATTTCCACCTGGAAGGACTGCCCAGGGCGGAGGCTCTCCTTAGGAATCGTAAACTCTTTCGCCGCAAATGTCAGGAAGGAATTTCCAAAGGCATGGCCACTGTGAACGATCTTCTCCCCCAGACAATCCCCCATGATCACGAATATCAGGTCGTCGATCACGCCATTGGGGTCTGCGCTGCCGTGCTGGAAATCACTCCACGTAACCCGCAGATCCAGGTCCGGATCGATGGCGGAGGGGTCCGCCACACCACCCCCTTGATGGAGCGTCATTCGGATGGGGGCGGGGTTCCTGGACGCTCCCCCGCGCTTCGAAAACGTGACCGGGAAGTCCCGAACGCTGCCGTGAGGGGTGTCGAAATGAAAGAAGTAGGTTCCGTCCGGGAAGCCCTCTTCCAGCGCCTCGATGGATGGGTACCGACCGCTCGCGAAAAACGGGACCTCCTGGGCTCCGAAGGTCAGTCCACCGCTGGCATCACCCGGTCCGGTCAAAAAAGCGTTCGAGACGGATCCCCCTTCATTCAGGAAGATCTCCCCGAAGAACGCCGTGTTCAGGAAGGTCAACTCCCCGCTGGGAGCCTGACGATGGTTCCTGGTTTTTCCGAGAAGGAGGAACTGCACGTCCTCTTCCTGGCCGGGCAGAGACAAGGGAACGCACAGGAGGCACAAGAGCAGGGCCGACCCGGTCCGGAGCATACAAAGTCCCGCCATTCGACAGTTCATCGCCCCCGTCCTTACTCGGCAGATCCCAACAACAGGGAAGCGGGCCGGTTCACGAAAGCCCCGGATCCTTCGACTCCTCGACCGGTTCCTCGGGAGCGACCCAGAAACCGGGGTTGTCCGGCGCACGATCCGCTACCTCATCGGAGTACAGCGCTGCATTGAAGAGGATCTTGAAGGTCCCGAACGGCTGTCCCCTCCACTGGGGTCGCATACCCAGAAGGATCACCCGCCCGTCTCCATGGATTACCTCCAGGCCGGCGGCATAACCGTGAAGGAACTCCTCGCCGAGGAGGAAACCCGAGAGCCTTCAGAAGGATACTTGGCCAGGGCTCGACCCTCGAAGCCCTCGGTTGTCGTGAAGACCGGACTGTTCCCGATCATGACCTTCGCCCGCTCAGGGACCCCGCTCATGACCGGGTGGGAGGGGTCCACACGGAGCTCCAGGATGGATCCACCGAGGGAGAACTCGTCCCGTTCCAGATCGTCCACGACATTTCTCACCGGCAGGTGAAGTTGCTCGATGGCGAAGGTAGTGGACCCGTTGATGGTCACCAGCGTCCCCCCGGCGCGGACGAACGCATCCAACTCCCTCACCCCTGCCTCGCCTATCCCCCCGACGTAACGGGGCGGCACGGTTCCCACCCCGAACCCCTCCATGATCGTACGCCCACGCATGTCTGCGATGACGATGACGTCGTAGCGGTCTTTCAGCTCCCCGG
>JBDHCH010000152.1:0-13586 GCA_039592115.1 Gemmatimonadota bacterium | reverse complement strand
AGGCAGTGACCACTCAGCCTTCATCACTCGGGGGATCGAGGCCCTGGCCCTCATGACCAGAGGTGGCGTCGGTCACCCCAACTACCACTGGCCCGAGGACGACACCGAGGCCATCGATCCGGAGATCCTCCGAAAGACCGGGCAGTTCGTCCTTCAGGGGACCATCAACCTCGCCGAGGAACAGGAGGTGGAGCTGCTGATCGAGGATCGGCTGAACCTCTACAACGCTGTCATGTTCAGCATCAACTCCTTCAACCCGGGCCAGAGCGCCTACGAAAATGTTCGTATCAGCGCCTCGGATAAGGACGGCCTGACGGCCCTGGTCCTGGACAGCGCTCTCGCGGTCAACAGCCGGTTGCAGCAGCCACCTGCACAGCCGATGCCCCAGATGGGAGGCCGAGGTGGCGCGGCCACCCGGGGGAAAAAAACCTTCAATAGAGGCACCAGCGACCTCGCCCTCTTCGAAGGGGACGCCTCGCTGCTTCTGGCCGCGGCGGAGTTCATCGGGTTCGGGCGACTGGATATCGAAGGGGATGACGGGCACTGGTTCAGTGGCGGGCACATCACGGCCGCCGGCCGGCGAGCCATCCCCCAGCTGGAGGCGAACGACGTTTGGATCCACCTGGCCAGCCCTTCCGACGGCCTTCTTGCCGAGATGCTGACCCTGGCCTCCAAGCCCTTCATCGTGAGCGGCAACTATTCCATCAACTCGGCGTGATTCTGGCCGTGACCATGGATCCCTCGGACGTGGAAGCGTGCCTCTCCGACCTGGAGGATCTGAAGCTTCAGCTCGGGGACACGGACAACCTGGCTCTCAGCGTTTCTACGGATCGGGGCTTGGAGGAGGCCAAGACCGCCCTCTACCTGGGACTCATCGAGAGGGGATGGGAGCATCTCGAAATCGCCGGTGACCGCAGGGCCGGCGGCGGGATTGCCGGTGGCAACCTACGGGTGTTCTCCGGCGCGGCGGCTGGTATGAGGAGGAGGTAAGGCGGGGGTGTATGGCCCCCGATGGTGGCGTGAGTGTTCTGATTGCTGGAGAGTCCGGCTAACGTGCTTTGAATTCTTAGTTTAGGCGGGCCGTCGTTTCAGGCGGGCCGTCGTTTCCTGGAGAGCTTCTGAGGAATGGTCGGCTGCAGGGAGCTTGGGTCCTTGTTAGGGCCCCAAGAGCCCGTGGAGGCCGGGTGGCTGGCCCTGGCGATGAATCTCGAACCGCTCAGATGGGTCAGGGGAGACAATTGGCCGCCAACCTCACCTCTTTCCGACCTGGGCAAACCACGACGGACTTCCGCACCCACCATCGGCTCAGAGGGCGGGCTCGGGAAAACGCACCTGTTTTCAGGTTCGATTAAGGGGGTGGACCGAGAGGTAAGAAACGGCACAAACGACTAGAGAAACAGCGAAAACGGCCGATCAGGGCGCGGGACAGGCTTCAAGAGGGCATGACCTGTTGTGGGGACCGGCGAAACATGGCTCAATCAAACGACCTGCCCTCAGGCTGAGAGCTCTTGATCCCCTCTATCAGCGCCACTCCGTGCTCTGCAGGCACACCCATGTTCGACCCGCCGAAATCGGGCAGGATGGCTGCGTTTACCGCGATGACGTGGCCGTCCATGGAGAGGACCGGTCCACCGCTCCCCCCGGTGGTGGTCTCGGCGTCGTACACCACCGCCCGGGACGTGACCTGGCCCACGATGCCGCGGCTCACCAAGGGCGCCATGTACCCCTCCTCCGCCAGGCGGCGCGCCACGGCCCAAAAGGTCGTGTCTGCCGTTTGGGCCAGTGTCTCCAGGAAAGCGGGGTCGCTGCGCGCTACGAGAGCGCGGACACCAAGAGGGTATCCCACCACAAGAACTTCGTCGCCCGGAGCCGGGGAAGTGCCTGCAAAGGTCAGGGCTTCAACGCCCTCGGGGAGGTCCGGCACACGGAGTACCGACACATCCGCATCCGAGCTCGATGCCACCGGTGTAGCGGGCAGGGGCGCAGGGGAGCCGTGCGGGTAGGCGACGAACCTACGCATCACCCCGTAGTAACCCCGGGCCAGAATCCCTTCTGCGTTCCCGTCGAATTCCCAGGGCTCGGCCACGTGACGGTTCGTCACCATCAATCCATTTTGGGGGTCGACCAGGAAGCCTGTACCGGTGAAGTAGATTTCAAAGACATCCCCCTGTCCTTCGTGGGTGAGGGCGGGGCCCCACGGCCGGATGATCGGTCGGCCATCGGGACCCAGCGCGAACCGCAAGGGCCTGCCGGAGAGCGTGTCCACGAACCCATAGGCGCCCTGGAGGAAGACGGTGGCCGCCATGGCGGTCTGGACCAACTCCCGGGTGTCGCCGGAACGAGCTTCCAGGCTCTCCATGCGGGCCTCGACCTCCCTTCGGAGATCGGCCAATTCCGTGGCACCCAGCGACCCTCTCTGGTTCTGCTCCAGAAGCTCCGCAAGCCCATCCACCCGGGCCAGCTCCGTAGCCAAGCGACGCTCGAGACGAAAGTTCTGGCCGGCCAGAAAAAGCGTGCTTCCCAACAGGACAACCAGTGCCAGAACGGTGAGGATTCGGAACCGCCTGGAGGTCTGGGTAGCAAGCTGCCAGGGCATGCCCCTGGC
This sequence comes from Gemmatimonadota bacterium, assembly GCA_039592115.1. Taxonomy (GTDB): domain Bacteria; phylum Gemmatimonadota; class Gemmatimonadetes; order Longimicrobiales; family Gaopeijiaceae; genus JBDHCH01. Next base: position 10,981 of record JBDHCH010000152.1, on the reverse strand, counting down.
CACGACTGCCGCAGCCCCCAGCGCCGTTCGGCTCCCGTGACGGGCGAAGTCCACGCTGTCGGTGAAGGCCTCTCCCAGGGACTTGTAGGCGGGCGACTCCGGTGGACGGAGACGATAACGAAGGATCGGGCCATCCTTCCCGAACTCGATGAGATCGCCCGAGGCCAGAACCAATGTGTCCACCAGCTGCCCGTTTACCCACACATCCGCGTCGGCGGTGGCGACGAGCTCATAGGTGTTGCCTCGGCAGTGCAGCGTGGCATGGATGGGCTCGGGGCCTGGACCCGGATCCGGCGGGAGGACCACGCTGGCCCAGGGAGCGGTGCCGATGGTGAGGGTGTCCCCGGAAAGCCGCTGTGTCGTGCCACGCCGATCACCAGAAAGGTGAACGAAGACCGCCACGGGTTTCGACACGAACTCAGACGCCCCCCTTCTCTTCCTGCACCCTGGGATCGGTCACTACATCGACTCCAGTTTGAAGACACAGCCGAATAAAAGTACCAGGTTTGGGGCCCGACGTCCCGGGAGGAAGGAGAAGGGCTCGGAGTGGGGCTGAAATCCCCCGAGTCCCCACCAGGTAAACCGAGTGCTTGGGGCCCCGGTGGGAGAGACAGAACAGGCCGCCGAGGACCGTTTCCCCGACGACCTCAGTGGGCCTCCTTGTCCTTCCCCTTCCTTGCACTGCCGGATAGCGCCCTCAATACTCACGGGTATCTCAGAGGCCCTGGAGATTCAGAGGCGGGCCGATGAGGAGGATTCCGTCGACCGAGGACATGTTGACCTCGAATGGGAGAATGGAAAATGGCGGCCCTGACAATCGCGGTTCTCGCTGCTCTTGCTCCGGCGACCTTTCAGCAGGACGTAACGCCGGTCCAATACAACGCCAACCAGCTTGTTCGACAGGCGGCCCAGGGGATCATCGTGCCTCCCGGATCCGGGTCCGACCCGATCAGGGTCGACCCCGACGGCCAGACACACACCGTGCCAGGAACCGGAAGCATCACGTACAACTTCCGGAGCGGAGACAACGCAGTGAATCTGGCTGGCGACCACGTGGAACCCGCGGTCTCGCTCTACAACCCCGGTTCCACCGGTGACCGCTCGAGCCGTGAGAGCGCCGGGCTGAACACGCTGGCCTGTGTCGGAAACCGAGTAAGGGTGTTGACCGGCGACGGCAAGGGCGCAATCGGCTACGTGATCGGCAAGCATGGCGGCGCCGAGCATGTGATGGTCGACTTCCCGGACTCCACCGTCTTCGACAAGCTCACGGTGGACGACAAGATGCACGTTTATGTCCACGGCCTGGGGATGGAATTGACGAATTTCGAGGGTGTCAAACTGTTCAGCATGAGTCCGACCCTGATGGAAGCCCTGACGGAAGCCGGCATGGGCATCACGAGGGCCGGCATGCTCAGAGTCCCGGTGGCGAAGATCGTCCCGGCCAGGGTCATGGGTTCGGGCTTGGGCTCCAGCCAGGTCTACCGCGGCGACTATGACATACAGATGTTCGATGAGGCCGTGGTGGAGGAGTACGGGCTGGACGAGCTCCGCTTTGGCGACATCGTCGCCATCGTCAATGCCCATCACGACTACGGGCGCATCTACAAGGAGGGCTCGGTAGCCATCGGTGTCATCGCCCACAGCAACAGCTTCATCGCCGGTCACGGTCCTGGCGTTACATCGCTCATGTCTTCCAAGGATGGGAAGATTGAGCCGATGGTCACGGAGGACGCAAACCTGGCCCATCTACTGGGGATCAGATAGCGGCGGTCAAGTCCCGATACCAGAGCCGGAATCGGCGCGAATCCGGACGAGGCCTGCGCCACCTCGAGGTGCCCCATCTCACGCTCGATCCGGCCAGCGACGACGATGCTCACCGCATGTCGGGGGGAACAGAGCGCTCAGAGCGCGCTTACCCCACCACGGCACCCACTCGGCCTATAAGAATGCGGTGCAATGGGTGCCGTGGTAGCGTCCCCAGCGGTCCCCGAGGGGCGCGGTCGCCTCCGTCGAGCCGGCTCGCCGAGGGCCCTACCGCACCCGGAGCGAGTAGGAGTCTCCCGTGATCATGCGCACGACCTCGCCATTCTCTTCGACGAAGCGGACGATCTCGCCGACGGCGCCCCCACCCGTAGGAGCCATCAGGCGGAACGTCCCGTCTCCGATCGGCTCGAGTTCGGTCGGCTCTCCGATGCTCCTGGCCCACGGACTCATCATGACCAGGCGCTCGTTCATGACGAGCACTCGCGTCCTGCCCCATCGATTACGGTACAGGCCCGCGAACCGCTCCCACGCGGGATCCCACGCCACGACCTCCGGATCGGCCTTGGTCGCGGCGGCGACGGCCTCGCCGACCGTGCTCATGAGCTCGCCCGCGATCTGAGATGGGTTTGAATCGTTTGTGTTCGTGAGCACGATCACCCCGACCTTCGAGTCGAGCTGGATCGTCGTGTTCGTGGTGTATCCCGGGTATCCACCGCCGTGGCCAACGTAGAGCTTGCCGTCGACCCGTCGCACGCTGAATCCGATCCCCTGGCCGCTCGTCCAGGTGGTTTCGAGCATGCGCACCCGATGCATCTCTCGAAGTGACGACGTACTCAGCAGCCGGTCATCCCCACGCGATCCGGTCCGGAACTGGGCTGATACGAATCGAGCCATGTCTTCGACCGTCGACGTGAGACCCGTCGCAGCCGCCATCCCGCGCGCGTCGACGAACGGAAGGACCTCCCTGGAACCATCGGGCATACGACTGCCGTACCCCGTGGCCAATTCCGGATCCGGCAGATCCACGCTCGACGCGCTCATGCCGAGCGGATCGAAGATGTTCTGCTGCAGATAGTCCGCCCAGCTCATCCCACTGATCTCCTCCACAACCATTCCGGCGATGGTGTAGGCGAGGTTGGAGTATTTCCAACGGACCTCGGGTGAGAAGGGAGCCCGGCGATCGGGCATCAGCGCGCGGACCTCTTCCGCAGTCGGGAAATCCCAATCGGTCCAGTGGGAACCCGCCTCGCGCGGCAGCCCCGCGCTGTGCGTCAGCAGGTGCTCGATGGTGACGGGCGGATCGTCGGGAGCGGCCCCCTCGAAGGTGAACCAGGGCAGGTGGTCGGTGACAGGATCGTCGAGCCGGACCTTTCCCTGCTCCCTGAGCTGCATGATCGCGGTGGCTGTGAAGAGCTTGCTGTGCGATGCCATGCGAAAGCGCGTATCGGCCTCCATGGGCCGATCCGCCTCGAGATCCGCATGTCCGAAGCCCTTGGCCCACACCAGCTCATCGCCGGAGACGACGCCGACGACGATGCCCGGCAGTCCGCGGATTTCGATCTGACCATCCAGCCATGCGGAGAAGAGATCGATCTGGGCCTGGACCTCGGGATCCGCGGCCGCCGACTGGGCGGCAGCGTGGCTGGACAGGGCAGCCGTCGTCAGCGCGACGAGGAACATAGTCCGAATCGCTTTAGGGTTCGGTGCGTACATGGGACTACCTCATAGGTCGGAGGGACCGAAGCTTCTGCTGGCGGGAGGGATCCGCGACGTGATCTTACGGCAACGTCGTCGGTCGGCGCCAGACGGCCTGGCCGAGCCCTGAACCTCCAGGCTCATCCTGTCGTGAGTGGTGGGTGAAGGCGTGCTTCCCAGTCAGTCGGCGGAACCGACGCGACGGGAAGGAAGAACGGCAGGCTGTGGCGCGACAAGACGACACGCTCGGAGCCGAAAGGCTGGTCAACGCGCCTCTATTCCCGGGTGCGGAAACCCGCTCATGCGCCTATGATTGGGCCGATCCGCAGGGTCGATTGGGGCTCAGCAAAGCGGTTATTCGTTTCCCCTCGTGGCTTCCAAGGACGGTGACAATGACGAGATCGAAGAGATTGACTCGTATCCCTGGCCTCCTGGCCTTTCTCATTCAGCTGTCGACCGTCGGCGCCCTCGCGCAGCAGGGTGGTTCGGAGAGACCCGTGAACCAGTCCGACGACCCCATCCTCCGGGAGTTCGTCTGGCGCTCCATCGGCCCCGCCAACATGTCGGGGCGCATCGACGATGTCGAAGCGGTGGTCGGGGACCCCAGCACCATCTACCTGGGCTTCGCCACGGGAGGGATCTGGAAGTCCACCAACATGGGCACCACCTGGACCCCCATCTTCGACACCTACCCTGTCTCTTCCATCGGTGACATCGCCATCGCACCGTCAAACCCGGACATCCTCTACGTCGGGTCCGGGGAATCCAACAACCGCCAGAGCACCACCCGGGGGGATGGAGTATACAAGTCCACCGACGGCGGTGAGACCTTCATGAACGTGGGCTTGAGGAACTCCCACCACATCGCCCGGGTCATCGTGGATCCCAACGACCCGGACGTGGCCTACGTAGCCGCCACGGGGCCCCTGTGGGGGCCCGGGGGCGACCGAGGCCTGTTCAAGACCACCGACGGTGGGCAGACCTGGACCAACACCAACTTCATCGACGAGGACACGGGCTTCACCGATGTCGTCATGGATCCCCGGGACAGCCAGGTCCTCTATGCCGCGTCCTACCAGCGGCGACGGACCCCCTGGGGGTTCAATGGAGGCGGCCCGGGAAGCGGCATCTGGAAAACCGCCAACGGCGGCGCCAGTTGGACCCGGTTGGAGGGGAGCGGCCTTCCTGAAGGCATCCTGGGCCGCATCGGGCTGACCGCGTACGCCGCTGACCCCAACATCGTCTATGCACAGATCGAGGTGCCGAATCCCACCCGTCGGGAGGAGGGCGACACTCTGGTAGACCCGACCCGAAGCGGCGTCTGGCGATCGAACGATGGGGGAAACACCTGGGAGATCCGGAGCAACAACAACAACCGCCCCATGTACTACAGCCAGATTCGGGTTGACCCCACGGACTCCGACATCGTCTACACCATGGGGGCATCGTTCTACAAGTCCGTGGACGGCGGGAAGACCTTCTCCACCGTGAGGGGCATGGGTCACGGGGACCACCACGCCCTGTGGATCAACCCGGACAACCCCAACCAGCTCATGTTGGGCACCGACGGCGGATTCAACATCAGCTGGGACCAGGCAGCCACCTGGGATTTCATCAACACCATGGCCGTGGGTCAGTTCTACGAGATCGGCGTCGACATGAGGCGCCCCTACTTCGTCTGCGGTGGTCTCCAGGACAACGGAAGCTGGTGTGGCCCCAGCGCCACCCGGGCGGCCGGTATCTTCAACCACGACTGGTACCGGGTGGGGGGCGGCGACGGCTTCTATGTCCGCATCGATCCCACCGACTACAATGTCGTTTATTCCGAGTCCCAGGGCGGCTCCATGTCGCGGAGGGATTTGAGGACGGGGCAGAGTCAGAGAATCGCTCCGGCGCCACCCCGGGAACGGAACGGTCAGGTCACGCCTGGGAATGTGGTGCCGGAACCGGAACTCGGCACAAGGTACCGCTTCGAATGGAACACGCCCATCGAGCTCTCTCCCCACGATCCCAGCACGGTTCTGGTGGCGGGAAATCGCTTTTTCAGGTCCACGGATCGGGGAACCACCTGGGTGGCCAGCCGGGACCTGACCAAGCAGGTGGACCGGGATGAGCTCTCCATCATGGGGGTTCCCGGCAGCGAGCCCATGACATCCAAGAACGACGGACAATCCCGGTTCTCCCAGGCCACCACGCTGGCCGAATCCCCCAGCCAGCCCGGAGTCATCTGGGTGGGGACGGACGACGGGAACGTCCAGGTCAGCGTGGACGGTGGAGCCACCTTCACCAACGTCACCGACAACATCCCCGGTGCGCCGGAAGGGTACTTCCGGGTGAAGAGAGTGGAGCCCTCGAACTTCGCCGCTGGCACCTGTTACGTGGTGATGGACAACCACCGAAACGAGGACTGGAGTCCCTACGTGTTTGTCACTCGGGATTTCGGGCAGACCTTCACCTCGATCACGAACAACCTCCCGGCGGGTCCAACCAACGTCATCACGGAAGACCCGCGGAATCCCAACCTCCTCTACCTGGGAACCGAGTTCGGGCTCTTTGTCTCTCTCGACCGTGGCCAGGAGTGGAAGCGGTTCCAGAATGGGCTGCCTACGGTTCGAATCGATGACATCCTGGTGCATCCCAGGGAAAACGACCTGGTGGTGGGCACCCACGGCCGAAGCATCTGGATCGTCGACGATATCACGCCGCTTCAGCTGCTCACGCCCGAGATCCTGGCCGGAGATGCCTACCTGTTCGAAGTCCGTTCGGCAGTCCAGTGGCTCCGGGACACGCAGAAGGCCGTCACGGTGGGCGGAGGGAAGCAGTTCCGGGGGTCGAATCCCCCCGCTGGAACTGCGATCAGCTACTATCTCCCCACGGACCTGGACGGAGAGGTGACCCTCACCATCACCGAGCCGTCGGGGGATACCGTTCGGACCCTCACGGGCCCAGGACTGCAGGGCATCAACCGGGTTCAGTGGAACCTGAGAAGCGATCCACCTCCCGAACCCGAGGGAGCCCAGCAGAGCGGCCAACGCAGCGGGCGGGAACGGCAAGGTCCACCGGTCGACCCTGGGACCTACCTGGTCACGCTGGAAGTGGGTGGCAGGGAGATGACCCGCGCCATCATCGTTGAGGAGGACATCTGGATGGGCGAGGCCCACTAGAAGATATGAAAGGGCTGGCCCAACCTGATCGGGGTATCGCCGGACCGTATGTCTCCTGACTGGAAGGAACCCCCTTTGAGTCTTCCTCGCTCGTTGACCCGGACGGTCCTCCTGGTGCTCCTCGTGGCCTCGGCCCTGCTCTCCGCTTGCCGTGCCGCATCGGATCCTGGGTACGTCCTTCTCGCCACCACCACCAGCACCCAGGACTCGGGACTCCTGGATGAGCTGTTGCCGCTGTTCGAAGCACAGACCGGGTACCAGGTGAAGACCATCGCCGTAGGAACAGGAGAAGCGCTGGCCATGGCGAGGCGAGGCGATGCCGACGTGCTCCTGGTTCACGCACCTGCCGGGGAGAAGGAAGTCGTGACGGCGGGCTACGCCGTCAACCGCCGGATCGTCATGCACAATGACTTCCTCATCGTCGGTCCGGAGGAGGATCCGGCGCGAATCCACGGTGGGAGAAGCGGGGCCGAGAGCCTGAGGATGGTGGCCGAGGCCGGAGCGCGGTTCGTCAGCAGAGGTGACCACTCCGGTACCCACATGCGCGAAGTCGAGCTCTGGAACTCTGCGGGCGTCGAACCCGAGGGAGGCTGGTATCTTTCCGCCGGCCAGGGAATGGGCGCGACGCTTATGATCGCGGCCGAGAGGGACGCCTATGTGCTCACCGACCGGGGGACCTACCTGGCCTTCGAGGACCAGACGGGCCTGGTCCCACACGTGGAGGGAGATCCGACATTCCTGAACATCTACTCCGTCCTGGAGGTCAACCCGGAACGCTTTCCAAAGGTGAACAGAGCTGGAGCCGTGGCGTTCGGCGACTTCATTCTGGGCAATGAGGCCCAGGAGATCATCGCGGCTTTCGGGGTGGAAGAGCACGGAGAAGCGCTCTTTGTCCCCGACGCAGGAAAGAGCGAGGAGTCCGTGCGTGCCCATCCCGGAACTCGCACAGGTGGCTCGATCGGGGTGGGCCCTGGCGTGTCGGCACCATGGAGCTGATCTGGGAAGGCATGAAGGAGGCGATCCTGCTGCTTCTGCGGGGGGATCCCGAGGTGGGCCTGGCAACCCTGATTGCACTGACTTTCGGGGTGCCGTTTGGAGCCCTCCTCGCCTTCAAGGTCTTCCCTGGACGGCAGATCACGGTCAGCCTGATCAACACCGGGATGGGTCTGCCCCCGGTGGTAGTGGGCCTGTTTGTCTGCATCGTGCTCTGGCGGAGTGGACCTCTGGGGTTCTTCGAGCTCCTCTACACGCCCGGTGCCATCGTGATGGCCCAGTTCATCATCGCTTTTCCGGTCCTCACCGGGCTCACGATGGCGGCCATGCAGCAGATCGATCCGAAGCTTCTTCTTCAGCTCAAGAGCCTCGGGGCCTCCAGGGTCCAGCTCATGACCGTGTGCTCGCCGCCGTCATCGCCGGGTTTGGCGCCGTCATCTCGGAGGTGGGGGCGGTGATGATGGTGGGCGGGAACATCCTGGGGCATACCCGCGTGCTGACCACCGCTACCGTCCTGGAGACGCGCAAAGGCAACTTCGAGGTGGCAATCGCTCTGAGCCTGATCCTCATCGCGCTCACCTTCCTCATCACCTGGCTCCTCACCCACTTCCAGCAGCGGAGCTCGACTCCATGAGTGAGGTCGTACTCGAGCTCCGCGACGTCACTGCGGCATACGATGGCCGCACGGTCCTCGATGTACCGCACCTCGCTCTGCACAGGGGAGAGGTCCTGACTCTCCTGGGAGAGAACGGATCGGGGAAGACCACCCTTCTCCGGGTGCTCGGTCTCCTCATGACGCCGGCTCGAGGGCAGGTCGTGTTCTGTGGGGATGAGGTGGACTTCCGCGACACAGGGCAACTCCTGGAGCTACGGCGGCGAATGGCCGCCGTGATGCAGGAACCGCTGTTGTGCCGAATGGGTGTGCGCCGCAACGTTTCGCTGGGGCTTGGATTCCGCCGCCTGCCCAGGGAAGAGATCGACCAGCGCGTCGGCGTTTGGCTCGAGAGGCTGTCCATCTCCCATCTCGCGGACAGGCCCGCAGCTAAGCTGTCCGGTGGGGAGGCCCAGCGGACCAGCCTGGCTCGGGCCATGGTGCTCAACCCCGAGGTTCTATTCCTCGACGAGCCTTTCGCAGCCCTCGATGCCCCGACCCGGCAGGGCCAACTCGAGGATCTGGGAGCATTGCTGGAGGAGAGCGAGGTGAATGGTGGGGTAGCGCAGGTGGGCTCGGCGGAGGAGGTGTTCCGCCGCCCAGAACGACTTGAGGTCGCCCGTTTCTTGGGCGTCGAGACGCTCATCCCGGGACGCGTCACAGGCAAGGCGAGGGGGTTGGTCCAGGTGGAGTGTGGTGAGATGCAACTCGAGGCCGAGGTGGACTTCGAGCCTGGGGAGGAGGTTCTTGCCGCCGTGCGTCCTGAGGAGATCGAGCTCTACGAGGACGGTAGCCCCGGCCTTGCCGGTGCCCGAAACGTGATGGCCGGCCGGGTGACGAAGACCGTACCGGCCGAAACACACTACCGGGTGGAGCTGGATTGTGGCGTGCGCTTGGTGGCGGTCGTCAGCCGGACCCGATTCAGGGAGACCGGAATCGCAGTAGGCCGCTCGATGCACGCGGCCTTCCCGCCTCGCTCCGTACACCTGATTCCACGCCACGGCGAGCCATGAGCCTGATCGATCGTTTCTTGCGTCCGAATCGGCCGCCTCGAAAGGAAATCTCGACGAAGTCGACCTCGGCCTGGGCCGAAGTCGATGGGGAAGGCCGCCTGGTCCTGCCGCCTGAGATTGCGCGGGACTTCGGCTTGATGCCGGGAGCCAGAGTCCGTCTGGACCGAGGCGAGAACAACTTCCGCGTTCACCGCCCCGTCACACAACTGAACAAGGTCTACATCGAGCCCACTGTCGCCTGCAATCTGGATTGTATCACCTGCTTCCGGAACGAGTGGGAAAACCCGATGGGTCGGATGAGCGACGCGACCTTCGGGAGCATTCTCGATGGACTGACGGCTCTCGATCCGGTTCCCGACGTGTATTTCGGAGGAATCGGGGAGCCGCTCTACCACCCCATGACCCCTGACTGGGTGGCCTTGGCCAAAGCACTGGGCGCCAGCGTGGAGCTGATCACAAACGGAACGACACTCACCGAGGAAGTCTCGCGGCAGCTGATCGAAGCCGGACTGGACCTGCTCTGGGTCTCCATCGATGGGGCGTCCCCGGAGACCTTCGCGGATGTACGCGTCGGGGCGAACCTTCCCCAGGTGATCGAGAACCTGAGACGTTTTTCGCGGATGCGGCCGGCCGCCCATCACCCAAAACCGGAGATCGGCATCGCTTTCCTGGCCATGAAGCGTAACATCGCGGACCTGCCGGAGATCATCCGGCTGGGTAAGTCCCTGAAAGCCACGCGTTTCTCGGTAAGCAACATCCAGCCGGCCACTGCCGACATGCAGGCTGAGGCCCTTTACGCCCAGGTCATACACAACATCGCCTATCTGGAGGCCCCCCACCTACCACGCCTCAAGATCCCCAGGATGGATTTCGACCCTTCGACCCGGGACGCCCTATTCGAGGCCTTCAACAGCCAGCTGAATATCGAGTTTGCGGGGAACAACTGGAGTGGCGCCAGCGACACCTGCAACTTCGTGGAAAGCGGAACGATGTCGATCGCATGGAACGGAGACGTGAGCCCGTGCTGGCCTCTCATGCATACGCATACGAGCTACCTGCACGGGAAACCTCGAGTATCCACCAAGCACGTCATCGGCAATGTGGCCGTTCGGTCGTTGGCAGATCTCTGGCTCGACCCGGAATACGTGGCCTATCGCGAGCGTCTGCACAACTTTGTCTTTGCGCCCTGCAGCTTCTGTGGCGGCTGCGATCTGTCGGAAACCAATGAGGAGGATTGCCTCGGAAACACGACCTTCCCGGTTTGCGGAGGATGTCTTTGGGCGCAGGGGATCATTCAATGTCCATGATAACAGTCAAGCTCTACGCAACTCTGCGAGACATCGTCAGTGGGTCCTCCATCCAGGTAGAGCTTAAGCCTGGATCGAGCGCCCAGCAGCTCATCGAGCTGGTGGTCGCCCAGCACCCCGCGCTGGAGTCGGTTCTGCTCGACGAGAGCGGACGCCTTCACGAATACATGAAGATGTTCATCAACGGCCGTGAGGTGGTCTATCTGGAAGAGGGGTTCCAGCGCGTCATGGAACCGACCGACGCCGTGGACATCTTCCCTCCCGTCGGTGGGGGGTAGAGATGGTGAGGGCAACGTAGGCATGGGTCGGGGACCGGAGAATACCACCAGGCGCACGATCATCCGAGAGATCCGTGGGATCCCCTTGTTCCTTCTCCGGGAGTATCTCGAGGAG
>JBDHCH010000151.1:0-11940 GCA_039592115.1 Gemmatimonadota bacterium | reverse complement strand
CCATACGGCGTCAGAACTCCTCTCCGATGCTTTGGCATCGCTTTCGTCGTCCTTCCTTGTCTGGCACTCGCAAGACCCCTGTGCGCGGCCGCACCCCACTTGTGCAGACCTTCCTTAGTTCCAGGTCGGCGTCCGAACCTGTGCAGACCTTCCCTATCCCTTCCTCCCCCCCCAGGGGGGCCAGAGCGCCGAAGGCCGACTCTTGGGGAGGTCCACCCAGAAACGGCTGCCATCACCTTCCCGAGAGACGACACCCACCCTTCCACCGATCCGCTCCGTCCCCCTTCGCACGATGGCCAGCCCAATGCCGGTCCCTGGGCGCTTGAGGTCGCCCTCCAAGCGCTCGAATACGCCGAAGACCCTCTGCTGTTGAGTCTCGGGGATTCCGACCCCGTTGTCCTCCACCCAAACCCGGACGACTCCCTCCTCCTCCACCTCTTCCCATTTCAGTACGACCTCAGGCTCTCGCTCATCGGGCACGAATTTCACGGCGTTGGAGAGGAGGTTCGCCAGAATCTGGACCAGCGTGGTGTGGTGAGCCCGGACCATCGGAAACTCGTCCGGAGCGATCAGGACGGCTCTCCGCTCCTCCAGGTCGCCGGCCACCTGCTTGTGGGCATCGGCGACCGCCTGCCCGAGTTCGATCTCCTCGAGTTGGAGCTCCTCGAAGCTCATTCGGCTGTAGAAGAGGAGATCCCGGATGAGCTCTTCCGCTTCTTGGCCAGAGGCGATGATGCGGTGCGCGAAATCCCCCGCCTGCGGGGGGAGTTCTTCGCCATGCTCTTGGATCAGGGCGTGGGCGAACCCCTGCATCGTCCGGAGGGGAGCCCTCAGGTCGTGGGAGACGGAGTACGCGAAAGCCTCGAGCTCGTCGTTCGCTTGAGTGAGCTCACCTGCAAGCGCCAGGGCCTGCTGCTCCCCTTTCCGCAAGGCTCTCTCTGCCTCCACCCGCTCCACGAAAGAGGCCAGCGAGTTCGCCAGGCTCTCGCCCCACGCGAGGAGCCTGAGCGGGATCTCCCTGATTTCCGTGTCCGCCAGGGTGAGAACGCCCTGGACCTTCCCCGATGCGAGTAGCGGAAAAGCGACGTAGGAGCGGAGCCCCACCCGCCTGAGGAAGTCGTTTCTGAACCGAGGGTGGCTTGTCGCGTCCTCCACAGCCACGGGTTTCCTCTCTTCTACCGCCAACCCGGAGAGGGTGTCTTGGAGGGGAATCTCTGCTGACCCGTCCGTAGGGACTTGAAGCCCGTGGGCCCGAGTGATAACCAGTCGGTCCCTCTCCTCATCCAGGCGCTCCAGATAGCATACAGGGAACGCCGTCGCCTCTCCGACCTCCTTAAGGATCTCCTGGAACGCCTTGTCCAGGTCCGAGGTGGCGAGCGTAACCTCCGACACGCGGTAGAGGGTCTGCAATTCCTGGTTCCTTACCGACAACTCCTCCTCCACCACCCGGCGAGCAGTCAGGTCGGACACGAACCCGTCGATGCGGATGACCGCTCCGTCGGGAGAGAGCCCCGGCTTCAGGGTTGACTTCACCCAGCGGGTGTCCCCATCGGGCCGGAGCGCCTCGTACTCGAAGGTGAGGGCATGCTGGCCGGACATCCCCGTCGCCAGGTCCTCCACTTCTCGCAACTCCGGGGGGAGGAGAAAATCCCTCCACACGTCCCGGTCCCGCAAAACGGCCTCGGGGAAGACGCCCAGGAGGTCCACGATGGCCGGCGACACATGGGAGAGCTCACCCTGGGACACGTCGATGGAAAAGATCACTTCGTCCAGATTCTGGAATAAGGTCTCGAGCTCTCGGGTCTTACCCTCCAGCTCCAGCCGGGTCCGTTCCTGCTCTCGGAGGTTCTTCACCCGTTGCTCCGCCACTGCCAGGCGGATCTCGAACAGGGGAAGGTTGAGGGGCTTGGGGATGTAGTCGTCCGCCCCCGCCTCCAGGACCATCCTGAGATCGTCGGCGGATGCCCTGGCCGTGACGACAAGAATGACACAACCCGGACCTCGGTCGTCTTCACGGATCAATCGGCAGAGCTCGAGGCCGTCGATCTCGGGGAGGACCCAATCCAGTAGGATGAGGGGCGGGTGGCTCTCCTGGTAGGCCGCCCAGGCAGACTCCCCATCCTCGCAGGCCGTAACGGTATGACCTCGCCCACGGAGGATCTCGCCGAGAAGCCACCGATCATCTGGATTGTCCTCTACCAGTAGGACGTGGAGACCATGTGGGTCGGGCATCGCTGCGGGCACCGATCTGAGAGCCGGAAAGAAATCCCGTGCCGGCGAATGGCCGGCGGCGGCTAAAGAGAAGGTTTCCCGGGCCCAATGTCCAGTCAGGCCTGGAGAAGGTGCAGTTCTTCTCCCACCGCGTGTGGGTGCGCTTGAAGGGGGATCGGTGGGACGCATCCCAAGGCCTCTGAGGGGGGACCTTCCATTTGGTCCGGAGATGTTCGAAGCTTCACCCTCTCGAGGGGAAGCGAAGGTCACAACCATCCCGGAGGATTCCGATGAAGCCCGCGTCCGAGCAATTCTCCTTTTGGCACGAAACCGATGTCCGGTTCAAGGACATCGACGTTGGTGGCCACGCCCACCACTCCCTGGTCCTCGTGTTCTTCGAGGAAGCCCGGGCCGCCTATTGGCGAGAGGTGGTCGGAAAGGGGACCCTCGATGAAGTGGACTTCATTCTCGCCGAAGCCCGGGTCCGCTATCACGCCAGGATCTTCTATCCCCTGACCCTTCGGGTTGGAGTCAGGGTTTCGAAACTGGGGAAGAAACACTTTGTGATGGAGTACCTCGTGGAGGACCCCGACGGCGAAGCGCTGGCATCCGGCGAGACCGTCATGGTCATGTTCGACTACCAGGAGAAACGGTCCAAGGCCCTGTCTCCCGGGGTGACGGATGCCATCCGTAGGAGGGAGGGCACGGCGTTACCGTCCTGACCCGGACCGCCCAGAACCCAGGCCCACCGCCGGTTACCGCGGAAATACGAGGATCTTTCTTTTTCCCGCTCTGTAATAATATTTGAGTCCGAACGTTTCTTAACAAAGGAAACGGCAGGGAAGGGTCTTCGGGGTGGCGGTAGGAGGCTCTTGGAGTGCGGTTGACCTTATCTCCTGATTCCGTATACATTTTCGGATTCCTCAAGAGAGCGAGCCGATGTCCGGGGGGGCCGCTCTCTCGTCTGGGAAGGCAACCGCCTCCTAGTCTATCTGCGCGAATGCGCAGAAACCCCCTGAAATAAGTTGGACCCACTCCAGGGAGAAGGAACCATGAATGGAAGGCTTCGGCTCGGGCTGCTGGCGCTGGTTACGGTCGCTCTGGCAGCCATCTCCATCCAGCCGCAAACCCTCAAGGCGCAGGAAGCTTCGGCCCGTTTCCGGGTCCTGGTACCTGATGTCCCACCGCAGAATGACGCGAGCAAAAAGTTTGGAGAGCGTCTTGCGGATGAGCTCCGAGATCTCATCAACGATATGGCTACGCACCAGCCGGTTGAGGAGAAGGAGATCAAGGACGCCCTGAAGCGGTTCGACATGAAGATGGAGGACCTCAACTGCATTCGGACACGGCAGCTTGGACAGCAGATCCAGGCTGAGCTCGTCTTTTGCGGCACGTACACACGTGAGGGCGAGGGGTGGCGAGTTGAGGGCAGCTTCGTCGGGGCCAATGGGGAGGCCCTCGAGGTGGAGCCCGTAACGGTCGAGGACCGAGGGCAACTTGCCGCGGCTCAGCACTTTTTCAGTTCTCTGGAGCTTCTGGTCGAGCAGGTCCGCTACGCTCAGTTCTGCGGTGACTACGCCTCGAGCCAGCAGTGGGAGACCGCCCTGGAGAACTGTGAACGGGCAATCGAGTTGAACCCCAACACGGTCGAGTCCCGGTACACTCGGGCCATGGTCTTGAGGCAGGAGGAAGTCAACCGGCTGGAGGAGGCGTTGGAGGAATTCAGGCGGGTCCTGGAGTTGGACCCCCTCCATGAAGACGCCATGCAAAACGCCGGCTATGTCTCGGCCCTCATGGGCAACGACGAAGAGGCCAGAGCGTACTATTCCAGTTACCTGGAGCTCAACCCGGCAAACGCTGGGGTCCGAATGGGCGTCGCGTACCAGCTGGCTCAGGCCGGTGACCCCCTCGGCGCCATGCAGCTCATCGAGGTCGGACTCGAGTTGGAGCCCGAGAACGTGGATCTCCTTGAACAGCACGGGGGATTCGCTTTTGCCGCAGGAGCGGAGTTGGCTGCCGGCCAGGAGATGATTCCTGTGGAGGCTGCCGAACTCTATCAGAAGGCTCTCCAGTCCTTCTCTAGCGTGTATGACCTCCAAGGGGACGAGATGGACGTGGCCCAGCTCCGGAGCATCATCAACGCTCATCTGAATCTCCAGCAGTTCACCGAGGCTGTGGCCTTTGGCGAGCGGATCCTCGAGACCCATGGCGAGGAAGCACAGGTCTGGTCCGTCTATGCCGACGCCCTTCAGCGGGCGGACCGGGTGGACGAGGCTATCGAGTCCCTTGAGCGCGTCCGGGAGCTGGACCCCGAGTACCCCAACGTCTCCATGCGGCAAGGAAACTGGCTCTTGAATTCCGGGCGGGTCGATGACGCGATGCCTGTTTTCCGGGAAGCCATCCAGCGGGGTGAGCAGTCCCCCGACGCCGTTGTGAACCTCCTCTTCAGCAACGGATACAACGATGGCGTGAGGGCGGAGAACTGGGATTATGGCATCCGGGTCATCCTCCTCACTCAGGAATTCGATGCGAGTCCTGAGATTGCCCAGCGGAGCCTGTTCTGGCTCGGATACTCACTCTACCGCCGGGCCTCCGTTCAGCAGGAGCCCCAGACGTTGGAGACCGCCAGCGCGACTCTCCCGCAGTTCCAGCAAGCCCTCGGGTACCTCCGGGAGGCCGCCAGCTATGCCCAGGCCAACAACCTGGAGGGAGACCGACAGAATCTCCTGAACGCGACGAACACCTACATCGAGATTCAGGAAGCGATTATCCGGCGGGGCCGGTAACGCACCTCCACTCCCTGGAGGGAAGACGCCGCAGGGTTCGCCCTGCGGCGTCTTCTTATTCCCCATCACCTGAGAAGCACCCCGTGTACATAAGCGCCGCGCGTGTCCGGCCGGTGTGGGCTGTTCCGCTCGCCCAGGGGTCCCGGAGGGACCTCCGGGATCTGCGTGGGGAAATGTGGGGAGCATCTCAAATTTCCCGAAAATAAACCGAAGAAAGGCTGTCGCGGCCCGCAGCCCTCCCCTCTGAAGTGCCTGCAATACAAGCGTTATTCCCATGTGTCTCGGTCTGGGATCCCTCTCGGGCGAACCCTCGAGAATTTGAAAAAAAGACCCTTGCGCCCCTCGAATTGACTCCGTATCTTCCCACTCGGTACCATTTCATACCACTTCTACCCACAGGCTGCCACCACGGTGAGCGGATTCCTCGGCCGGTACGACTTCCAGATGGATGAGAAGGGGCGCGTGTCCCTTCCGTCCGCTTTCCGAAAGGAAGCGGAGGGAGAGCGCTTCATTCTCCTCCAATGGGAGAAACCGTACCTGACCCTTTTTCCCGAGAAGGTCTGGAAAGGGGTCCAGGAGCGGTTGCTGGAATACCGCCGAGGTGATCGGTCCGCCTGGAACCATGTCAGGGAGATCACCTCCAGTGCAGTCGAGGTCTCCCCGGATAAGCAGGGTCGGATCCTCATCCCCGCCTGGCTTCAGGAGGCGGCCTCCCTGGAGGGGACGGTCCTCCTGAGCGGGAACATCGATCGGGTGGAGATCTGGAATCCGGAACAGTATCGAGGGGCGGTTCAGGATCGAGGGGAAGACTTCCAACGCTTCGCCCACCAGATCTTCGGATGACGGCGGCTCCCACGAACAGGGGAGCCGCTCCTCCTTCGGGGATCGCGAGATGGAGCTGAACGACGGGACGAGAGGGGTGAGGGGCCGGTTCCATGAACCGGTGATGGTCCGGGAGGTCCTGGATGCTCTCGAAGGCGCGGCATCCGGGGTGATCCTGGACGGTACGCTGGGTGGAGGTGGGCACACGGAAGCCATGCTGGTCACCTGGCCCGAGTGCAGGGTCCTCGGAGTAGATCGGGACCCGGAGGCGTTGAAGGCCACCGCGGAGCGGCTGGCACCTTTTTCAAGCAGAGTCCGGTTCCTGAACATGAGATTCGACCGAGTCGTGACAGACGCGCACACGAGTCAGGAGGGCCTGAATGGGGCCCTCCTGGATCTCGGCGTCAGCTCATGGCAGTTGGATCAGGACCACCGGGGGTTCGCGTTCCGCAGGGGCGTTGACCTGGACATGCGGATGGAGGGCGCCGGCCAGGAAAGGACGGCCGCGGACTTCCTGAACCATGAACCCGAGGAGGAGTTGGCTAGAGTTTTCCGGGATTACGGGGAAGAGCCCAAGGCCCGGCGCCTCGCTCGGGAGGTGGTCCGCCGCAGAGAGGATCGCCCGTTCCGGAACAGCGACGACCTGGTTGCGGCTCTCGGCAGGACCTTGAACCGGTCTCCAGGTCCCAAGGATATCGCCAGGATCTTCCAGGCGCTTCGGATCGCGGTCAACGACGAGCTCGAAGCCCTTGACCGGGCCCTCCCAGGCATACGCGACCTCCTTCACCCCGGGGGAGTCCTCGCCGTCATCGCATATCACTCCCTCGAAGACCGCATCGTCAAGGGTGCCTTCAGAGAGTGGAGCAGGGAGTGCGTTTGCCCTCCGGGCATTCCCCTTTGCGTCTGCCGGGGTCGGGCCCTTGGATCACTTCTCTTCAAGGGCCCCATGCGGCCGTCCGCCGGGGAGGTTGGCGGCAACCCCAGAGCGCGAAGCGCCCTACTCCGGGCCTGGAGGAAGGCCCAGTGAGCCGCGTGGCCGGCACGAGCCTGGTGGCCATGGCCACAGCCGCGTTCCTGGCGTCTCTCAGCCTTGTGGCATGGCGGCAGGCAAGGGCCCTGGAAGCCCTCGAGGTGGTCGACTCCCTGAGCCGGGAGTTGACCCTGAACGAGGCGGAGAGGGTGGACCTGGCTCGGAGGGTCGATGTCCTGGAGAGCCGGAGTCGGGTCATCCCGGAAGCCAGGGAGCGGTTGGGCATGCGGGAGGCCGAAGGGGCCGACATCGTCTATCTGCTGGGGGAGACGACATGACGGCAAGGAGGAGAGGAGAGGTCCGGCATAAACATAGGAGACGTCTCCTCCTGCTAGCCTGGATCCTCTGCAGCCTCGGCCTCCTTTCCAAGGCCGCACTGGTCCAGGTCGCCGGGAAGGCCCGGTGGCAGGAGATGGCTGAGGTCCAACACCGGGAGACGGTGGACGTTCCAGCGCCCCGGGGTTCCGTCTTTGACCGGGAGGGGAACCTCCTGGCTGCAACCAATGTGACCATGAAGGTCGAGGTTGCGCCCACCCAGCTGATTCCTGCCACACGCGATTCGGTCATCGGGCTCCTTTCGACGAAACTGAACCTGAGTCGGGCGAAACGACGGGAACTCGCGGATGTCACCGACGAATGGGTGACGATCCCAGGCCGGTTCCCGCCGCATGTTCAGGAAGACCTGCGGGGGATCCGGGGCGTATACGTCTCCCGAGAAATCGAGCGTTATTACCCGCACCAACTCCTCGCCCGTGGTGCCCTGGGGAGTGTGCAGGAAGGATCCGGGCGCGGGGGGATCGAACAGGCTTTCCAGCAGCACCTGGCTGGGACCCCAGGCAAGACGGTCCAGGCCCGAGGCCACGACGGGAATCCGATCCCCGGCCAATCCGACCTCGTGTCCCCACCCCGGGCCGGTGGGGATGTCGTCCTTACTCTGGATCGGGATTTCCAGGAGATCGCCCGGGAGGAGCTCTCCTCAGCCATCAAGGAGACCGGAGCCCAGGGTGGAGACCTCATCGTTTCCGACCCGAAGACCGGTGAGATCCTCGCCCTGGTGTCGATCCAGGGAGGAAACTCCACGGGGCTTTCGGCCATCAACGCTCCCTATGAGCCCGGATCCACGCTCAAGCCGTTCACTGTGGCGGGGATCCTGGACCATGGCGCCGGGAGCCTGTCCGACAGCGTGGACGGAGAGGAGGGGCAATGGCGCATCGAAGGCCGGACCCTCACCGACACCCATCCCCATGAGCGGATGACGGTGGCCGAGGCTCTCAAGGTCTCGTCCAATATCGGCATCGCGAAAGCCGCTCAGGAGCTCAGCGGGGCCCAGCAGTTCCAGATCCTCCGGGACTTCGGTTTCGGATCCCGAACTGGAATCGAGATCGCCGGGGAGAACCCTGGGCAACTGTACCGGCCGGGCGATCCGCAGTGGTCCCGGCAATCGCCCGTCTCCCTGGCCATCGGTTACGAAATCGGGGTCACCCCCATCCAGATGGTCATGGCCTACGGTGCCTTGGCGAACGGGGGAAAGCTCATGGAACCCCACCTCGTGAAGGAGCTCCGTAGCCCCGACGGGAAAGTGCTCTTCACTCAGGAGCCGAGGATCGTTCGGCAGGTCATCCCCTCTTCTCTCGCCAGAGAAATTTCTCAGGTCCTGGTGGATGTGGTGGAGGATGGGACCGGGAGAGAAGCCCAGTTGGCCAACTTCACGGTGGCTGGAAAGAGCGGTACCTCCCGAGCCTACGGACCCGGTTCTGGATACGCGAAGGGCGAATACTACTCCTCCTTTGTGTGCTTTCTTCCCGTGGAAGACCCGAAGTTGGTCCTCTACGTGAAACTCGATAGGCCCGACGGCGCCTACTACGGCGGCGCGACCGCAGCACCTGTTACCCGGGCGACGATGGAGGCGGTGCTTGCCGCCCGCCATGCGCCCATCGACCGGGAAGCCCTTGCTTCCCTGACCCGGCGGCAGCCGAGGACCTCACCTCCGACGGGGGCTCACTTCGCCTCAGTACCTCCCTCCCCCTCCCCTCCTGTCCGAACGCCCCGGACTCTCAACTCGCCGGAGACGGGCGCTGTGGTCCCCGACGTCTCCGGTCTGCCTCCTCGGCTTGCCGTCCGCCGGCTTCATTCCCGGGGCTTCCGAGTTCTCCTGGAAGCCTCGGGACCCATTGCTGGAACCGATCCAGCCCCGGGCACTCCGCTGACACCAGGAGATACGGTCCGGATCATCGTTGGAAGGGCCCAGAATGAGTAGGATTCCCATCCCTCTTCAGGCCGTGGTCCAACGCCTCCGAGATGCCCAGCTCCTGCTGGACGCCCGGGGGCCTCTGGACATTTCGGTCACGGGTGTCAGCCAGGATTCACGGGAGGCGGGCCCCGGTGACCTGTTCCTGGCCTGGAAGGGGCTGGAGTTCGACGCACACGAATTCCTCCCCCAAGCCGTTGCGGCCGGTGCCGTCGCGGTGATCGTGGAGCGCATCACCCCGGACCTTGATGTGCCGCAGCTTCAGGTGGCCGATGGGCGCCTGGGAGCAGCCCTGGCCTCGGATACGGTCATGGGGTCCCCCTGGATCGGCACCCTGGGGTTGGTAGAGGGCACCGGGGCGATTCGTCCGGGGACGGAAGGCCTCACCACTCCAGGGCCGGTTCAGATCTCCTCCTGGGTTCGTGACTTGGCCGACGATGGCTTCCAGGCGGTCATCATGGAAGCCTCCTCGCATGCCCTGGCCCAGTCCCGCCTCGATGGATTCCGGTTCGACGCTGCGGTGTTCACCAACCTCGGCCACGACCACCTGGACTATCACGCCGACCTGGCCGAATACCGGGAGGCGAAGGCCCACCTCCTCGATCTTTTGAAGCCCAACGGCTGGGCCGTCGTGTTCAAGGACGAAGCGGCCTGGGCTGACGTTCCCTTCCCAAACGGTCAGACCCTTTCGGTGGGGATCGACTCCCCGGCGGACTTCCGGGCTTTGGATATCGAGCTGGTTACCAACGGGGCCCGGTTCCGCCTGGTTGGCGGGGACGAAGAGGCGCCGGTGACCCTGCCCCTCCTGGGCCGATTCAACATCGAGAACGCACTCACTGCCGCCGGGCTCGCCTGGACCGGCGGGTTGAGCGTCGGGGAGATCGCCGAGGGGCTGTCCATGGCCCCCCAGGTGAAAGGCCGCCTCGAAGTCGTGGTCTCGGAGCCCTTCACCGTCCTCATCGACTTTGCCCACACCCCTGACGCACTGGACCGTGTCCTCAACACCCTGAGGCCCCTGGTACAGGGACGCCTGCTGGTCCTCTTTGGAGCCGGAGGCGACAGAGATCGTGGGAAGCGCCCCCGCATGGGTGAAGTCGTGGCTCGAACCGCCGATCTGGCGTTCGTTACCTCGGACAATCCGCGAACCGAGGATCCCGATCTCATTATCGACGACGTCGTCGCAGGGATGGGAGGTGCCCCCCTCAGGAGAGTCACCGATCGAAAGCAGGCCATCTTCCGTGCCATCGCGGAAGCCCGGCCCGGGGATGTCGTCGTTCTGGCTGGCAAGGGCCATGAGAGCTACCAGGTCCTCGGCCGCGAGAAGATCCCCTTTGATGAGCCTGCCCTCGTTCGCGAGGCCATGGGCGGGGGAGAGGCGGTGCCGGCATGAGCTTCCAGTGGACCGACCTCGAGGTTCGAACGGCACTGGGTCTCAATACGGGACGGGCAGTGCCTGGCCTGCGATTCACCCGCATCTGGACGGATAGCCGCTCGGTCGAAGCCGGAGACCTGTTCCTGGCTCTCTCTGGCGAGAGTTTCGACGGCCACGATTTCGTCGCTGACGCCTTGGCCAAGGGTGCGGAGGGCGTCGTGGTCTCCCGGGAAGTCCCCGCAGAAGAGTCCACCCGGATCTACCCGGTGGAAGACACCCTTCTGGCACTGGGGCGGTTGGCACAACACCGCAGGAGGGCGCTGAAGGCCACGGTGGTGGGTGTGACCGGATCCTCGGGAAAGACCACGACCAAGGACCTCATAGCCGGCGCCCTCTCAGGCAGCTTTCGGGTCCACGCGACCCCCAGGAATCTGAACAACCGCATCGGCCTTCCCCAGACGATCTTGATGGCCCCGGATGACGCTCAGTTCCTGGTTCTGGAGATGGGGACGAACGAGCCGGGGGAGATACGTGCCCTCACGGAGGTCGCCGATCCGGACCTGGGCGTCATCACCACCGTTAGCGAAACCCACCTGGAGAAACTGGGATCCCTGACGGGAGTGCTGGAAGAGAAGCTGGACCTCTTTCGGGGGTTGGGGAGTGCCGGGGTCGGTGTGGTGGGGGACGAGCCGGCCATCCTCCCCGAGCGGGCCCGGACCCTGGTCCCGGAGGTGAACGTGGTCGGGTGGACCGAGCGGGCCGCCCCGGAGTACCGCCCCTCCGAGGCCGAGGTGACCGAAAAGGGTTGCTACCGGTTCCGTTGGATGGGCCAGCCCGTGCAGATGGGGCTGCCGGGCCGACACTCCGTGCAGAATGCCCTTCTGGCATTGGCCGTCGCCCATTCGGTGGGCGTTCCTGCCCGGGACGCGGCCCGGCGAGTGGCGAAGGTCAGGCCAGGAGGAATGAGGAGCGAAATCCGGATCCTGGGAAGCCTCACCCTCCTGCTGGACTGCTACAACGCCAACCCACAGAGCGTCGCGGCGGCCCTCGATCTCCTCGAGACGGTCCAGGTCCTGGGTCCGCGGGTCGCCGTCCTGGGAAGCATGCTGGAACTGGGCGATGAGGCCCGTCTGTACCACCGCCGAGCCCTGGAGGATGCCCTCCGGCGCTCAGTGGACCTGGTGATCGCCACCGGGTTGTTCGCCGAAGCCGCCCAATGGATCGTCCCGCCTGCGGATGGTCCCGAGCTGATCCCTGCCGAGGGGTTGGACGACGCGAAGGAGATCCTGAGGGACCGGCTGGGAGGAACGGAAGTTGTGCTCCTCAAGGCCTCGAGGGGCGTGGCGATGGAGTCTCTCGTTCCAGGGCTGGAGGCGCGATTCGGTCCCTCCGCTCCAGGTACCGGCGGGAACCCCGGCGGGAACCCCGGCGGGAACCCCGGCGGGAACCCCGGCGGGAACCCCGGCGGGAA